>NZ_CP178620.1:953971-1271961 GCF_047305925.1 Bdellovibrio sp. HCB290 | reverse complement strand
TTATAGATATCAATAATCAAACCTGGCAAGCCGTCACCCTCCCCGTTAATCAAACGGAAGGAGTTCGTGACAGAAAGATCAAAGGTTCTGCGAATTTCAACGGCTTTGCGCCACTGACTTTCAAAGTAAAGCTCCAGGGTGCGCTTCATGTTGTTGCGTCTAAAAATAGGTTCATCCGCCAAAACCAAAACACGGAAACGCAACTGCGTATCCCCTTGCCAAATCCCCAGGGCTAAAACCTCGCCTTTGTAGTTTAAAAGATGAATCCCCGACTTCAGATTACGGCCGTCTTCAAAGCAATTGGCAAAGAGCCAACGATGCCCCTGCTTCATGTGCTTGGTCACGTCACGCTTAAGCTCGATGGTCTGAATGGTATCTTGAAAAGTGACGGCAGGTGAGTTCATTTAAGGGGTCTCCAGAGGGGTACTATTTATGCTAAATCCCCCATCATCACAAGGTGTTATGAGGGGCGTTCAAAAGCGTTGATAAATTTACAAGCTCCGGGCTTTATTTGACTCAAAATGGATTCTAAAGGAATCTTCCAGAATCCCTTTCAATTACGCCCTTTGGAGTTACTGTGGCTTCACCAGCTCAGCTTGATCAGAAATTTTGGACCGGTTTTGCCAGAAACATCTGGGAAAAAAAGCCCCTTGCCTTAAAAAACGTTCAATCAAGCCTGCGTGAAATCAGTGCCGATGAAATCTTTAAGCTATTGGTGCTCTTTGCCGACCGCTGCCGCAAATTAAACGACTCTGAGGGTTTCAAGTTTTATATCGATGGCTTTAAGGCCGACCCGGAAGAGGTCCTCCAAGTTCTGCCTGAAAAATCTGACAAGTCCCTGCTGGGTTATCACGAGCGCATGAAGGCTCTGTTCCCGGACTACTGCCTGGTTTGCGATGAACTATTGCAGGTTAACTTATCCAAGCAGCACCTACTTACAGATTTCACTGACCAGCTTTATCAGCACGTGGGTTTTCCCAACCGCTTTTCTGAAATGGGTCTTTACCTGGGGAACTACCGCAAGACTCCGTTTGGGGTTCACGTGGATTCCTGTGGTGTTTTTAGCTTCCCGGTGGTGGGTAAAAAGAAATTCCGCCTGTGGAGCCCTGAATACGTGAAAAAGAATCCATCATTGGACCGCGCCTTCAGTTATGAAAAGCACAAAAAACATTCGGAGCTTTTAGAGGCCGGCCCGGGCGATATCACCTATTGGCCTTCTTCGGCGTGGCATATTGCCGAATCCGATGGTTCTTTCAGTGCGACCTGGAGCCTGGGTGTGTGGGTGGATAAGTCCCATAAAGAAATGGTGACAGAGACCTTGAAAAGTCTTTTGGACTCTCATTCGGAAACATTGTCATCCATGGGAACAACTCGTTTTAAAACTCGCCATAACCAATCCGGCGAAGTCACCGAGCTTCCACCGGCTTATCAGCAATCCATCGAGATGTTGCAAAAAATGACTCAGCAGGAACTGCAGGAAACCTTTTTGAAGTCCTGGATGAAGCACATCTCGTCGCAAGGATTTAAAACCATTCCTCATACGACTTTAAAGTTAACTGCAAAATCGCACATCAGCCTGCGCAGCACGAAGTCCCCGATATTGTGGCAGCAAAGCCAGATCTCAAAGTCTAAAGTATATTTTAGTTTTGGCGGAGCATTGATCGAAGGCACAAAGGGCAGCAGCCTGCACAAACTGATTCTAAGCTTGAATGCCGGGAAAAGTTGCCAGGTCGATAAGAAGGACCTTCAGGTCCTTCAACTGCTGGCAGATGCGGGAGCTTTTTCGCGCGGTGAAGTCATTTTATAATTCAGCAGAACAATCGCGATAATAATGATCATGGCACCCAACCACTGGGTACCGACAACGTTTTCATTTAAAACCAAGAATGAAATCGTCATCGCAAATGGCAACTCTACAGCCGAGATAATGCTTCCCAAACCGACTCCCACAATGGGGAAGCCCTTGTTCAGCATGATCGGCGGGATGACAGTACCAAAAACCGCAATGATAAATCCATAAGACAAGAAAATCGAAAAATCAAAAGCCTGATTGCGCGTGAATTCCTCGCTCAGCACATGGACATTCAAATAGTAAGGCCCCAGCTGAGTCAGAAATCCAAAAATACCCACGATGATACACGCACCAAACATCATGATCTGACTGCGCTTGATGGGATGCAAGTGGGCCGCCACGCTTTGGGTTGAAGCCAAGGCCCAGCTAAAGGACATCGCCGACAAAACTGCCAGCACCACTCCCCGCATATCCAATTTATGGGAGGCACCAAAAACATTGGTGGCCATCAAAGTACCAAATAGCACGATCATGACTGCAAGTAATTTTTCAAAACCCGGGGCGCGTTTGCTGCGAATCGACTCGACCACAATCCCCATCCACACTGACTGCATCAATAGCACGACCGCGACTGAAGCATCGATGTACTTCACCGACGAATAGTACAGAACACTGGTCAATCCGACTGGCAATCCTGCAATCAGCAAATGACGCAGATCCTGAGATTTCATTTTTTCAGCAGTCTTATTAAACAATCCATTCATGATCGTCAGAATCAGAACGCCCCAGATGACCTGAGAAATCGTGACTTCCGCCGTGGTAAAGTTTTGCTTATAAGCCAGCTTCACAAACGTCGAAAGCATTCCGTAACTGGAAGATCCCAGTGCTACAAATAAAACACCAGAAAGCAGATTGTTGAAACGAGAGTTCGCTTGAATTTCGAGGGACCCGGATTGACTTATCATAACTACCACTGACTAAAGATTTAGGTGTCAGTTAATAATCATTCCGATAGTCAACTTTTTGAGGAAGTTGGTAGAGACATTCAACCAGATCTTGAATTTATAAAGGACGTATTAACACCTCTGAAACTAGCAGTTGTTAACTCGATCTTCAATTCGGATTCAGAATAGCGATCTTTCCTCAGGTGTCTAAACTTAAATCAGCACACCCCATTTGGGCGCCTATGCACTTCACTTTGGATTCAAAGAGCTGATGTATCCGAATACATTGGATTTGATGCCTTCTCTGAATGGCATAATCCTGGCATTCCTTGGCTCTGATGAAATCATGGTTTGTGGGACTGCTATTATTGATCTGCGCTCAGGTAGGCTCGGCTTCGGCTGCGCCTATTGACGTGGTCTTTGATATCGATTGGACGACCTTCTATACCATTGATCCTGATAATAAAAATCAAATGGACAACAAAGCCATTACTGTCGAGCACAAGACCTATCGCCCCACTGATCACTTGGGCGAAGTGCTGGAAAGACTTCTTCAGTATCCTGATGTTCGCATCAGCTTTTTTAGCGGCGGCGGGCAATCCCGCAATGAAGCTTTGCTTAAGGCCTTCAAGTTGCCATCGGGTCGCTCGGCTTTTGATATTTCCTATAAGGTACTTTCCAAAGATAATCTAATAGAAGTTTCAACTGACCAGTCCCTGGGCTTTGCCGACCGATACAAGAAAAACCTTGCTGGAGTGCTTCCCGGCGCCCATGTGGATCGCACCATCCTAATTGATGACCAAGTGAAATTCGCAGTACCTCCATGGAAGATTGTCGATTCAATGGGTCACTTTGAATTTCAGATCAAGTTTGATCACATCACTTCAGGAAAAGCAGAATATCTTCCACCAACGTCAGAGCAATGGCTTGCCGAAAAAGACAAGGCACTGATGTGGTTGGCTTTAATTGAACAAGCTCTGCACAAATCCAAAAGGTTTCACACACCCTTTAGCCAAGAGTTGACCAAGATCTGGTCCCAGAAGTCCCATCTTTCTCTCTGTAAGAATGTCTTTGCGGGTAATTAGTTTTTAGCAATGATAACGCAACCACAGTCGAACTAATCGTCAACGTCAGTATTGTGACATCCCCTTCTCATATCGAGTCGTTTATGAGAATCAAGGTCGAATTGGCTCCGTTTGTTTAGGAATACAAATTGCAATTACTTCCATTAACAAAGGGGACTTAGATGACTATGCGAAACCTTGTTGCACTTGGATTCTTCACACTGCTAGTTTTAAGCTTCCAAAACTGCAGTCCGGTTAGCCTTTCGCAAGTTGAAATGACAAAGGCCTCCCTAGGCTCTGGGGACACAAGCTACCAGCCGATCAGCGACTCTACAGAAGACATCCCTGCTGAAGAGTCCGTTCCAAATTCAAAGGGTTTGGTTGAATGTGAAATTAATCACCCGAATGCAAAAGTAACTTTAATGGAAAGTCTGATGCCTGGATCAAACGCTCAGGCATCCAGAATTTGCATGTCCGAACATGCCTGTTTGGAAGTTATCAATGAATACGCTGTTCAGCATGATTGTTCACTGAACCCAGGCCCGGCCACGTCACCGTCGTCGAATGGGATTCAGTGTACTAAAATATTCCCGGGCAGCAAGGGAACTTGCCACAATGCCCAAGTCCTTAGCGACAAGCAAGTTGCGGATTTACTGGCAAAACTTGCCGTCCGATAAAACAGTTATTTAAATTAATTTTTCTCGCAGGAAATTTTCGAATCCTTGCAGAATGAAATCACAGTTTGGTCCTGGCATTTGGCGATAGCTTCTTGCCGGGCTTCTTCTGTGCTTTTACCAGTGGCATAGACGCGCTTGCCATTGGCGCCAACCATCGTGCAAGTGTAAGTTCCTACCAATTTAGGGGAGCCACCAGAGTAGTCCACCTGCAATGTGCCTTTGTTGTCGGGCTTATTGGGGTCCACGACTTTCATTCCCGCGCAGCCACTAAGAATGGACAGAGCGAAAGGGAAAATTAGAAATAGCTTTTTCATAGATCATCCTATTAAGACAAGATTGTTTTGATTCTTCTATTTGGAAAAAATCGGAATTCCGTCAAACATCAGTCCCATCAACAGGTACGAGCCCGACAGATCTATGGATTTGACGTTAGTATTAATGGTGCCCGATGAGCTTAAGTCATCAAGCTTATTGCTTTCATATCCACCTTCAAAAAACAGAAAGAACTTCTTGTAACCAACCGCCACGGAAGCACCCGCTGCGGCTATGGGACTGACATCCTTTTCAAGCTTTCCATCCTGAGATGCAGATTTGATGGTGTAACTGGATTTACTTGCCCCGACTCCCGCAAACAGATCAAAACGGACGACGTCGGATTTCACCAAAGGAATACGGGCGACGCCCATCATACTGTCTTGGGTAAGACTTGCTTTATAATCATTGCCGGAGGTACTGGCATCCTGACTTAGGAGGTGATGTGAATAGCGCAGCCCCAGCTGCAAATACTCAAAAGTGGGAAAAGTGATCTCGATGCCAAATTGATTGTTCAAATCGACGTTTTTAATTCCCTGAGCCGTAAGTTCCGTATTTAACTCTGAAGGACTTACCTGGGCCGAGCCCAAAAACAAACGTCCCTGCCCCAAACCCAAATCAGCTGAAAAAGCAGATGAGCTCGTAAGCAATAAACCGACCAATATACGATATGCAATAGACACTTCTTCCCTCCTTAGAAGACCTAATTATGGCAGAGGAAAGAAAATTCACAAGCTAGTACGACCAAAGCCGCGCCCGATGGTTCACCTTGGGATGAATATCTGGTTAAGACTTTGATTTAAGCTGCGGAGGAATCGCTCTCGGGAGATTCTATACCTGTCCGAGAAAGAAAAAAACCCGGGGATTAGCCCGGGTTTCTTATTTAGAATACTTCTTGGTGAGGAATCATGGAAACAATAAAGTCGATTGCATTCAAATGGCAGTACGCTGTGAAAGAGCGAGCCATTGTTCCACCGTTCGGGTCGTGATGAGCACCACAACGCTCATTCATGGTCGCTAGCAAATCAGTATCTACTTTTGCAGGTTTAAGAGTTGCCAATTCAGTTTCGCAAACACCGTAAGCCAAAGAAGCCGTTCTGACATCAAGGCTTGATCCCCAAGCACAAGCTTTTGCAAGCTCTACCGCCTGATAGCAGTTTTCAGATTTAGAAATCAATTCCTGGAATACTGGAGGCTGATTAGAGATATCGTTGCCATTCGCATCTGTGCACTCACGTGCCATTGCTGTTGGAGCTGCTGCCAAAACCATTACTGCGATAAGAGCTTTCACCGTGTTCATAATTCATCCTTTTAAATTTGTTTAGTTCGTTATGGGATGAGTTATGCCAGACCACTAATGCCATGTATAATAGAACGTTTCGATCATATCCTTCTAATTATTGGAATCTAATATCCAATGGGCTTCAGTCATTAGGTGCTGAAATGACTCCTCTGGTATCGGTCCAACTTGTTTATGAGGCCCCAGGCTGTGTCCTTTGCCTTTTAAAAGGTTTATGCGCACTTGCTCACCCCTGTTTAGCTTTTCAAAGAAAGGTAACTCCCGGTTTCCGGGAGTAGAAATGTCTATTTCGCCATTACTGATAGAGACTTTCCCGGAATAGTTTCTCAACAGAGATGCCACATCTGTGGTATCGACAAAGAACATTTTCCACCAAGCGTAGCTTGCGAAGACGACACCCAAATCAGTGTTCTCGGAATAAAAAGGTGCCTGGTCAGCTTGAGCTAAAGCATCTCTCAGCGCCACTTGGTACTCCTGCTCCAATCGATATTTCAAGCTGTCCTCTGTCCATTGCCCAACCGGTGACAACAACGTGGCGCAGGCTGTTTCGGGAATGCCCATCAGCCGGCAGCTGCTGCTGACTTCCCCGTTACTGATGGATCGGTCTTTATTTGAATCCATGGGCCACCATAACAGTGTGGCGATTTTCCCGTGAATATCAGTTGCTTGCCACTGGATTAGGGACTTGGGACTATCCCCCACTGCTCCCACATAAAGAAGACCCCGGGGCTGAATGCGCTTTTCGTGCACAAGATAGGATGCATGAACTGTTCCCTCAGAGTGAGCCAACAAAATCACCCGTCTTGAATCAACCGCGGGATCTTTCAGGACAAAATTATAAATGCTGACGATATCGTCACGAATGGAATTCGGCGTAACCGTTTCTCTTACTTTGTTGTCAATACAGTGTTGCGCATAGTTCTGCCTAACCTCCAAATCAGTTTTGCAGCTTGGGCAAGCGGGAGCCGTGCGCTGATTACATAGCACTCCCCGATAGTCAAACCGGACGACGGCAAAGCCATTACCAGTCGCTTTTTTTGCAAGATCGCGAAATAGAAAATCAACTTCCGTTCCTGAATTACCAAAATAGTAGTCCCGATCGAACAGCCCTGTTCCGCCAACCAGTATTATTGCTGGCAAGGGCTCACCAAACTCTGTATCGGGAAAGTCAATTTCCCCAGTGAGCACAGTTTGACGGTCCGCGGATGGAATCGCGAATGGCACACTTTTCATGGCCCAACTGGCCTGAGGAAGCAATAAAATCGAAAGCAGCAGAACAAACATTTGACCTCCAACGTGCTGAGTAATACAAAGATTTCTAAAATAGGTAAAACCGATTTATTTGATGTTTAAATATTGATATTACTTATTTATGAATGCGACGATCTACTCTAAGAACATTATTTACTTCCTTAAGTGCGCTGAGCTTAAAAGCATCTCCAAAGCCGCGAAGGAATTGCACATTTCCCAGTCCGCTTTAAGCATGGCGATAAAACGTCTTGAAGAAGAGCTGGGTTTTGCGCTGTTTTCACGGGGACGAGGTCTTGGCGCATTGAAGCTGACCGATTCCGCTGTTCGATTGGCCGAGCACCTTAAAGGACAAAAGTCGTCGGTTTCAGATCTATTGAAAGAACCCGGCAGTCAGCCAAACTCCCTAAAGATCGCGGCCATTCAATATGTCACTCGAAAGTTCTTGCTACCCGCATTGGAGGAAACGGATCTTTTAGATGAAACGCGCGTCTTTACTGTGCGCTCGGCCAAGGCACTTGAAGCCATCAACAGTGATCGCATCGATATGGCTTTTGTTTTATCCCACTCAAAACCCCTGCGCGATCCACGCTATTGTATCGAGATTAAGGATGAGACCGTCGGTATCGTGGGATTGAAATCTAAATTTCCGCAGATTGCAAAAGCCAAGTCCCCAGAAGAGCTCAAAGATTTACCAGTGATTGTAGGCGACCGCATCCGTGATGACTGGTATGACAGCTTGAATGACTATCAACGCGCTTACTATATCGAAGATCACTTCAGTGCGCGTGCCTTGATTCTTGGGGGCTATGCGGTAGCACCTTTTCAATTGGATTATTTTACCGTTGAAGAACTAAAACTTCTCGCCGTCTCTAAATTTAAAATTCCTTCGACGGGATGGAAATTGTATGCGATTTTAAATCGCCACTCTGCCGAATCAAATTTGCAAAAATGCCGCGAGATTGTAGCGTCCATTAAGGATATGGTCGATTGATAGTCTATTTGGTTTATGCAAGTAGTGGCGCATAAGTTCGCCGGTACTGACGAAGGCGCCGTCTTTGAAATTAAAGCGATCCAGGGCAAACCATTCCGCAGAGGCCTCGAATTGCAAAAGCTCCGGCTTTCCGCCAAGTTTGCGGCACAGGTTGAAGCCTGGGTTACTTGATTCATTCAACAAATCTGCCATCTTCACTTGGATTTCAAGATTAAAGGCCGAGCATTTACGACTTTGACAGTCTTTAGAATAGAGTTCGGTGCGGTCTTCATTGAAACAATATGTTTGCGCTTTAACCACTTTGGTTGCCCCATCATAGGGCATGCGAAAGCTGCCAGTCTGGCAGGTCAAACTTGCGGCAAAAATGGGCGCTGTCAGAAACAGAATCAGACTACTTAACATATGTCACACCCCTTCCACGCTGAAGGATATCCGCTTTGGGTATCCAGATATTGCCCTCTTTGCATTCATACGACTGAGGACTTGTCGCGGAATGACCATGGAGAATGTACTTTCAGATCCGATTTAATTCTATTTTTACAAGTTTTGTTTGATTCTAGGATCTATTTTCACAAGAACATCACCAAACAAAAAGACATCGATGCCACCAGCAAAGCGCTTCAAGATATGAAGACTGATGGCACCTGGAAGAAGATCACTTCACGCTATGCAAACTTCCGTAAATAGGACCTGGCACCGATCCATTGTTAACGCTGAGTCAACTCTTTGGCAGCACGCGGATCATCAGCGGGGTTAATATAAGTGATTGCCCATGGTCCCATACCATTTAGCTGCACAACAGTTTCTTTTTCTGCGCGAGCAAAGTGATGTGTTCCGGCCTTCATGCGCGCAAAGCTTCCAGCGGGCAGCTTCATCATCTTCCCTTTCGCATCATCTCCTTTGGCCATCATGAAAGTTCCCGAGATCACGGTGATGTTTTCATCTTGGGGATGGAAATGCGGCGGAATCAAATAATTCGCCGGTAGCTTTAGTCGCATACCAAATGGTCCTGCCACTGCGGGATCACCGTACAGAACCGACACTTTAGCCCCTTTGGGCAACGACTTTGGAGCATCCCCCCACGTTATCTGTTGCGGAGTTATCATCACGTGATCAGCTTCGTCAGCCGCCACTGAAAAAAATGGAACCATTAGACCTAAGGCAATAAGCAACTTCAACATAATTTCCCCCTCTTTACTTTAGAAAACAAACTCATTGAAAAGCGATTCACGTACCAAATCAAAAACTCTGTTCAAGTGGCGCAAAATACAAATCACCACTGGCCCAAGGTTCTCTCTCTCGACCAGCGTCGTATGCGGGTCATCATAGTGCTCCCCTCCCTCCATGAGACTTCACAGTTTTTTCTAAGAATGATGGAAATACTTAGCGCCCCGATTATCTTGGGTGTGAGTCAAAGGAGGCTTTATGAAAATTATTTTTTCAATATTAGTTTTAACTCTTTCTGCGAGTGCCGGCCTTGCCGAGGGAACTCACCATCAAGGTCAAGCTGTCGGAAAAGCCGACGATCAGGCGATGACAACTCAGCGTGCGACAGATATCACGCGCTTGATTCGTGAAAAAATAGTGGCAGATGATTCATTGTCCATGAAGGCACACAACATTCAGATCATTACTGACAACAATAAACGTGTGATTCTGAAAGGCAATGTCAGCTCTGCCAGCGAAAAAGCCAAAGTCGAAAGTATCGCAAAAAGCGTTGCGGGCGATACACAAGTTATTAATAACACCGTAATCACCAAGTAAAAAAGGAGTATAGCGATGGGACAACGTGGAGATAAAGTTGTTTTTGGAATCTTTGAATCTCGGTCACAAATTGAAAAATGTGTCGAGCAACTGCGCACGGAAAGCTTCCGTAACGAAGACGTTTCGGTCTTGATGCCGGATAAAGGTGATACCACTCGCTTCGCACACGAAAAAGACACCAAAGCACCAGAGGGTGCGACGATTGGTGGCGGCACGGGAGCCCTTTTGGGTGGTACATTAGGTTGGCTGGTGGGCGCAGGTGCAATTGCGACTTTGCCATTGCTAGGTCCTTTGGTGGCAGCAGGCCCGATCATGGCGGCCCTTGCTGGTGCTGGTGCCGGCGCTGCAGTAGGTGGCTTGGCTGGAGCATTAGTTGGCATGGGTATTCCAGAATATGAAGCCAAACGCTATGAAACCATGGTGAAAAATGGCGGTATTTTGCTATCAGTGCATGTTGACGATAGTGAATGGCAGGATAAAGCCGAAAGAATTCTAAAACAGTGCGGAGCCAAAGATATTTCAAAATCGAGCGAAAAAGGTCCTTCACGAAAAGAAGAACGCAGAGATATGCATCCATAAAACAAAAAAAGGGAGCATTCGCTCCCTTTTTTTTACTCACAATTTACAACCGCATTTTGTGCAGACTAAGCTTTTGGAGCTGCGCCTTTGCCCTTTTTAGCAGCCAATTCTTCAGGAGACATGCCCCATGGAGAACCACCTTTTTTATCGCCGCTTTTGCCGCCACCTTTACGTGGGCCACCTTTACCAGTTGTTGGCTCAGCTGCTGGTTTAGCAGTTGGAACAAAATCAGGAACGTAGTGGAATGATTCAGCTTGAACAGCTTTAGCTGGAACTTTTTCACCTTCAGCGAAAGTTGCAACCAAAACACGGCGCAAAGTAGGACCTGCATTAGTAGCCGCTACTTCAAGAGCCTGCATGAAGTGAGTCAATTTTTCGCCTTCAAGTTTGAAAGTTTCTGCCAGGCTAGTTTGAATTTCTTCAGGTGTTTTGCCTGCCAATTCTTTTTTTGCAGCCAAAGCTTTGTTTAATGTGAAAAATGGAAATTCAGTAACTATTTTCATAAGACTCTCCTCGAGCTCTGTTAGGCCCTCACAATGGTACGACCCAAGCCCCTTGGTCAAGATCTGTGAGGTTTTTAACCAACAAATCTTTGCAAAATGTCATGAATTCGGCCTAAGGGCACCGTTTTTTGATGCGCGCCCTAAATCTGAGGGTCTGAGTGGTTTTAATAGATGACCACAGACAATGTCGTATTAGGAGGAACAATAACTACTTCCTTATAGATCTCAGGCAGTAACGGACGAATCACCGGGAAGGTTCCAAAAGGTAACAAGGTCTCCGGAACCGCGGTTGGCAGATTGCGAAAATCTTTTAGATAACTATCGTAGTTCGCTAACTGATACTCAAAGACGTTTGATCCGGGATAGCCGTAATAGGCTGGCGTTCTTCCTGGAGGAAAGACGGCCGCTATAGTCGAATAGCGCTGCATAAAGTTAACAAAGCCGCCTTTGTCAAATTCAAGAATTGAATCTTTCAGCACTTCCATGGAATCCGTAGAGATCAGATTGCGGGAGAGGTATTGATTGAAGAACGGTCCCAAATGACGAACGTAAAAGGCCGCCATCGAACCGCCAACGTCATAGAGATAACACTGATCGGCCGGGTCATAAGAAGCGTTTCTAAAATCACAGTTGAACGCCGAAAAATAAAACAGCGACTGAACACGACTTAAAACTCCGGCATCCAAATTGCTCCCTGCTTGCGCCGCCGTCATGTCTTCAAAAATCATGGCTGAGGTTTCTTCCAACCAACCATCGAACCAATAATCTGTAGTTTGTGAAGCAAACCGTGCGTAGTAGTGAGCCACGTGAGTCAACTCGTGGGCAATCGTTCCCACCGCATCGTAAACTGAAGCCGGAATCCCAGCGGCATTTGTGTATATGTTCTCTGTATTAACATACAAAGACATCGATTCGTTACTAAGGGGACTTACCGACTGCAAGTCATAGTCCCTGGGAACCATCATTCCATTGGCGATTTGCGGCTGACCTGCGCGACGGAATTTCAGAAAAACCATGTCCAGATCTTGTGATTCTGGGATGAAACCGGCACCTGCTGGAGTTTCGCCCCACAGACTTCCGATCATATACACGACGTTAATGTAAATACCCTGATTACTCGTCACCGCGGCCTCGACGAAATAGTCCATCATATCACTGTCAATTTTCCCCACAGTGTACTCCGAGTCTTCGACCCAGAAATTGACCACGCGACCGTCAAATGCCACGGCTTGTTTTACCAAAGTGGTCTGACGAACTTCCTCAATATCCGACTCCCAATTCCAGCTTCTCGCATCCCCTACCGTATAGTTCACTTTTACAGAAGCACGCGCCAATGGAAAAGCCCTGGCACTTCGTTCAGCTCGAGCCTTTTTGTGCGGGAATCTTTCCAAAGTTCCGCACCCTGGTTCTTCAGGGCGCACGGATTTCACTTTTGTTTTAGCTAAACTTTGCGATGGGTCCAGCTCAATCGCCGACATTTTTTGAGGCTGGTCACCGTGATTCAGAAAAATCAAAGTCCCCGTTTTGTCCTTTGTACCCGATATTGAAATTGGAACTTGTGCTGATGTAGTAGCAGACGGGTTAACATACTTCCAAACGCCCGTCCCACCACGAGTGAATTCACCAAGAGCTGCATCACAAAGTGGACCACTGCAGGCTACTGACAACTCCCCTTTGGGAAGAACTTTACTTTTACTACCGCTATTGCAGGCAGAAAGACCTAAAGATAATCCAAATCCCAATGTTAACCTTAACAAACGGTCTGAAAGCGTTTTCACCATCCTTTAAAGCTAACAATATCCCCTTAGCGCGACAACCAAACCAAACGGAAACCCACACCTTAGTGGGCAACAATTTAAATTAACCGTTAAATTATCGCGTTTGAGTGGCATACCAATAGGCACCACAGCAGCTCAGCTCCTAGTAGTCAAAAGACGAATCCACCGTATTCACTGTTACCAGTTCCTCCAGGGAAGTCGTGGTGAAGGTGGATAACTGAGCTAATGCAATGGAAACTGATTCTTTGGCGTTGGCTCGGGTAAAGACGGAATCATGAATAAGAAAGGAAACTGTCGCCAAGTCTCGCGGGAAGTGTTTTTGACCTGTACCAGTGAAGCGATCAAAAGTTATTTTGGCCGTGGGATCTGGTTGCAACTGAAGTTCCGCGATACTTTGCTGGTTCAACTGAATGCCCTTGGTTTTCAAGGCATTGATTGAAAATACCAATGAAATATCTGACAACGACTGCGAGGGGTTTCCCCCACCCACATCTGAATGAGCACCTGCAAACAAAACCTGTCGCACGTTTTCCCTGGGGTTTACCGGAGTCAGTGGAAACATGGAGCGCATCTCGTCGCCTGCAATAAAATGATCACAGTACTTAATTGAAGCATCCACATCAAAAGTTTTAAATCGCGGTCCCACGATTTCATTGCCAATTTTCACTTCGCCCAAAACTGAGTAGACCGTATCAAAAATCATCAGGTAATCGGTTTGAAAACCGGGAACATTTCTTCCCTGATAATCCATTGCTAACCGCAAAGAAGCGGCTCCCCGGCTGAATCCGATGGCAATCACCCGGTCTCCCGGCGCCCATAAATATTCCAAACACTTTAAAGTACGATCAATGCGATCCTGAATAGTGCTTCCGGTGACATATTCCTTCGTCGTGGAAATTTTGCCGGAAATAAAATCACCCAGTTTTTCGCGCCAAGTACGATCATCCTGTTCAGGCTCTTTGGCTACCAAAGAATCAGTTCCCACCCCGCGGATATAAACAACGTGATAATTCAAAGACTCATCAACTTTATAGGCATCACTATGAAGCAGGAACTTTTTCTCGCCTGGAAAGGCTTGATATAGCTGGGATACATTCGAAGGAGACTTCGAATCCAGATTTTGCCCAGTGCCATCGTTAAACAGAATAATAGTCTTAACCATCGCACCTCCACTTTGATCACCAGTTTAGAGCAACCGCTTAAGCTCTGACCAGCCGATGAACACTCCCGTGCCAGAAATCATCTAAAAGTTGTTCTTAATTCAGAATAAATGGTTTACTACTTCACCGAGGTTATTTGTGAGTGAAAAGACTTTTAATAAAACATCGCTAATTTTGGTTCTCGGTTCATTGACAGCATTAGGTCCATTCTCTATCGACATGTACCTTCCCGCATTTCCAAAAATGGCAGAGGGTTTGGGTACAACCGTCCCTCAAGTGACGATGTCTTTATCCAGCTACTTCATTGGATTGGCGGCGGGTCAGCTTTTTTATGGCCCCTTCTTAGATCGTTTTGGCAGAAAGCTCCCATTATATGTAGGCCTTATTATTTATATTTTGGCTTCTATCGGCTGTGTGTTTTCCAAAACTGTCGAGTCCTTGATTTTCTTCCGCTTCGTTCAAGCAGTGGGCGGCTGTGCTGCAGGTGTGACTGCCATGGCGATGGTTAGAGATTATTTTACGCCGAAAGAAAGCGCCAAAGTTTTGTCGTTGCTGATTTTGATTTTGGGTCTGTCGCCGTTATTGGCCCCCACGGTCGGAGGACTTCTGGCGACTCATTTGGGATGGCAGTCGTTGTTCTGGGCACTGACTGGGCTTGGAGCCTTTGTTTTGTCACTGGCGATTTTCTTTTTGCCATCCTTGTATATGCCGAACAAAGAGCACTCTTTACACCCGTTGATGATTGTAAAAAACTATTGGGCGATTTTAAAGAATCCCCGCTTCTATGCCTACGCTTTGGCGGGGGCTATTGGTTTTTCCGGAATGTTTGCCTATCTGGCAGCGTCGCCGACAATCTTTATGGAGATCTTTAAAGTCAGCGAACAAACTTACGGAGTTATTTTTGCCGTGCTAGCATCAGGATTGATCGGCGCTTCTCAAGTCAATGTTCTGCTGCTAAAGCGATTTAAGAATGAAACCATTTTGCGTGGTGGACTTACCGGCATGCTTATCATGGGCGCGATCTTTTTTCTGGGCACAAGCTATGGAGCTTTTGGACTTACAAGCACGCTAGTTGTATTGTTCTTGTACTTATCTTGTGTGGGCTTTTCCAATCCCAATGCCGCGGCCTTGGCTTTGGCACCTTTTGCCAAGAATGCCGGTAGTGCGGCTGCGATGATTGGATTTTTGCAAATGGCATTGGGAGCTATTGCCTCTGTACTTATCGGCCTCATTAAGAGTCAAGACATCCTGCCTATCGCTGCGGTCTTCTTGGGAACCTCTGCGGTTTCACTTTTGGTTCTTATTCTAGGAGTAAAGCGAATCGCCAAGCTTTAGTCTGCGGGCCAGCGCGAAATATTCTTTAGTTTCAGAAACGGAGTGTATTTAACCATAAAGGGATAACTGAGCGTCACTCCCCATATTAAATCACGAAGAACCTGCTTCATGGTGCGGGGTAAAATCGCGGATAAATTAAAATCTCCCGCCCCTACCCGCAGCCCAATGAGGATGGGATTGATCAGCAAAGCAGGTATCAGGATCGCAAATATAATAATCCACGCCCCCTGATAGGCTTTTGGTAAGATCTTCGCGCGCGATAACAGTTTATAAGAACTATATCCGATAAAAGGTTTTGCCGCATTGGCCAGACCATGCACGATATACATGTCTGCCGAATTTAGACCCGTAAGATTTGAAGTGATGCTTTCCGCCAAAACATTTCCATAGAAAACCCTAGCACCCCACATAAAGTAAAGCGGCAAGGCCACTACGTATGAGCCATACAGATAAAAGAAACCATCAAAATAAAAAAATCGAACACTAATGATTTTGGCGAGGAGAATAAGAAAAAATGGCGCAATCCAGGTCCACCAAGGCAAATTCACTTTTTGGTTTTCTGGTGGCATACCCAAACATCCTAAGCAGTTAAGATCTAATTTTTAGCTACTAGATGTTCGAAGTCAAATTTCAATCTGTGCCTAAAAAAGACTGCGGACAAATCTTCAAACTAGTGTTTTAAAGAGCGTCCATGCGCACTGATGTGGGAGAGTTTAATTTGTTTGACCTGGCACCTTATCTAAGTAATCTCTGGCAGCAAACACTGGACTCGCTCTTAGACTCAAGCACCCTTATCTGTATTTTCAAATCAAATTTGTCGGGGTGTTCTATTACGATATAATCATAGCATGAAATCATTTTTGATCCTGCTTATAGTTGGATTTGGCTTTTCGTGGGCTTTGGCGGTGACGCCGAAGACCATTACCTTTGTTGGCTACGACTATCCCCCCTTCTTCTATCGCGACGCTCGCCTGGGCTTTACTGGCGCCTCTGTAGATCTCATGAAGGAACTCTGCAAAGTGGAAGACCTTAAGTGCACTTTTAAAATTCTTCCGATCCGGGAAGCTTTGGAACTGATCAAAGAAGGGAAAATAGCTGTCGGCGGTCCCTTTGCTTTCACCAGTCACCGGCAATTAAAGTTTTACTATAGTCCGCCTTTGTTTAAAGCCACTTTTGGATTTTTTGGCGCTAAAAAAGTAGTGGCTAGAATCAAAGATTATGATGACCTGCGAGGACTTAAAGTGACGGTCACCTCCCCTTCTTACACCTCAATCAGTCTTGATAAAATTAACGACTCTGTCGGTGGAAAAATACGGATCATCACTGATGAACAAGTATTGGCTTCGATAAAAAAAGTCGCTCAAGGCAAGTTTCCCCTGGTCTATATCAACCGCGATGTGGGACGAGCGTGGATAAAAATGAATAATGCCTCCCTGGTCGAAGTACCCAGCCTTGGAGATGAATCGGACTATCATTTTATCTTTTCACGTAAAGAATTTTCAGACGATGAATTTGAGAAAGTAAACAACCGACTGATGGAACTGCTAAAAAATAAAACCGTCCAGCGAATTGCACTCAAGTATGATTTGATAGACGTCAAATAGGAACACGATTCAGAATGCGTACTGCGATACTTATTTTTTTGATTCTGATATTAGGCAAAGGTGCTTGGTGTAGTACCAAATCGGTCACCTATGCGGGGTACAATAATCCACCCTATTACATGTTAGACGGCTCATCGGGAATAACAGGTGCATTTTTTGAAATCATGACTCATGTTTGCACCTTGGAAAAATTCAATTGCAAGTTCACCATACGTCCCATTCGCGAAGCCTTGGAAAAAACCCAAGCAGGAGAAGTCGATATTGCAGGACCCTTCGGCTGGACTTCACACCGGCAACTGTCATTTTACTACAGCCCCCCATTGTTTGACACGTCCTTCACTTTCTTTGGCTTAGAGAAAAACGTGCGCAATATCAAAACTTACGAAGATTTGAAAGGCCTGCGCATTGGCACTGTCGCACCTTCTCTATCAATGATCAGCCTGCAAAAAATAAACGAAGTGCTTAACGGAAAAATTAAAATAGTCGAAGAAAAAGAACCCGTCACTTCTTTGAAAATGACCCTGCAAAACAGCTATCCACTGGCATACATCAATCGCGAAATGGCTCTGTATTGGGTGCGCGAAAAAAAGTCCAAATTAGTAGAAGTGCCAGACTTGGGTGAATCGTTTAGTGTTCACATCATCTTTTCAAAAAAGCTGTTCTCCAAAGACGAATTTACCCGCATCCAAAAGCGCTTTAATGAACTGATCGACAACAAAACTATCGAAACTATCGGCAAAAAGTACAACCTGAAACCCGCCGCCGCGACAGTCCCGGCTCCCGAGTAAAAGCCAGAGGGTTAAAACCTGCCAGTACCAAACGACTGCACGCCCGAAGAGCGGGAGGCAGCAACCGTCTTACCCGACGTACATCCACGGGTGGGAGAGATCTTAATACTTGCGGAATTCTCTAGAACAAAGTGACTACCCCTAGCTTAGCGGCCACAAGATTTACATAGGCCATTATCCTGAACGGTATCACTGGCTTATCCTCAAGCCCCTGAGTTTCCAGGAAACAATTCAACACTCCTATGAACTTGCACTGGCATTTAAATCCAACTTAACGCCATGGCACCCGCCGTGCACTGTACAGGTCACAGGGGGTAACCAGTGAAAAGATCCACTTCAACTTCCATCCGCCTAATTTTCTCTAGCTTCATTGTAGTCTTGGCATTTCAAAATTGCGCCAAAGTGGGAACTTACTCAACCCTAAATTCTGCATCACTCCAAGCGGGTGCCGGCCCTGGCGAGAGTGACAGTGGCGATGGTATCAGTGATGACATTGCCCACGAGTCTGAAGAAGAGTCGGCATGGTTGTATATCCCCGGGGGACGTGGCCATGTGCCAATGAGCTCGGTAGCGATTTGCCCCGCAGGTTCAAAAGATGAAGGTTCACAGAAATGTCCTTTCTTTTGTTATCATGGAGTCGACTATCTTATGCACAAAAGCTTAGCGAGAGAATATTTTGCGGTGAAATTTGATGAGGTGCCAGGCTACGGTGGTGGTGCCGTGCCAGGTACATGTGCTGCCCCGGATTTGAAAATTAAACAGTAAAGAGGCCAACCTGAATTGATCGGGATCTTTGGCTCCCCTTAGTTCACGACCAATTTTAACTCGTTGTCCAAGCTGAACTGCATTTGATCGGTTTGTAGATTTGTTTTATAGAAAAACAATGTCGACCAGTGACGGTTTTCTGACAGCAGTCCAAAGGGCGCCGCTTGCATTTGTGTATCTTGGTCGTAGATCAAGTATGTCAATTCGATGGCATCCACGCCCACCAGTTCTGGGTTTTTTTCAAGATAGTCGTAGGAATTCTTTACCAAACTTTCCATCGTAACTTTGGGCAGGAAATAGGTTTTATTCGGAACGCCGGGGTTTTGATTATTTCTTAAAGCCGGATGAACTTTCCCCAGCAATTGAGTCATTTCTGTTAATTCAATACCAGCATACTTTAGATCTTGGCGCAGACCGCGGGCACGCACCGATTGATAGGTTATTTGAATTCCTTCCGGAACAAAGATCGCATCAGGCTTCATGAATCTTTTGGCATCACGTAACGAATGAATGACGTCTTCGGCGAAGGGGTCCGAGGCAAAGAGTTCGTGTAAAACGATGTCTACTTTCGGAATCGCTTCAGTCGGGATATCGGTCGAAAACGATTTAAAGATCGTGATTTGGTCCTTCAGGCCCATGCGGATGATCAATTGCTCGGCAGCTGCCGCCAACAGGGAGTTGGCTTCACAGCAGTAAACATGTTTGGCGCCGTGGCGGATGGCTAGCACTGACATCAAACCGCTGCCGGCGCCGATTTCCAATACGATTTTCTCTTTGCAGTTGTCGCGAATGATTTTTTCGTAAAACTGATTTCGCTCGTGATCGATAAGCATATCGTAATGCCAAGCATGGATAAGACTTGAATCAGGGGAATTGCTCTGCGGATTTGGGACAGAATTCATAATCACACGTTAATCCGGCTTTTTGCCAAAGAGAAACACTATTCCAGCGTCATCCCTCTTTTTGGGGTGCTGTCTTGGCTGTGGAGGTTAAAAGTGTTACAGTAGAAAGCTGCAAATCCTGATTCTTGCTCTTTTTAATCCGTTCATGTGGTCAATGACCCTCGAAGACCTCTAAGGCCGCGATCACTCGCGGCTCACTTCTTAAAGGACGGTATAAACTTGCTGCCGCTTTTACCAGCGGCTTTTGGTTTACCCTTCTTAAGCTTTTTAGGACGCAACTCTTCATCATCCTCGAAGCCGTCATCATCGTCGAAGTCTTCGTCGTCTTCATCAATGTCGTGGGAAGGCTTAGCTGGGGCTTTAGCTTTCTTAGGTAAAGCTTTGGCTGGCACCGGGCTCGGGCTTGCTTCAGCTTTTGCAGTTCTTACGGGACGTTCTGCGCGGGGCTTGGCTTTTTCAAAGCTCTCAATATCTGCCAAACGAATCAGGGATACTTTATTCGCCATGAAGGCTTTGATGCCCTCTTCCGAAAGGCTTTTAATCTGACCTGTAAATCCGAAATGCCCCAGGGCTTTCCCCGTGATACGAAACTTAACAGCAGGTTCGGCTTTAAGCAGCTTGTTGATTTCCTTAAGATCGGAAGTTCCAAGTTCATTCGCTACAACTTTAACGATATCAGCCAGCTTCATAGACGGCCCCTTCTTTCAGACAAAACATAAAACTCAGCTTCGGTGATTTTAGCCATTGTTTCAAAGGAAAAATGGCCCCTGAAGATCTCAGTGGCTTTTTTGTCACTTAACTTTGTAAACTGTTGGAATGAAGATTCACTATTTTAAAACTCAGTCAGAACTAAGAACTTGGCTTACGAAAAATCACGGCTCAGTCGCTGAGCTATGGATTGGTTTTTACAAGAAGAATTCAGGGAAATCCGGTATTACTCCCGCTGAAGCGTTGGACGAAGTCCTGTGCTTTGGCTGGATTGACGGGATCAGAAAATCCGTGGACGAGATTTCTTATTGCAATCGCTTTACTCCCCGTCGCGCAAAAAGCGTTTGGTCCAAGATCAACACCCAGCATGTGCAACGTCTTACCAAAGCGGGACTGATGATGCCGGCGGGCTTAAAGGCGGTTGAGGATGCAAAAAAGGATGGGCGATGGCAGAAAGCCTACAGCTCGCCAAAGTCGATGGAAGTTCCTGCCGATTTTTTAAAAGATTTGAATAAGAACAAAAAAGCCAAGGACTTTTATAAAACACTGAAGAAAGCAAATCTCTTCTCCATCGCTTTCCGACTTCACAATGCGAAGAAACCGGAAACCCGCGAGAAGCTGAAAACCAGAATTATAGAAATGCTAGCAAACGGCATCACCCCATTTGCCTAGCGAGCCTTCGCTGGTAATGAGACTATGCACTCTTCTGGAAGCCCTGAAGCTCGCGTACCACGCACCAACGCCTCTATATAGCGCTCACTGACTGGGCCCACAAGACTGCGGCGATTCGGTGCTGTTACAAAGGCTATCGCTTCAACCTCATGCCCGTCGACTGAAACCCGCAAAGTGGTTTCCACAGACATACCAGTCACAACACCTTCTTTGTGCTGAATGATCGGCCAATCATTCACTGGAATTTCAAACAGTCGTCCAAAAATAGAAGAGCCATCTTTTGCGACTAAACCAGCAACACGTCCACCCCACCAGCATCGACACCCTTTGCCTCAGCCACACGGCCTTCCGGCAAGGATTTACGCTAACGAAGATCCCGACTCATGCCAAGATTCCGCCACCAAATACATAGTGGCGGTAAGCAGAATAATTTATAGACAGTTTAGTAAACTTGGAATCTCGAAGAGTTCAAATCTTGTAGATGCTCAGTGGCCCTAGCAATAATATCAATGGCGCCTTTTAGTTCACGAGCATAGGAATCGTGATCAGTAATTTTATGAATGATCACACTAGCTTCTGATCCGTTAAGGTGTCGTGTGGGATAATCTTTAGCAGACATCTGATCGACCAATGCGAAATAACTTTGGTACAATGCTTTTCTAGCCAGTCTTTCGGAGGAAGATACTTTGAAATCCATCCCACAGACAAAATCAGCTGCCGCATAAATTTTCGTCATCGCAGCATTCAAATATTTCTGATTCTCAGCTGAAAAAACACCGGTTCGTCGATAGGACGCAACAGAGGATAAAATCAAGTTAAAGTATTGTGGGATCTCAGAAGAAAGCTGAAGGCAGTCACCATCAAAATCTTCACCTGATGCTATCGCGTTTAAAATATTTATATTCTGATCAAACCCTCTCACCGCAGCCATCATATCAACGTAGGCTTCGCTCACATTCTTGGCTTCAAATTCGAAAGAGAAAAGGCTTAGAAAGTCTTTTTGAATTTCTAAAGCATCTGCTTCTGAAGCTCCCGCAAAATGACTCAGTTCGTGAATGATCAGCGCCGCTACTTGATTTTCATGATCTTCATTGTTTAATCGAGCGAGGAGTCTTGATGAACTTAAGCAAATTGTTCCAGCTTTTTTCCCATAAATGCTGGCGTCTCTTTCACCCCCGCGTTCATCACGACAAGATTCACTGCGAAGTTCAACTTCATGTAGGTTCTTTGCTGCCTCTAAGATATTTGGGGTCGCAGCGAAGAGCCTGTTATACAGCGAGCCACACAAGAAATCACATTTATTTTTTTGAAGGGTGAGCCATACAACGACCACAGGCTTAGCGTTGCTGATCGCAGCTTTCAAATCGTTGGTGTCAATCTTTCGACTGGCAACGGTATTACCGCCGCCCCCACTGGTTCCGCCCTGATCCGGAGTAAGCGAAGATTTGGAATCGCAACCGAAAATACTGACGGTTAAAACGAACAATACTGAATAAAGCATTTTAGCGTTCATAGGCATGGCCCCTTATTGCATAGTTGATGTGTTCAGACGAGTAATCCCGTCGAAAACTAAAATATTTCCACGTACTGGAACTAGCACTATCTTTTTACTGAAAGATCTACTAGATAGTTAAGCAAAGGCTTAATTATGAAAAATAAATCCAATATTTACGGATATTTAGAATACCGCGACATCATCCTAGATTTGGTGAAAATCGCACCTGCGCGGGGTAAACGAAAAGAATTGGCCGAGGCCCTGGGTTGCCAGATGTCCTTTCTGACCCAAGTTTTAAATGGGACCAAAGACTTTAACCATGAACAAGGGCTGAAAGTCTGCCGGTTCCTGAATTTTTCTGAAGTTGAAGAAGACTACTTTTTAGATTTGATTTCCTTCGCAAGAGCCGGAACAAAAGAATTAAAAAATAAAATCGAAAAGAAGCTAATGCGCGTACGCACAGAGCAAGGCCTTCTGAAAAATCGTCTTTCTGAAGCCGACGAACTTGATGAAAAAGACAAGGCTATTTACTACTCTGATTGGTCCTACGCAGCCGTACATATGGCGGTCACTATTCCGACACTTCGAAACATTCAGCGCTTATCTGAAGCCCTGCAAATTTCTGTCGCTGATCTGCAGCCAATCGTTAAATTTCTTTCTGACAAAAAGCTGATCACGATGGAAAGAGGTTCGCTTGAACCTGGCACCAAGAATATATTTATCAGCAAAGACTCGCCCCTCGTCGTCCAGCACCATCAGAACTGGCGGGGCTGGCTAATGCCGCGAATGAAGTTTGAAAAGCCCGATGACCTTCACTATTCACTTTGTTTTTCAATTGCTGAAAAAGATCTGGCAAAAGTTAAGGAGGTATTAGTCACGGCCATCAATGATGCCCTGGAAGTGATCCGTCCATCACCTGAAGAAAAACTCTCGACGATGACGATTGATTTGACTCAGTTCTGATTAAGGCACTAATTTATGACAATGACCAGCACTAGCACTTGCCAACTATGCCTTAAAAAAGCCAACCAATTCCTTGGTGGAATGGTATGCTTGGAATGCGAAAAGCGCTTTGCCAGGGAAGCTGACTTTGCTGAGGCCTTCTTTGAGCAACGGAAATACTTCAAATCCCACCGCGAGTTAAAATACCAGGAAGAAGTTCTTTCGATTGAAGTTCACTCCAACCTTGGGAAAGCGGGCCTGCTTTACTTTGCAACCGGACTGATACTTAAAAGCCATCTTGAGTCTTTGAATGAAGATGAAACTTTGTTAGGCGGGGCTTTCGAGCGAATCGCGAAAGACTACTGCGAACGGATGCTTGAAGATCAAAACTATCAATTCATTGCAATTAAGCATGAAGAGCCCTACCCGGCTCCGCCCGAGCGAACAAGAATTCAGAACCTAAATGCAGTTAATGTGGATGCATTTGATTACAGCATTATTTTGATCACAGATAAAAGTCGTCTGTCCCAAGATTCACCGTTTTATAAACTAGTCAGCAGCGCCGAACTAATTGTTTTAATCGAGACCGATCCTCAAGAGAATGTTTTGAAAAAAGCTGCGATCTACGGACGATCTTAGCCGGTGGCAGCCTAGAAGGCCCCATTTTTACAATGAGCTCCATTTTTGTTGTGGAAGTTTGCAGGATTTGGTCTGTTGCGACCCTCATACCCAATTAACCAAGCTATCAAGGACCCTTCTGTGAGCGAAACAAATCCCTTAGTTATTCGTCTGATCGAAACCGTAAAACAACACAGAAGCCCTTCAAGTCCAAAAAGCATCGCGGTCCTGGTTAAAATTATGGATAAACAGCTTTTGAATCCAGGAAATCATACTGAAGAAAAATTCAAAAACGCATTGCAAGCGGCACTTGATAGCGACGTGATTCTATCAGAAGTAATCCGCCAGCAGCATTCCGAAGATGAAATTCGCGGCTGCTTTGCAAATCTGTTGGAAGCGCTTAACAATCCTGAAACAGATTCAGACGACGAGTCTGAACCTGAAATTTAGGCTTTCGATACAATTAAGAATATAAATATAAAGTGAAAAAGAGCCCCGATAATTACGAAGGCGTGGAAGATTTCGTGATAGCCAAAATATTTGGGCCATAGCTTCGGTTTCTTTAAAGCATAGGCCACTGCACCCACCGTATAAAATACTCCGCCTAGAACCATACACGTCAGTGCCGTGGGACTTAAAACGGATTTTATATCCGCCCAAAACGGAACAACTATCCATCCGGCCACAAGATACAAGATGGCGCTAATCCATCTGGGACATTTAACCCAAAACAGGGATTGGAAAACTCCAAACAGGGCCACTGACCAAGTCAGTGCTAATAACTTCATCCCTGACTCTGGCGGCATGGCAACCAGACACAGCGGTGTTCCCGTTCCTGCAATCATCAAATAGATCGAACAGTGATCAAGGCGCTTCATCCAAACGCGATATTCCGGCGCCCAGTTCACTAAATGATAGGTCGCACTGACCGCAAACAAATTCATTAAACAAAGAGAGTAAATAAGCAGTGCCACAAACTCGCGAAGGGAACTCGATTCCGCCATCATCACCGCAGTCGCCCCGAAAGCCGCAAAAAAAGCTGCCATGTGCGAGTAACCTCGCATCATCGGTTTTTCTAAAGGACGAGGGATAAATGCTTTTCTCAAGTTATACTCCTTAAACGCGCGCCAGAATCCATTTCATATTCTCCGAAGCTTGGCGTAAAGTCAGTAAGAGTTCGCGAGATTGGCCCTCCACCAGATCAACTATATTAGTTTTGAGGTAAAAATGACCCAATTATTCTTGATAATTGGGTCAAAAAATGATCCAATTAGAACTGTTCATTGGGTCAGGAGTTTTCATGGCAAAAGCATATATCTGGCAAAATTCGAACTGGCCGAAGTTTACTTGGAAAGACAAAGACCTGATCTCGCTTCTATCAGAGGCCCGAAAACTTCAAGGACAACTCATTGCCCAAGTAGATCTTTTAGGACTGTCAGATCAGGCATCATTAATTGCAGATGAAGCAATAAATACATCTGCAATCGAAGGAGAGAAGTTAGATATCCAATCACTAAGATCTTCGATTGCCAAACGCCTAAAGATAACCGCAACCAGCACCAAAAATACGAATTCAAAACTCACTGACGGAATTGTTGATGTGCTTTTGGATGCAACCTCGAACTATCAAAAAGAATTAACTCTAGATCGTATCAACAACTGGCATGCTTCGCTGTTTTCGGATACCGCGAAGGTAAATCAACTTGAAATCGGTAAGGTACGAACCTCTATTGAACCGATGCAGGTTTTATCTGGAAGCTTTGAAAAACCCATAGTGCACTTTGAGGCTCCGCCCGCAAAATCCTTGCAAAAGGAAATCAAAGAATTTTTAAAATGGTGGAACGAAGATCAAAAAATAGATGGTCTTTTACGCGCTGGTATCGCGCACCTTTGGTTCATAACTTTGCATCCTTACGACGATGGCAATGGCCGCATCACCCGCGCTTTAACCGAAATGGCCTTAGCTCAAGACGAGAAAACAGGACGCCGTCTTTACAGTATTTCCACGCAAATACTAAAAGAAAGGGCCGCGTACTATGAAATCTTGGAAAAAACTCAAAAGTCTAATATCGACATAACCCCTTGGTTGGCGTGGTTTCTAAAAATATTGATCAAAGCTTTCACCCAGTCTCAGGCAGTTATTAAAAAATCCCATTACCTGTCCACGTTTTGGCAAAGACCAGAAACTATCGATCTAAATGAGCGACAAAGAAAAGTCCTTAAGAAAATGCTAGAAACTGAACCTGAACCATTCCTGGGCGGCATGACTAACAAAAAATATGTCAGTATAACGGGAACCAGCCGCGAATCCGCAAAAAGAGATCTTGCGGAGCTTGAATCAAAAGGAATTCTAAACCTGAAAGGTAAAGGAAGATCCGTAAACTACAATCTTGCAGAGCTTTTCAAGTTTAAAGCCTAAAGACTATCGCCTGGTGAAAATCACGCATCTCAGAATGAGACGCTGTCTACAGATGTGTTCCCAAATTCGGCTCACTGTCTAGCTCCCTAAATCTAAATCGCTATAAAATCGCTGCCGACGCTGTTATATGCGGCACCAAACTTGAATATTCAGTGCCTATATACTTGCGGAGGCACTGTGAAAAAGTCCCTAAAATCCTTAACATTCAAGCGTTCGAACTTGGTCTGCATGGCTGTTCTGTTGACCGCCTCTCAAGGGTTTTCACAAGGTCTTCCTAAGGATACCTACTTCCCCACTCACTTGGATGCGCCCAAAACACTTTTGGTTGCCAGAAACTGGTACAACTACAAGGCCGCCCGAGACTTCATTCTTTCAGTTGATGAAATCAATAAGGCAGAGGGCAGCCAAATCTCTGTAATGACTTTCGGGGCAGATTATACCAAGAAAATTCAAGACGAACTCGCTGATGGAGGCGGCAGCGATACCCTGCCACAGTGGAAGTATTTAAAACTTTCTGAATCTTTGCCCAAAACAGAATCTGTGACTACCACTCACTCCACCAAACCCATGGACGATTGGTTCCAGGATATTTACGAATTCTATTACTCTGGTGAGAACGCATTAAGTGCTATTGAGTGGCGCGAGCCATTTACCCCGGGACTTTACGCCCCTGCTTCATTTAAGGGCGACAGAGATCCTACGCGTGCAGAAGAAAAAATAGCTAATAAGAACAGCGCTGCTGCGAAGGCCGAATTTGCAAAGCAAATAGGTCTAAATAGCAAGACGACTTTGCAATATGAAAAGCTAAATTCCGGAAACGACTTTCAAGGTGGAAACTTCGAACCATATCCAGGTGACGTAATTGTCGTTGGCTCCATGAGAGGCAGCGTCACGCCAATGGAAAAGGTTCTTAAAGGAACTCGATATGAAAATCGCATCATCAATCTGGATACGAACTGGCTGCAAGTCGGACATGTGGATGAAACGCTAAACTACATCCCAGATGCTACGGCCAATTGTGGATTCAGAATTGTCGTACCAGATGTTGAAAAAGGTGGTTCATTGTTTTTAAGTATCTCGAAAAAAAGTCTGGCAGCGGTGCCTGAAGACTATCAGTTTATCGGAAAAGAACAAGGTCTGCCCCGCGCTGGAGACAGCTATATCGAGGCGTATGAAAAACTGACCTCTTCAAGCCCTAAAGACCCAGAAGATGAAGCCGCCGTGGCTTTGTTCTTAAAGAACAATCAATTTGCTCAAGGTAAAGTTGATCAGCTATTGAACAAATTTATTCAGTCTTATCAAACCCTGGTTCCCACTTGCAAAGGCAAGATGGACGTCGTGAAATTACCGACTGTATTCGGATGCGGTATCGACATGGTCCTTGGCTCCTACGAGGATGCGTTGGCGAAATCTAAGTTTTCCTGGTGCCAGGCTTACCTACCAAATCCGGTAAACTTTGTTTCCATGGGTAAGCACACACTGGTTCCAAGACAATTCTTTGGCGCCTTAACCTCGGAAGTCACAAAACAACTGGGCCAATACACTAAAATCCATTGGATCGACACTGTCCTATATAACAGCTCCGCAGGAAACGCGCATTGTGCTTCGAATGTGATTCGTACGCCGATGGGCGCAAAAAAATAGGACTCCATTCAGTTAATGCGTTGATAGACAGAACAGCTCCTCCATTTTATCCCTACCACCCAGCCCCGACCTTAGGTAACTCTAGTGGAGACTGACGCCGTAATTTTTGAAGATCCTTTTTAGCTCACCACTTGATTTAAGTGTATCGATGGCACGATTCAAATCCTGAACTTTAACGGAACCTTTTTTGCTTAATATGCAAGATATTACGTACTTCTGGATGAGTAATCTCTGGCGGCCAACATCAAGTGACTGCTCCTCGCTCAAAAAGTTATAGTGCTCAAGGAAGATTTCATCGGTAACGACGTACTTGATTCTATCGTTCCTAAGTTTTTTGAGGTTAGCAAACTCGCTTGAAGCATCCTCACGTAGAAGAGTTTTGGATGCAAAAAGAGGATCTAAAACCGGATAGACATATCCCAGTACGGTGCCTATGGTTTTTCCATCAAGAGCTTCTAGTTTTTTTGGCATCGGAGCCGGTCCAAGCAAGACTTCACGTTTCGTATACAATGGCTTTGACCAAATATAGACGCTTTCATCCGGAACCCACTCTCGCGCGACATAACAGAGGAAGTCTATTTTTCCTTTAGTCAGATTCTCCTGAAGTCGATACCGGGTCATGATCGAAAGATCACCATCCCTCTTAAGGATTTTAAACAGAGCCCGACTGTAATCGGCAATAATACCTTCAATCTCTCCAGGCTTTTCTTGAATCAACAAAGGCACCGCCATGCCATCGGGGATGACCGCATGAATGACTGAGGATTTCGCGAAAGCTGCGATTGAAGAAAATGAAAGCAGAAGTAAAAGGCTCAGAATATGGGATGCCATTTTTAAATTATAATATGGAACGGTCAGAGTCACAAAGCACGCAGTAACAGAGGGCTAGATTGTCCCAATCAATCGCGAACCATTTCTAGATCTGTCTAGTTTTGAGAGTCTAATAATTACCTTGGTGCAATTTTTCTACTCGAACCCGAAACGTATTGCAGACCTGACATACTAGTCGTTGGTGGCACCTGCAAGGGTGCCACTTCTAAATATTATTTACTTTCGCAAGATCCAACAGCAAAGCTTCCAGTGGGCTGCTGAATCTCAATTTAAATCTGTCTTAAAAACTGGCTAAATATGAAGTTAGCGAACTTTACTTACATAGTGCGATGATAGAAAATATTGTAGAAATAACAGCGACTCCTATTGCAACAAGACTGAGTCTTTTATTTTCCTGATGACGGCATTGCTTCGATTCGATCTTTTTCTCGTTGGACATCTGCCAGAGCTTTATTGCGAGCAGCAAAGGCTGCTTTTTGTTTTTCTTGATATTCATAGTACTCAGCCACGTCTCTTGCTGAGGTCATTCGTGCAGAAACGGCCTTACTCTTCATTGGATCGTTAAAACCTAGAAAATCGAGATCGCTATTCTGTCCGCTCATAACGTTACTCCGTTGGTATCGACTTTACCTCATCAGAAAAGAATCTGCACTCCTTGCACCTTATGCCTTAATTTGAAGCAGATCTGAAGCGTATTTCAGGCATAAAAAAACCGAAGACTCAGCTTCGGTGATTTTGTGCCATGTTTTTTAGGGAAAAATGGCGGGGTGGACGGGACTCGAACCCGCGGCCTTCCGCGTGACAGGCGGACGTTATAACCAACTTAACTACCACCCCAGTGGTGTTTTGGAAGACTTGTTATAGCGATTGCGTACCCGCAGATCAACATTATTTTTAAAATTTTTAATGATATTTCTGCCGAACCCAAAAACTGATGCAGCGTAGACAGAAGAGTCTGCCGTGTTTGCATAATAACTGTGCAAATACGGGAAATCTCGAGGTTTTTTGACTCCCCCGCCCCGGTTTGCCATAATGGGCCCATGATTATTCAATCTCCATCACGTAACGGCAAACTACTGATCATCGACGACGAAGAGGACCTGCGCGAGGTTCTGACCGCCATTCTGGAAGACTCGGCAAGCCAGATCGATACCGCAGCCAATGGCATCGAGGGCATCGAAAAGCTTAAATCCAATCACTATGACGCCATTTTGTCTGACGAAAAGATGCCGAAGAAATCGGGGCTGGAAGTCTTAAAGTGGATGCGCGAAAACGGCATCGATACTCCGTTCATCATGCACACCGGTTACGGTCAGAAGGAGATCATCCAAGAGGCCCAAAAGTTGGGAGTGTTTGCGCTGATCGATAAACCGTGGAACGAGAAAAAGCTGATTGAAACAGTCAAAACAGCTTTGCAAAGTGGCACTGCTGCGCCAAAATAGTGCTTTAGAACAGGAAGAAGACTTATATGGAAAAACTATTTTGGCTTGATATGGAGATGACCGGCCTTGATGTGGAAAAAGAACGCATCATCGAAGTTGCCGCGATCGTCACAGATTTAAATTTTAAAGAGCTGGATGTTTTTGAAACCGTGATCAAGCAACCACAAAAGTTCCTGGACAGCATGGATGCCTGGAATACCGAGCACCACAAGAAATCAGGCCTTACTGCCAAAGTTCCAAACGGCATGCCCGAAGACCAAGCGGAAGCGATGCTGGTCGATCTGGTTAAGAAGCATTGGCCGGAGCCAAAAGATCGTCCCGTAATGGCAGGAAACTCCATTATGCAGGATCGTCTGTTCATTAATAAGTACATGCCGGATCTGGCAGGACGCCTGCACTATCGCCAGGTGGACGTGTCTTCTTGGAAAGTGATCATCAATAACAAGTTCCGCTACGTTTATCAAAAAACCAACAGCCACCGCGCTTTGGACGATATCCGTGAAAGCATCCAGGAACTTCGTCACTACTGTGACAACTTGAGTTTTAAAAAATAAACTATCACCCACTCCTAATGTTGCAGGGACTCCCCGTCCTGCAATTTGCGGTACAGGGTTTTGCGATCAATCCCCAAGGTTCTTGCCGTCAAATCTTTGACCCGGTCACACTTTTCAAAAACGAATTGGATATACTTACGTTCGACTTCGTTTAAAGGTGCGACTTGGTGGCCGTATCTGAAAATAAAAGTATTTTGATTTTCCACGTCATCGTCAGCGTCCTCGGTTAATACCGGCTCATCAAACATCAAAAACGACGACACGTCGATTTCAGAGTCTGAACTTAGAACTACGGCGCGCTCGACCGTGTTTTCCAGCTCGCGCACATTGCCCCGCCAGTGCTGGGTCAAAAGGAATTCTTTGGCAGCTTTAGTGAAGCCGGTGATCTTGGAGCCGTTCAGGTCCGAGAATTTCTTTAAGAAGAACTCTGCCAGAGGCAGGATGTCTTCGCGGCGCTCGCGTAGCGGGGGAATCAAAATTGGAATGACGTTTAAACGGAAGAACAAGTCTTCGCGGAAACGCTTTTCATAAACTTCGGTGCGCAGGTCCTTATGTGTCGCAGTAATAATGCGCACATCAATGGGGCGTGGTTGGTTTTCACCGACGCGTTTGATTTCTTTTTCCTGCAGAACTCGTAAAAGCTTTGCTTGAAGTGCCAGGTTTAAGTCCCCGATTTCATCCAAAAACAAAGTGCCACCGTTGGCTTCTTCGAACATTCCTATTTTTTTATCGTGAGCCCCGGTGAAGGAACCTTTAGCGTGACCAAACAGTTCAGACTCCAACAGGTTTTCTGGAATCGCCGAGCAATTGATTGCCACAAACGGCTTATCACTGCGGCCTGACCAATTATGGATGGCTTTCGCAAAGACCTCTTTCCCGACGCCCGACTCCCCGGTGATGGAAACTGTCGCGGTACTTTTTGCGACTCGCTTTGCGAGTTCCATTATAAGTCGAATGCTTTCACTTTTTCCGATGATACCGTGGGGACTTAAACCTTTACTTTGATCGATGGCATCGCGCAGGTTTTTGTTTTCGCGATTTAGGTAATTGAATTTAAAGGCCCGCTGCGCCGAGATCAGCAACTGCGGAAAGTGAATGGGCTTTACAACAAAATCGTAGGCCCCGGCTTCGATTGCGCTGACGGCCGTATCCACGTCGTTGGAAACAGTGATCAAAATGATCGGGACCATCAATCCTTCGTTACGCATCTGGCGAATGAAATCTAAGCCCGACATCTTTGGTAAATTTAAATCAGTGATAATGGCATCGGGTGCTATTTTTCGGGATTTCAAATTTTGCAAAGCTTCCAAGGGATCTTCGCAGTGATGCACTTGAATATCTTTTTGGCGGAAATACGCGACAGCTAACTCGGCCAAATCTAAATCGTCTTCGATCAATAGTATGTGTTTTGGAGAATTCATATTTTTTCAGCGCCTCCATTTCGATGCACCCATTAAAACGAGTGAGGAATTTAGCTACAACCCCAAAGTCCTTTTATGCCCCATTCGTAATCTTTTTAAGATTCTTTCCTTAGTAGATTCGAGTTGAGGTGTTAGGTCCTGCGGCATCGGAAATGCACAATGAGTTTTTATCCAGGGCGACAAAGCCCCCGTTAGCAGAAAGAAGGAACAACAATTATGTTGCAGAAAAAAATCACTTATCATCACAGCACTTGCAGCAACAGCAACATTTGAAGTGAGCAGCACCAACCGACGTTTGTCCACGTCAGACATTGATGGGAAACAAAGCATCTAAAGCTGTGATCCTAGTAAAATACCAATAGGAGGTAGTTATGAATAAAGATGTCATTCAAGGTAAATGGAAAGAAATCAAAGGCGAACTTCGCAAAACCTGGGGCAATATCACTGACGATGAGTTAGAAAAAACCAAAGGTGATGCCACAGCGATTGCCGGAATCGTGCAACAACGCTACGGCTTGGCCAAAGAAGATGCCTCTAAAAAAGTGTCTTCATTAATGGACAAGTACGCTGAATCCACCAAAGACAGCTTGCGCGAAAATCGCGATGAAGCTAACCGCAAACGCGATCACTAGATCTTATTGTCCGTGACTGGATTTCCTTCAGCGGTCACGGGTTTCTCCGCCGCCCTTTCGTTGTTTTCCGCCGAATTCGACGGAGGGGCGGTCTCTCCCCTAAGACTCAAGCTTTCTTAAATGATTATTCAAAGCAACGAGCAACACCTGCACCGAAGTCAGCACTCCGACCTTATCAGAAGCGGAAGCGCGAAGCTCCAGCTCCTTGGCCATCACCGTCAAATCACCGAACTCGAAAGTTTCGGCATTACCTTTAATTTGATGACCCATTTTTTTTGCGAGCTCGAAATCCATCGTTTCGCCTGTCACAACATTGCTGAGTTCGCCGATGCGACGATGCAAATAACGAATCTGACCTTCAACTGACACTTTAAAATCATCATCCATGCTCTCACTGTTGTGCACCTAAGGCCCACAGTCTAGAGAAAAGTCCCATAATTCACCATTAATGCACTCTTTATCCCACATCTCCCCTGCGTGGGGATTTATGCCCCTGCATTTTCCCTCATCGCATTTGTACTCAAATATATCGAGTGCTCCCTGTGGCATCTCGGTTGCAACTATATCTACACATGAATATGGCGGGGACAAATATCCCGCCACCTTTAAAGGAGAAAACCATGAAACTTGTTACTTCACTTTTACTTGCTGGTCTTATGATGGGTGTCGCTTCTTACAGCTTTGCGGATGACATCAAAGAAACAACCAAAGAGATCCAGCAGGACACAACTAAGAATGTCAAAAAAGGTAAAAACCGTGTTGAAGAAACGGCCTGTGAAATGGTGAACGGCAAAATGGAGTGCGCCGGAAAAAAACTAAAAAATCGTGCTTCTGAAGCAGGTGAAGAAGTTAAAGACATGGCGAACTAGTTCTTTTTATTAACCGCTTCAGCCGGAGTTCATCATGATTAGCAAAAATATACTCATCATCGCAGCGGTCGCTCTGCAAAACCCAACTATGACTCTTCAGCTCTTAACGGTGACGGCGCATCGGATTCCTACGATGCCGGCCTGACGTTGGGAGTTCAAGCCCCTCTTTATGGTATTCGCGTTTGGGGTACCTACATCCTGACCGGGGGATTGAATCCAGAAGAAATTGGCGGAGTCGATGTGAAGTTCAATGATCTTAAAGGTTACCGTGTCGGCGCCGGCATTTATGTCAAAAGCGTCAGCATCAACCTTGAGTATCAGGACGCAACTTATGACTCTACAACGATTGAAAACGCCGGTCCCCTGTCTGGGAACCTAGATGGCATCGAAGGACGCAATAAGAGCTATATCGTAAGCTTGTCCTTCCCTGTCACTCTCTAACCACCCTTCCCCATGCGGGCAGTCTCATTGAGCCGAGCTGCCCGTCCTCTTTCAGTTACGTGAAGAATCTGTTAAGAATCGAATAAAAACTTGTCATCTTATTGAACTTTTGTAACTTCTCTTCTGAACGTTTACTTAGTGAGGGCGAAGTTATTACCCATTGGATAATGTCTCTATTTTTTTCGGCTGCATTCGCGAGTACTCCAACTCCGAAGTCGATCAATTTGGGTGTGCCGTACAAGTACAATCGTAATCAGGCCCTGGTGGAGTTTCATGACCTGATCATCAAGTCCTTTGACGATGCCGGATTCAAAGTGAATATCGTTCTGCGTACAGCTCAAAGCTCGCGACAGATTCTGCTTTCAGGAAAAGTCGATGCTGTGGCTTATGATGATCTTAGTGATACACGGGAAATTGAAAAAGTGGTTATTTCTTCATTTCCGGTGGCAAAGACATTTGCTTCGATTTTTTATTTAAAGTCCTCACCGGTGGATGCGAAGAAACTAAAGAAATACAAAGGCGCTATCTCACTGAACAACGTAAGAATCTTAAAGGCCGCTTCCGAACGTCACTTAAACTTCATTCAAGCCACCAATCCGTTTCACTGCATGCAGCTTCTTTTGGAAAAAAAAGTGGGCTACTGTATTTCCATTCGCGAGGTGGGAATGTCCACGATCAATGCCAATCCCGATGCCAAGGGGAAGGTTGAAATGCTGGAGGAACCCTTTATCGAGTCACCGGTTTATTTTGCGATGAGAGTGGAATTTAAGGATGTTATGCCTAAGGTTGAAGAAGCGATTAAGAAAAGACTGACGGGGGACTTGAGCGCTTACCCCACCATTCGCCCCGCCTTGAATACTTCACCATAAAAAAAGCCCCACTGTTTGCAGCGGGGCTTTTTAGTTTTTGAACCGTTTCCCTTTTTGTGGCGCGAAGCCCTACAAAAAGGGAACTGTTACCTCTAGTAACGGTAGTGTTCAGGCTTGAATGGGCCTGCTGGGTTCATGTGTAGGTATTTTGCTTGTTTCTGAGAAAGCTTAGTCAACTTCACACCTAGTTTGCCAAGGTGAAGAGCTGCCACTTTTTCGTCCAAGTGTTTAGGCAAGCGGTAAACTGCGATCTCTTGGTACTTGTCGCGGTTCATGTAAAGTTCCATTTGCGCCAATACTTGGTTCGTGAATGAGTTCGACATTACGAAGCTTGGGTGACCAGTAGCACAGCCCAAATTCACCAAGCGACCTTTTGCAAGGATGATGATTTGGTTGCCGTTTTTCAAAGTGTGGATGTCCACTTGTGGTTTAACTTCGCGCACTTTTGAATTTTTGTTGATCCAAGCCATGTCGATTTCGATATCGAAGTGACCGATGTTACAAACAATCGCGTTGTTTTTCATTTTAGTGAAGTGCTTTTCAGTGATGATATCGCAGCAACCAGTTGCAGTTACGAAGATATCGCCCAGTGGAGCCGCTTCTTCCATAGTCACAACTTCGAAACCTTCCATAGCTGCTTGCAATGCGCAGATAGGATCGATTTCAGTTACTAGTACGCGAGCACCAAGACCGCGAAGTGAATGCGCAGAACCTTTACCAACGTCGCCGTAACCTGCAACTACGCAGATTTTACCAGCGATCATAACGTCAGTAGCACGTTTGATACCGTCAGCAAGTGATTCGCGGCAACCGTACAGGTTGTCGAATTTAGATTTAGTTACAGAGTCATTGATATTGATTGCCGGAACTTTCAATTTGCCAGCTTTCAACATCACTTCAAGATTGTGAACGCCAGTAGTAGTCTCTTCAGAGATACCGATGATTTTTTTAAGTTCTTTTGCGAAGCGTGGCTCATGCATCATGTTCGTCAAATCACCACCGTCGTCCAGGATCAAGTTGTAACCATCTTTACCCCAGCCAGTGATAGTTTGTTCGATACACCAGTTGAATTCAGTCTCTGTTAGACCTTTCCAAGCAAATACCGGGATACCCGCAGCAGCGATAGCCACAGCCGCGTGATCTTGAGTTGAGAAGATGTTGCAAGAAGACCAACGGATCTCAGCGCCAAGCTCTACAAGTGTTTCAATCAACACTGCAGTTTGGATAGTCATGTGCAAGCAACCAGCGATTTTTGCACCTTTGAATGGTTTTTGTTTGCCGAACTCTTTACGAAGAGCCATCAAACCTGGCATTTCAGTTTCAGCGATAGAGATCTCTTCACGACCCCATTTAGCAAGCTTAGCGAAAACCTCTGGGTTTTCCATCGCTTCTTTACAAACCATGAAGTCACGGTTGTTTTTAGCAGTCGCAGTGTTTTTAGAAGTAGCTGTCTTAGAATTCGCTGCCATAGCAGCTTTCGCGTTCTTTTTCATCGCTTTCCCATTCGTCGTTGTAAGAGCCATTTTAAAACGTCCTTTGTTATTTAAACTAAAAATTAAATTATTGAACTACGGCAGAGTCAGGATCTCGTAACCAGTATCAGTCACCAGCACCGTGTGCTCGTACTGCGCTGACAACAAGCCATCCGCCGTGTTGTAGTACTTCACCGAAGATCCCGGGATGTTGAACTCAACCACATCCTCGACACCTTGATTCACCATCGGCTCGACCGTGATACAGTGAAAAGGAACCAGGCGCTCGCCCTTGCCCTTTTTACCAAACGCCGGAACAAACGGTTCTTCGTGGAATATACGTCCCACACCATGTCCACCGATTTCCTTCACCACAGTGTAACCCTTGCGAGTCACATACTTATAAGTCTCAAAACCAATATCACCCGTGTAACCACGAGGAGTGATAGCCTCAATCCCCTTGTCACGAGCCATCTGCGCCGTTTCCACCAGATCACGAGCTTCATCAGAAACATTCCCGATCATGTACATGCGCGAAGTATCGCCAAAGAACCCATCCATCCAAGCCGTCACATCAACATTGATGATGTCGCCATCTTTCAAGATAACCGAAGAATCCGGAACCCCATGACAAACAACTTCATTAACAGATGTGCAAGTATACTTAGGATACCCATGATACCCAAGACAAGCGGACTTAGCCCCCTTGGTAAGCATGAAATCATTGGCAAGCTCATCAATTTCCTGAGTAGAAATCCCAATTTTCACATATTTTTCAAGATAAGTAAGAGTATCAGCCGCAATCCTGCAGGCCACAGTCATTTTTTTGATCTCTTCAAGAGAAAGAGGCTTAATTCCCATAGGCAAAAGGTATAACACACCCCCCGCCCCATTCCAAGAACAGGATTACGAGTAAGAAACAAGCTCCACCACAATTCAAAAGACCCCAAAAGCCCCAAGCACAAGAGACAGTTATATGAGAAAAGCCCAGTCCCAAAGGGCCAGCCCAACCCAGCGGCGCCAAGTCGCCAAAGGCGACGGCCAGCCAAATCAAAAAGGTCAAAGGAACGCGAACAAGTTCAACTGAGGGATGGTTCAAAAGTGGTCATATGCAAGGCGGAGGGAGCGAACCACAGCGCAGGCGTGCCCCAGGCACGTCGGAGCGAGGACCGCACCCGACAACGCAGCAGATGGCCGCTTTTCAACCATCCCGCCCCGAAGGCAAAAAAAAAGGCCCGGCATAGCCGAGCCTTTTTCCATCTTAGTAAGTCAGCGACTACTTAAGGTGTTTGGAAACAAGTTTAGTCATGTCGAACATGCTAACTTGAGTTTTACCGCCGAAAACTTCTTTAAGTTTAGCGTCAGCGTTGATGTTACGTTTGTTTTTAGAATCTTGAAGATTGTTCTTCTTGATGTAAGCCCAAAGTTTTTTAACAACTTCAGTACGTGGAAGTGGTGAAGCACCAACTACTGCTGCTAGAGCTGCAGATGGAGTCAAAGCTTTCATGAAAGCTGCATTTGGCTTACGAGCAGTTTTTGGTTTAGCTGCTTTTGGAGCTTTTGCTGCTTTAGCTTTTGGAGCTGCTTTTTTAGTAGTAGCTTTTGCTTTAGGAGCTGCTTTTTTAGCAGTAGTTTTTTTTGCTGCAGCTTTTTTAGGAGCAGCTTTCTTAGTAGCTTTTTTAGTAGCTTTTGCCATTGTTAATTCCTCCGTTAGGATTATTGTCTTGTTTATCTCGAATGAGTTAAGTGTGTATCTAAGTCCAGTCGTTTGTCCAAAAAAAAATGCATGACCTTCATTTTTTTTCGCACCCCCTCTAAAAACCGTATTTTTCCCTCTGAAACAGGCTGTTTTGCCTCTCGAGATCCCCGTTTTCCCGACGGAAAAAGCCCGTTTCCCCTCGAGAAACACAGTTTTCAGGAGGGAAAAAGGTCTATTTTTGAGTCGCGAAAGACCTCTGGACTCTAAGAAACCAGCTGTTTTCCGAATAGAAAGGCATGAGTTTTCAGACGAGTTTCAAACAAATCCTAAGAGAAAAGATGGGTCAAGAGCAGACTTCTCAAGGAAATTACTCTTCTGTCATGGATTCAGATCCGATCCACATGGCGTACCTTTTGGGTCACGTGAACAAGGTGGAATTCCAAGGCCCCCGTGGACAATATCCCCGCCCAGCGGTTCGTCCACAACGCAAACCCCACAACTTTTCAGCAGCACAACGCCAGTCCTTCGAGTTCTTGAAGTGCTGGGTCCACGGCCTGTCTGAAGGTTTTACTGAGACTGAATTGAGAAAAGCCTTCCGTCAGGCTGCTCTTATCCTTCACCCCGACCAAGGTGGAAACGCGGAACAGTTCCTTAATTTAAAGGCCCACTTCGAAGTCCTGCGCACAGTGATCTAGGCTTAAGATTCCTTATATAAATCCGAACTGTTCATCACAAATGAACAAGAACTTTTCTGTCGACGACCATCGCAAACGCCTCCTCTACATGCAGATAATGTATGCATTTGGCGCATTCATGTCCGTGTTCTATGTGTTCAGGTTCTCTGGGGCATTCAACTCCCCCCAATATACTGATGTCATGACACCCCTGTCGGTCGCGATAATCCTGGGTCCACCATCCCTGTGGTACTACTTTAAATTATATAGAACCGCCGCGGTCAGCCTGCTGGTCACCTTGATTTCCATGATGATCATGCTGATTTACCTGACCGGGGGCCTGTTTGCGCCGGGGGTGTTCTGGCTAGCAACTATTCCCCTCGCCACCGCCATTCTGTTTGGCACCCGTGGCGCCATCAGTGGGTATTTCATTATATTTGCCACCTGCCTGGTGTTTTGGTTGAACCACCAAATGGGAGTGGCCCCGAATATCATTTCCTCCCCTGATGTCTTCCGCGAAGAAATGACCCTGAACCTGTTTGCTTTTTTTGGGTTCACAATCCTTACGACTCATGTCTATTTGCGTAAGGAAGCTGTCTACACCCAGACTTTACGTGAAAAGAACAATGACGTGGAAAACTTGCTGCGGATCCTTTTACACGACATTGCCAACACCCTTTCATCTATGACCCTGCAGTTGATTCGTGCCAAGGAGGAGCAATCCACCAGCACTACTGAGCTTGAGAAGATGGAACGTGCCGTTCACGAGATCAACAACCTTCTGACGCAGGTCCGACACTTAAAGGCTGTTAAAGACGGAAAAACCAAACTCCCCCTGCGCCCGATGTCACTGGCTAAGATCCTAAGTGATATCTATGAGAACGCGGAATCCCTGGCGAACCCGAAGGGCATTAAGCTTTCTTTGGAGATCGGTCGCGAGAAAATGCTGGTGAATGCCGAGAAAACCATTCTGGGGAACGTGGTGCTTTTAAATATCATCAGCAATGCCGTGAAGTTTTCCCACCCCGGTGATCGCATCGATATCAGAGCATTTACTGACAATACAAATGTTGTGATTGAAATCCAGGACTATGGCGTGGGAATCCCCGAGGCCATTCAAAAAAATCTGTTTGATATTGGCAGCCAGACAAATCGCGCTGGGACCCAGGGCGAAAAAGGCACAGGGTACGGAATGCCGCTGGTGAAGGAATACATTCAAATGCTGGGCGGAACGATCACGGTGATTTCCCGTGAGTCCGCCACTACATCACAACCGCAAGGAACTGTCGTTACATTGCGGTTGCCGTTAGCCGATTAGGCGCTAAACCATTTTGAAGCGGATACGTTTTGGGCCCGCGTTTTCGCCTAGGCGTTTTTTGCGGTCTTCTTCGTATTCTGTGAAGTTTCCAGGATAGAATTCGATTTTAGAGTCACCTTCGAAGGCCATGATGTGTGTGCAAACACGATCCAAGAACCAACGATCATGCGAAATCACCACAACAGATCCACCGAACTCCAATAGCGCTTCCTCGAGGGCACGCATTGTATTGACGTCCAAGTCATTCGTCGGCTCATCCAGAAGCAAAAGGTTTCCGCCCTCTTTCAGGATTTTTGCCATGTTCACGCGATTGCGCTCACCACCCGACAATTGACCAACTTTCTTTTGTTGGTCAGAGCCCGAGAAGTTAAACCAGGAAACGTACTGACGAGATGGAATCTCGCGTGTTCCCAATTGAATGACATCAGCACCGCCAGAAAGCTCTTCAAAGATCGACTTGTTAGGATCCAAAGTTTCACGGGTTTGATCCACGTAGGAAATCTTCACCGTTTCGCCCACTTTGAAGGAGCCGCTGTCAGGAGTTTCTTTGCCAGTGATCATTCGGAACAATGTGGATTTACCCACACCATTCGGGCCGATAACACCCACGATCGCACCTTTAGGGATCGAGAAGCTAACATCGTCCAATAGAACTTTGTGATCGTAAGCTTTGGTAATACCCTTCGCCTCAACCACGATGTCACCCAAACGAGGCCCTGGTGGGATGTAGATGGACATCTCTTGGATTTTCTCTGGAGAAGCTTCTTTCAACAGGTTTTCGTAGTTAGAAATACGCGCTTTGGATTTTGCCTGACGAGCCTTAGCCCCCTGACGAATCCAATCCAACTCTTTTTCCAAAGTTTTAGCTTTACGAGCTTGGTCTTTTTGCTCGTTCGCAGTGCGCTTGTCTTTTTGCTCAAGCCAAGAAGTGTAGTTCCCTTTCCAAGGAATACCTTCACCACGATCCAACTCCAAGATCCAACCCGCAACGTTGTCCAAGAAATAGCGGTCATGCGTTACGGCAATAACAGTTCCTGGGAACTTGGAAAGATATTGTTCAAGCCATGCTACAGATTCCGCATCCAAGTGATTCGTTGGCTCATCCAGAAGCAGGATATCTGGTTCGGACATGATCAAACGAGCCAAAGCCACACGACGTTTTTCACCACCGGAAAGCTTCGTCACACCCATATCGCCATCTGGACAGCGAAGAGCGTCCATCACGATTTCGATCTTTTGATCGACATCCCACGCACCCAAAGCGTCCAATTTTTCTTGAAGCGCTCCTTGCTTGTCGATCAGCTTATTCATTTCATCCGGATCCAAATCAGGATCGGCGAACTTGTCATTGATAGCGTTGTATTCTGCCATTACTTTTGGCAGCTCGCCCATTCCAGCAAAGATATTTTCTTTTACTGTCAGGCTGTCATCCAAGTGTGGTTCTTGCTCGAAGTAACCCACTTTCATAGTTTTCGAAGGGAAAGCTTCGCCCAAGAAATCCTTGTCTGTGCCTGCCATAATTCTAAGCAAAGTGGATTTACCAGAACCATTCAGACCAAGAACACCGATTTTTGCTCCGTAGAAGTAAGAAAGATAGATGTCCTTCAAAACGTAACGATTTGGAGGATATACTTTACTTACACCTTTCATTGTGTAGATAATCTCTTGAGACATGATGTTCCGCCTTCGCAAAGCTACGGCGGACAGGCCGCTCGTAAAAAGTTAATACATGAAGTGCTAACTTATTCAGAGTGAAAATGCTTGTCAAATGGAGTTCCTACGATAACACTATCGCCTTCGTGCATGATGCACGTCCGATAATTTTGAAAATTACAGAATAGGTTCATGAGTAACGACATCGAAATAGCACGTACGACGCGTGTGAACACAACTGAGAAGGAAGCAACGACTGCTTCCACTGCTAAAGAGACAGGCATTAGTGCCGGTAAAAAAGGTCTCTTTGGTAACCTCAATTCAGATCTCAAAAAAGCTCTGGATACGTGGGATGTATTAACTGAAACCGTTTCTCATAAAGTCTCCCCCGAACAAGAACAGCTGCAGGAAGTCAAAAAACTCCTGGGCGACCTGAAGGCAAAATTAGCCCAATTTGATGAATAGCCATTTTAGTGGCGCGGGTTTAGCGGCGCTTCGTAGTTACTTTATTTTATAGTGCTTACGGTGCAAAGCGATCAGGCGATCGATTTCGGCGCGAATTTCCGGTGATAGTTTTTTGTTGTAAGCGACATAGGTGGAAAACGCAGGAGCATCCTCGAGTGCTACACTTTTTAATTTTTCAAGTTTATTGGCAGCTATCACCCCATCAGTGACCGATACCAGGTGAATAAAAACGCCGTCTATTCTTTTATTTTCAACCAGAGTGGATAAACGAACTCCCACATCCTGTCCTGTCAGTGTGATAAAATTGATATTATTCTGCTTGAAAAAATCCGGCACCAGGGATCCCGCCATCTGCCCCACGGTTTTGCCCGACAATTCCTTTACCGAAATAGCGGACCTTCCTTTAAACTGACTTTTAGAGACGATCATACCGGGTTGTTCAGTTATCAGTGGTTCTGTAGAAAAGTGATACTTCTGTTCGCGCTCGGGAGTTTTTACGACCATGAAAAGCATATCCAAGTCGCCGACTTCCAAATCCCGGAACTCGCGCTTTAAGGGAGCCCCCTTCCAGACGACGGTGAGCTTAAACTTTTCTGCGACGGTGGGAAGAATATACTTCATCATGAAGTCGGCCAACGCTCCTTCAGGAGGATTCACCTCAGACATTGTTACATGCGGAGGTGCACTTACTGCGGCAACTCTGAGGAAGGCTTCTGATGCTGCTGATGCTGTTTGCGACACCGCAAAACAAACCCCCGTTAGCAGGAAGACCCACCCCCGCGACTTCATTGTTTAGGTAGCCTTTTTGAGCCACCCCGACATTCCGGTGAAATAAAATTCAGCGCATCTTTTTGAAGGTCGAATTCCGCCGGCGTCAGTGCTTTTTGTGTCAGCGCATGCAGGCCGTTGTTGAATTCAGTTTTTAGAACATCATTCACAGAACGTTGACGGTCAATGCGTGATTTGCCCTCGAACAAAGACGAAACAATCAGCACCTTATAGTGGGTTTCACTGCCCGGCCCCGAGTGCATATGGCTTTCATTTTCGATTTCTAAAATCGAAGGACTTAAAGCGGATGTTAATGACTCGAAAATGCGTGCTTCGCGGTTCATTGGCGTTTACTGCTTACGACGTTTTTCAATTTCAGATTTGATATAATCCATGCCCATTTTAGCCATGACAAAGACGCCTTTTTCTTCAAGCTTCTTTTCCACGTCTTTAGCTTTGCGAAGGGCACGGCCTGCTGCCATTGCCGCCAAGGGATGCCCCACTGGCAGGGAATCAAAACTTCCGTCTTTCTTCCACTCATCAACAACAGTGTCAGCGACTTCCATCACCTTCGGTGCTTTTTGACGAATGATTTCGCTGCCGAAAAATTCGACATGGGCTTTTTCTTCCTCACCCGCCGGGCCACCTTCGTAAGCCATTTCTTCCGGCGCCAACTTGTCGTCAGCGGACCCTGCATTGTAAGTGCCGCTGTCAGGATTGTCGTGAGCCGGGTGCGCAGACACTCCCTCGTTTTGAGCTTCGGTATTGATTTCGTCAGAGGTTGTTGCCGACGCTGTCGAAATTTCTTCGACTTCGTTCATCGCCGTTTCAATATCGGTATCCACCGCAGAATCAAACTCCACGTCCGTATCAGCGTGTGATTTGGAAGTGTTTGAGTGAGCGTGTTTACCATGAGATTTTGGATGCTTCTTGGACATAAGTCCTCCCCTGACATGCTTAAAGCGTACCGCTGATTCGGCCTAAATGGGAAGTCCCATCACAATTGAAAAGGCGCGTCGCTTGCCCGGGAATCCCCATTTGGATCCAGTCTGGCAATTTCCTCTGCCAAATGGGCCTTCATTTCGTCAACATCGTCGTTGTACATCCATAGGAGCTCTTCTCTTAGTTTGGAGAGGCGAAACCTTTGCTCACGGTTTAAGGGCCTTAACTCCTGAATTAGACGGTTCAAACGCAGATCCACGACTCGTTTAAAGTCTCCGTAATCCAGATCATTCTCGTCTTTCAGAAACAATAAGAACTCTTTAATTTCTGCGTGCATAGATTCTCCTGTAAGGACATTTTATGACTTCAGGGCCCTGGTCTCGAGATTTCCGTGTGATCTTGCCAAGAATCAGTGGAAACAAGTACAATCAGGACATTCTTTTTGAAAAGGAAAATCCATGGCTCCAGAAATGGCAGCAAGTTATATCGTCGGGATCATCCCCTCTTTGGCAACCACCGGTGCCCATTACTGGTTTCATCAGAAAAAAACCAACAGCGCTGCATTTCAACAACTGCAAAAAAACCTATCGACCGTGCAAAAGTACTGGTGCGAAAGCCAAGGGCGCATTCTTCCTTTAGAGGACAACTCTGCAAGCAAAGATCAGCAGTCCTTTAAAACCAGTTTGTATATCATGGGTGCCTTGTTTGCATTTATGAGCTGGGCGGGATTTTTCTTTAACATGGTGGTCTTGGCGTCGACTCGTAAATTCGCGATCTCGCGCTTTGAACAAAAGATTTTTGGTTCTGATTTGTGCGCTAAGAATCTTTCTGCCGCAGAAATTGAAACTGTCTTGAGGGACTGCGAAGCATGAATTCACTTGAAATCGTGGCACGTGGTGAAGGATGGCTGGTCATCAACAAACCACCGGGAGTCTCTGTTCACAATGATCCCCGTGATGTCTGCCACCTTCTTGAAAAACAGTTGATCCCTGGAAGCTTTGAGGGAATTCATCCGGTTCACCGCCTGGATAAAGAAACAAGCGGCATTTTGTTGATCGCCCTGAACACCCGCATGGCGAAACAATTGGCCGAGCAATTCCAAGCGCGTACCTGCGAGAAGTATTACTATGCCCTCTTACGCGGTTCGATGCCGGAAAGTCAGGAATGGCAACACTGGAACACTCCCATAACTGATAAGGCCGAGGGCCGCTCCAATCCACAGGGACTTTCCAAGGACCGCGTGGAATCCCGTACTGATTTTAAAGTTATTAAGTCTGATCAATACACCAGTCTGATTGAAGTGCGCCTCTATACAGGCCGCCAACACCAGATCCGCAAGCACAGCGCCCTGGCTAAGCATGCGATCCTGGGGGATACCCGCTACGGTGATCCCAAATTCAATAAACGCATCGCCGAGATCTATAAAACCGACCGAATGTTCCTGCATGCGGGAAAGCTTAAAATCTCTATCGACGGCAAAGAACACACCTTCGAAGCTCCGAGAGAATTTTAAATGAAAAAAACGAAGCTTACGGCTTCGTTTTTTTTCTTTATGCACTATTTTCCGATTTTGCTATCCAGTTTTGACAGAAAGCTGGCAACCAGATCATCGCGATCCTGCCCGGTGACGGGACGAGCCCCCAATGGATACTCTTTGTATAATTCCGTGGGAATTTCCAGAAGGAATCTTGACGGCACAGACGGACGAACCACACCGTTCTTTTTGCGCTGCTGACAGCGTGACATCACCAAACGGTTTTTTGCACGAGTCACACCGACATAGAATAAACGACGTTCTTCATCGATATCGGAGCCCAGGTTTTTGTGCGGCAAAAGGTCTTCTTCAATCCCCGCCAAAATGACGACTGGGAATTCCAAACCTTTTGACGCATGCAAAGTCATCAGCTGCACTTTGTTTTGATCTTCTTCTTCGTTGTGATCTTCACGAAGCATCATCGAATCGACAAACGATTTGATATATTCCACTTCGTGCGCACGACGGCCCAGGTAAGCATCCAGGATGCGTCCCAGGATTTCCACGACCACCCACTTCTTTTCAGCCGAAGCCGGATCGGCAGCGGTGTTCATCACGTACTCTTTGTAACCCAACTGATCAAATAGTTCGACCAGCTTGCCACCCGGTGAGGAGCCCACATTGAAATCCAGGATATGTGTCGGCAGGTATTCGATGAAGCCCAAAAGGTCTTCGATCGCCTCGCCGGTTTTTTCAGGAATTTCTGCGTCTTTCCAAAGACGGCAGGCATCCAGGAAACTCACACGGCGCTTTTGCATGAACTCAGTCAGTTTTTCAATAGTCGTGTCACCAATTCCGCGCGAAGGCACGTTGATGATACGACGAAGGGAAACTTCATTCGGAGAGAAAGACTGCTTTAAGTAAGCCATGATGTCTTTGATCTCTTTACGGTCAAAGATCGAAGTGCCACCAGAAATATTATAAGCAATGTTCGCACGACGTAAAGACGCCTCGATCAAACCACCTTGAGTGTTTGAACGATACAAAACGGCAAAGTCTTTCAGTTTGTAGCCTTCTTTTTGGAAGTGCTGAATTTCCTGAACGACGAATTCACATTCATCTTCTTCGCGCTCCAGAATAAAGACTTCAGGTAAGACTCCGGTATCTTTAGCTGCTTCAGCTCTAAGAACTTTTCCGTGACGGTTTTTATTTTTAGAGATTGCGGCATTGGCCACCGCCAAAATTTCGCCGGAAGAGCGGTAATTACGCTCGAGCATAATCACTTCGCATTTTTTGTGCTCATGCGGGAAATTAAGAATGTTCTTAATTTCAGCCCCACGCCAGCCGTAGATCGACTGGTCATCGTCGCCCACCACAGTGATGTTACTGTGGGGCTTTACGATTTGCTGGATCAAATCCATCTGCATGCGATTGGTGTCTTGAAACTCGTCCACCATCACTTGCGAAAACTGACTTTGGACTTTCTCTAAGATTTCCGGATGATTTTTAAAAAGCTGCAACGGCTTGATCAACAAACCTTCGAAGTCGACCACACCCAAATGTTCCAGGCGTTTTTCAAACTTAGGCGCTAAGACTTCGACCATCTCGTGATACTCATCAAAACCTTCGTGCGTGTGCGCGGCACCCGTACGGCGGTCATTGATCATGGAGAGAATTTTATCGATGTCGAATTTGTCTTTGCCGGAATTGGCGATATTTTTAATCAGCTCTTTCAAAACGGCATTGCAGTCCGTTTGATCAACGATACCGAAGTGCGGAGAAAGACCTGCGTGTTTATGAAAACGACGCAGGATTTGCAAACCAAAGGAGTGGAACGTTCCAGCCCACAGGCCATCACCCGCTCCGCCCAGCTTTGCCTTCACACGGTGTTTAAGTTCACGTGCGGCTTTGTTGGTGAAGGTCAAAACGCAGATTTCGGAAGATTGCGCCACACGCTCAGAGATCATTCGCCCTGTGCGTGAAACCAACACCGTCGTTTTGCCGGAACCCGCCCCTGCCAGAATCAGCAAGGGACCGAAGTTATGTTTAACAGCCTTTTGCTGTTCAGGGTTCAACCCCTTCAACCAATCCATGAAATCCAGTCTATACTTATGAAAACAAAGGGCCCCGCCGGGGCCACAAAACAAAAGCGTCGCACTTTCGTACGACGCTAATCAATCTTTAATGTTAAGCGTAAGCCGCAAATCCGCAGCTACAGCCTATTTCGCAGGCAATTACTGTCTATTGTGAATCAAAGTACGAACTTCGTCTTCGAACACAACTTCGATTTTGTCAGAAGCTGCATCTTTGATGAAACCCAAACCAAACTTAGGATGCTGCAATTTCGTGTTTTTCTCGAACTTGCCCTTCATGGTGTAGTTTGAAGTCGCGCCACCGTTGGACATCAACATTTCGTATTCGTTTTTGTGGGAAGATTTGCGTGAGTTCATAGTTTGCTCACGTTTCTTAGCTGCAGCACCCGTCAACGGTTTGCCAGTTTTAGTCTGAGCTTTTGGAAGAGAGTAAGTTTTTTGTGAACCACAGATTTCACACTTAATTTTCGCCGAAGTCGCTGATGTGTGCGCCAAAACTACATGGTATCTATCAGCATCACATTTTTTACAGAACGCAAAAAAGGATTTAGCGACTGGGGGTAAAGTGTTCATCGTCATTGTACTCTTCCTATCTAGTATTGTTGTTTCAATTGATAAATCATTAGCTTGTCCTCAAGCTTTTTCTGCGCGATTTCACCCGCACTTAAAAAGAAAGGACCTTCCGCTCGTTCGATGCGCTGTTGGAAGTCCAACATGCTGTCTTCGTTCTTAGGATCAATGAACGTCCCTGTCGGGCCATAATGTTCCAAAAACGCCAGATCGTCCTCTTTGTTAAAGAATTTCTCCCAACAATGAGTATTGACCTGAACACGGTAAGTTATAGTTTTAGCATGAGAATGCACCGGAGCGTAAGCCCCAATCACCTCTAAATGTCCGTAATGCGAATGGAGCTTCAATGCTGGGCTGCCCCATTGAGTCATCCCAGAGCACTGTTCGACATTGGCATACCACAATCCAAAGGCCTTCGAGAGGAATCCCAGGCCGTAAAACTGCTCTTCTTTCGGTAATAACGAATTAACCGAGCATAGATTGTGCGCAACCCACTCCCCTTTATGCATTGTGGGAATGATGATGAACAAAGACAAAGGCACCCAGTCCATCTCGTCCAGGGATTCAATTTCCTTCAAAACCTTGGAAGTTTTGATCGGACTTAGTGACGCAGGGTATTTTTTTGGATCCAAAACCTCGCGAACCAGCTTGGAAAGCACCTTGGGACGAGCCGCGAAGCCCGCCACAAAGCCCGGCATCACAGCGCAGTCGTAAAAAACCCAACGAGGCATCGCCATGTTGGAGGGCCCAAAAGCACGTTCTTCAATCGAGTAAATGCGATCGGCGAAGGCGATTTCAGTGATATCCAGCGGATTTTTAAAAACCGGATTTTGCTTGAACCAATCCAGCTTGTGAAACGATCCCGGTTGGGCAATTTCGTTTTCTTCGCGCACGAAAACGTAAGGGCGAATATCCTCGTTGCTCAACCATTTTGCTTTTTGCAGTAACTCATTAATCAATTACGTACTCCGACCATCGTTTCAGGTCTAACTAGTTTATCAAATTCTTCGCCGCTGAGGAGTCCAAGATTTATGGCTTCTTCGCGCAGCGTAGTGCCATTTTTATGGGCAGTCTTAGCTATTTTAGCTGCATTATCATAACCGATTTTCGGGTTCAATGCAGTCACTAACATCAAAGAATTATCCAGATGCTTTTTGATTTGGCTATTGTTTGCCTCAATTCCCGACACGCAGTGATCAACAAAGGACTCGCACGCGTCTGAGATCAAACGTATTGAGTTTAACACGTTAAATACGATGACGGGCTTAAACACGTTCAACTCAAAATGCCCCGTCGCCCCACCGATAGTCACCGCGACATGATTGCCCATCACTTGAGCACAGACCATAGTCATGGCCTCGCACTGAGTGGGATTTACTTTTCCAGGCATGATCGAACTGCCGGGTTCATTTTCCGGCAAATGGATTTCGCCGATACCGCAGCGAGGTCCAGATCCCAGGAGACGAATGTCGTTGGCGATTTTCATCAAAGACACCGCAATCGTATTCAAGGCACCACTGACTTCCACCAAAGCATCGTGGCTAGCCAGGGCTTCAAATTTATTTTCAGCAGTTACAAATGGAATTTTTGTTTCGCGCGCGATCTCGGCCGCCGCATCGACTGCAAATTTCGGGTGAGTGTTTAGCCCCGTCCCGACAGCCGTGCCACCCAAGGCAAGTTCATGCAGATGTGGCAGAGTATTCTTAATCCGATGAATTCCGTGCTTCATTTGGGTCGCGTAGCCCGAGAACTCCTGCCCTAGCGTCAGAGGTGTTGCATCCATCAAATGCGTGCGACCGATTTTTACGATGTCGTTAAATTCTTTTTGTTTCGCTGCGAGTGCAAGATACAGCTTTTCCATCATCGGAATCAGGCGATGGTAAACTTGCTCGCCAACTGCTATATGCATCGCAGTTGGGAAGGTGTCATTCGAAGACTGCCCTTTGTTCACATCGTCGTTGGGATGAATGTCTTTAGAAGGAAGTTTAAGCCCCATCATGTCCATCGCACGATTGGCGATAACTTCGTTGGCGTTCATGTTGGTCTGCGTGCCCGAGCCCGTCTGCCATACTACCAAGGGGAAATGCGCATCGAGTTTTCCGGAGATCACTTCGTCAGCAGCTTTCACAATCATGTCAGCTTTTTTCGCATCAAGGATTCCCAGCTTTTGATTCGTCAGTGCCGCACTTTTCTTTAGAATACCAAGAGCGCGAATCATTTCACGGGGGAATCTGTCGCCGCCGATTTTAAAATTTTCAGTGGATCTTTGTGTTTGCGCTCCCCAGAATTTATCTGCAGGAACCTGCACATCCCCCATCGTGTCTTTTTCAGTTCGGAAACTCATCTACGACCTCCTGGAGACCATTCCAACATGGGCTTGGTCGGTTGGGTAAATCACAAGTTCTTGTATGTTCACATGTGCCGGGCGCGCCACACACCAGGCAATGGTGTCCGCAATATCTTTTGGATCCAGTGGCGTCATGCCTTCGTAAACTTTGTCCGCTATCTTTTTATCTTCAAAGCGGACCATGGAAAACTCCGAGTTCACCATGCCGGGCTCGATATTGGTGATACGAATTTTTGTTCCCAGCAAATCCATTCGCAGGCCTTCAGAAAGTGCGCGCACTGCAAACTTCGTTGCGCAGTAGACTCCACCGCCTGGATAAGTCCAACGACCCGCAACCGATCCCAGATTTACGATATGACCGGAGTTGCGCTTCACCATGTGTTCAACAATTCCGCGAGTGATGAATAGCAATCCTTTGATGTTGGTATCGATCATCGTTTCCCAATCATCCAGGGAGCCGTCCTGCATCTTGTCGGTGCCCTTGGCCAAACCGGCATTATTAACTAATACATCCACATTTTGCAGATCGTTCTGGTGGGCCTTCATGAACTCACTGACCTCGAAGCGATCAGAAACGTCGAAACTGGCTTTGATGACTTTGATTGCCGGAAATTTCTTTAAAAGCGAGCCTTCAAGCTCTGTCAAACGCTCAAAGCGACGTCCCGTAATAATCAGCGAATAATTCTGAGCGGCCAAAGCCTCCGCCGTCGCCCAACCAATTCCCGCCGTTGCCCCCGTAATCAGAGCCCATCTTTGCATACCCACCTCACAATGAAAATATTGTAGGCCCTGCCCTCTCAAATGCCCAGTATTCGCCGTCACGACATGATGCATCCAATACCCCCGGCGGAGGTACCTTTTGCTAAAGCAGCGTGTTAGGTTGCCACCCTATGAAATGTCCATGCGGAAGCGAAAAAAATTACTCTGAATGTTGCGGTATTTATCACTCTGGAAAAGAGAAGGCGCCAACGGCTGAAGCCTTGATGCGTTCTCGTTACGCGGCGTTTGCGAAAAATCAAATGCAATACCTGCGCGATACCACGGATCCCCAATCTTTGGGCGACATCGATGACGAAGCCAACCAGGAGTGGTCCGAACGTGCGAAGTTCCTAAAACTGGAAATCGTTAAAGCTGAAGAAAAAGCCAACAAAGGCATCGTTGAATTCAAGGCCTTTTATTCTGTGGATGATGAAGAATATGTTCATCACGAAGTGTCCACTTTCCGCAAGCAAGCGGGCGAGTGGTTCTTTAAATCCGGCAAAGTGAAAGAAGAAAAGAAATGAAATACTGGCTGATGAAATCTGAGCCCGATGTGTACTCCATCGATCAGCTGAAAAAAGACTCTACCACTTGGTGGGAAGGTGTTCGCAACTATCAGGCACGCAACTTCATGCAAAAAGACATGCAGGTTGGCGACATGGTTTTGTTCTATCACTCGAACGCAGAACCACCTGGCGTTGCGGGACTGGCGCGTATTTCTCACGTGGCAGAGCCTGACAAAGCTCAGTTTGATAAAAAGTCTGAATACTTTGATGCGAAAGCGACTAAGGAAAAACCAATCTGGTTCTGCACTCAGGTTGAGTACGTTCAGAAGTTTTCTGAGATCGTTTCTTTGCAGGAGCTTCGCGATAACGCGAAACTGTCTGACATGCTGGTTTTGGCTAAAGGCTCCCGCCTTTCGGTTCAGCCCGTGGATAAAAAGCATTTCGACATCGTTAAGAAAATGGGCGGACTGTAGTTTATGAAGTTGTTCCTGGCTCCGATGGAAGGTGTTGTTGATTGGGTGATGAGGGATACCTTAACCCAAATCGGCGGCGTGGATCAGTGCGTGACAGAATTTCTGCGCGTCACCGATCGCCTGCATCCAGAGAGCGTGTTTCTTAAAAACTGTCCTGAACTTCGTACGGGCTCCCGCACTCGCTGGGGCACTCCGGTGTTCGTGCAGCTTTTGGGTGGACATGCAGAGCCATTGGCGATGAATGCCGAGCGCGCAGTGAAACTGGGCGCTTTGGGAATTGATCTAAACTTCGGCTGCCCGGCCAAAACCGTGAATCGCCATGACGGTGGCGCTTCCCTTTTAAAATCCTGCGACCGCGTGCACACAATCGTCGATACGGTTCGTAAAGCGGTTCCGGCCCATGTGCCGGTCACAGCAAAAATTCGTCTGGGTTTTGATGATCCGACAAAATGTATCGACATCGCACAAGCAGTTGAAGCTGCGAATGCGACATGGCTGACCATTCACTGCCGCACTAAAACCGATGGTTACAAACCACCGGCATACTGGGAGTGGATCCCGCGTATTAAAGAAAAAACCAAGATCAAGATTATCGCTAACGGCGAAATCTGGAATGTTCATGATTTCCATCGCTGCGTAGAAGTCACGGGCTGCGAAGACTACATGGTCGGCCGCGGAGTGATGAGCAATCCGTTTATCTTTAAGCAAATCAAACAAAGCTTAAAACAAGAGACCGTCGAAGAAATGAACTGGGAGCGCGCCAAGCCTTTGCTTCCGCAATTCTTTGCGGCGAGTACTGAGTACATCAACGACTACTTTGCGGTATCCCGCACGAAGCAGTGGTTGAAAGCGTTGTCTTTGAAGAATGGTGAAGCGAAACAAGTCTTCGATCAAATCAAAATCCTAAAAAAGCCTACTGAATTCCACTCGGAACTCATGAAGTTCACCACATAATTCAGGCGACCGCATTCAGCATTCTTTCAGAATTCAGCATTCTGGATACTTTCAGAATACAGAATACCGTTAACAGTATTCTGTATTCAGAAGGAATACTGAATACTGTATTCTGAAGTATGCCGAATGCTGTGTTCCGAATAGCCTTTATTCGTAACGAAGGGCATCGATGGGATGCAGCTCTGACGCTTTTTTGGCGGGGTACAATCCGAAGACGATTCCGATGAAGGCTGAGAAGAAGAACGAAAGGCCGACGGCGTCGAGGGAGATGGACATGGGCCAGCCCATGACTGAGGCTAGTGCTTTTGTGACTCCCCAGGCGAGGGCAATCCCCATTAGGCCCCCGATCACCGATACCACTACGGATTCTGCCAGGAACTGCATCAGGATATCGACTTTGCGACCGCCGATGGCTTTGCGCAAGCCGATTTCGCGGGTTCTTTCGGTCACGGAGACCAGCATGATGTTCATGATGCCGATACCGCCCACTAACAGCGAAATAGCAGCGATCGAGCTTAATAGCATCGACATGGTCTTGCTGCTTTGTTCGATGGCTTGTTGGATATCCGCCATATTGAAAATCTGGAAAGCATCATCTTGTTGAGAAATAGGAATGCGGTGGCGCGAGTTAAGAACTTCTTTCAGTGAATCCTGGGTTTCTTCGATCAGTTCTTTATCCGACACTTCGACATCTACGGAATCCACATAGTTTTTTCCGTACATGCGGTACATCGCTGTCATTACCGGGATCACAACACGATCATCCTGGTCGCCGCGCCCTTGGCCGCCTTTTTCCGGAAGCAAACCGATCACCGTGAAGTTGATGCGATTAATTTTGATCATTTCACCCAAGGGCGACTTATCACCGAATAGTTCACGAGCGACCGTTTTACCAATGACCGCCACTGTGGCTCGGCGCTGATTTTCTGCATCCGAGAAAAACCGTCCCACCGTGGGTTCAGAGTTTCGAACCTCCGCAAAGGAGGATGTCACACCTTGCAGATCTGTGTTCCAGTTTTTGTTTAAATAGGTGATCTGCCCCCGCCCATAGACATTCGGTACGAGATTTTTAATGGCTGGAATCTGCGCTTTCAATGCTGCCACATCATCTGTAGTGATACGAATTCGCACGCCTGATTCCTGGGCTACACCTGCAACCCGAACATTCCCTGGGCGCAGAACCAATAAATTGGAACCCAGTGACGCCAGTTGTTTTTCAATGGACTGCTGAGCCCCCTTACCCAAAGCCAGCATCGTGACCACGGCAGCCACCCCAATCAAAATCCCCAGCATCGATAAGCCCGAGCGGACTTTATTGGCAGCCAGGGTTTTCCACCCCTGATGAAAGTGTTCAATCATTTCACCAAAATGAAACTTTGAATCCAAAGACTGATTGGATTGATTATTCGTTTGTTCGTGAGCGAGAGGCACCTTACGTTCATCACTTTGTACGACACCGTCACGCATACGGATCAGGCGATTGGCCTGCTCCCCGATTTCTTCCTCGTGGGTTACTATTACGATGGTGATCCCTTGGGCATTCAGGGATTTTAAGATCCCCATGATCTCTTTTTCACTTTTGGAATCAAGATTCCCTGTGGGCTCATCTGCAAATATAATTTTGGGCGAGTTGATCAAAGAGCGCGCGATCGCCACACGCTGCTGTTGTCCCCCGGAAAGTTCGTTGGACTTGTGATCACCGCGAGTGCCCAGGCCCACTTGTTCGAGCAGACTTTGCGCTTTATCCTGATCAAATTTCTTTTCCGAATACAACAGCGGCAAAGATACGTTTTGCCACGCCGGCATTCGCGGTAAAAGATTGAACTGCTGAAAAATAAAACCAATTTCATCCCGGCGCAGAATCGCCAACTCGTCTTCGGAAAGTTTTGAAACCTCGCGGCCATGAAGTTTGTAGGAGCCAGCGGTCGGCACGTCCAACAAGCCCAAAATGTGCATCAACGTGGATTTACCGGAACCCGAAGGCCCCATGATTGCGACAAAATCACCATCTTCGATCTTCAAGGTGACATCACGCAGGGCCTCAACAATGTTGTCGCCCATTTTGTATGATTTTTTGATGCCGCTGATTTCAATCATCTTGTTCTCTCAATCAACTATTTTGGAGGAGGACTTGGACGTTTTTTACTTTGCCCTCTGTTACCAAATGGCGAGAAGGGATTTGAACCTTGTTTGGATTCAGAAGCTTTCACTTCCTCTACCAAGGCCACGTCACCCTCTTTGGCACCTTCCAGAATTTCTGTCTGGCGGCCATCCGTGATCCCAACTTTAACTTCCTGATTCACGGGCTTGCCATCACGTCCCTGTAAGTTCAGATAGGTCAATCCACTTTGCACACGCAGCGCTTCGCTGGCGACCAACAAAATATCCTTTTTATTTTTCACATAGAAAGTCACGTTGGCAGTCATACCACTGCGCATGTACTCCGGTGGCTTGCCTTCAGGCAAAACATCAACCAAGTATGTCGTCACACTATTGACGGTTTTCGAGTCAAAAGCGATCTGATCCGCCGTTGCCTGAATTTTTTCGCCAGGATAGGCATCCAGCACGATCTCGGCTTTTTCTTTAAGCGTTATTTGGGAAATATCGGTTTCATCAACTTGCGCCTTCACCGTCAAACGATCTGACATGGTGAAAATTGCGTCTGTGGTGGTGAAGGTCTGCCCCTGCTCTACATTTCGTAGGATAATAGTTCCTGAAATCGGCGCCATGATCGGAGTGGCCAAGTAAAGCTCTTCCCAGCGCTTTACTTCTTCAGCACCTTTTGCGCGGGCGGCATCCAGCATCGCGGCACGCTCGGTGGAACTCATCATGGCAATCACCTGTCCGCGAGAAACCTTTTGTCCCTCTTTCACCAAAACACGATCCATGCGCCCGGCAACGGGAGCTTTGATCTCCAGGCGGTTTTCTGGCTGCACGGTTCCTGTCGCAAGGATAGTCACTTCGATGTTTCCTATTTCAACCGGAAATTTTTTGTAAGTAACTTCGTTTTTGCGATTCTGATCCCAGGCATAATAGCTGCCGGCACCAATCACCAAAACTGTCACAACGATCCACGTGAGTTTTTTCTTAAACAAGTTCTTCATAGCAATACTCCCACGCCCTGGGCTCTTTCCCAAGCTGCTTCTGCGACGATTCGGTCTCTTTTGGAACTTAAATACTGTTTAGTTTTCGTGATCAGGTCCGTTTCGATATTGTCCCAATCCTCAAATGACATCAGACCGTTGTTGTATTTGGCCCGGGCGATATCAGCACGGGTGCGCGCTGCCTGCACGAAGGCATCGTTCACAGCCAACTGCGACACTGATTCAACATAGGTCGTGTAGGCTTTTTTTAGAGTTGAAAGCAATGTTCGATCGATACCCACTAAGTTACTTTTTGCAGCATAAAGCTGCGACGCCACACTTTTCGTCGCGTAGTAATCACGTCCGCCGTTAAATAAAGGCAAAGTGAACGTCGCACCCAGGCTCCAACGATCTTGAGTGTTCGGGTAAAAGTTTTGGCCGTAGTCACCGACCGTAGCTGACAGATCCAGACTGGGAAAAAAGCCTGATCGAGTATTCTTAAGCGTCGCCTCGCTAACATCGACTTGCGCTTCGTAAGTTTGACGGTCCGGTGTCGAGGTCGCGATGGATTTGAAATCAGGCTCAACCTTGGAAGGTTCGTGCAAGGGTACATCTTCGGCAATATTGATCACTTCTTCCGTATCCAGACCAATAACTTTTTTCAGATCAGCCTGGCTGGTCTCGTGCGCGTTTCTGGCTTTCTGACTGTCCAATTCGGCCTGCTTAAAGTTTGCCTGAGATAGTAACAACGAACCTTTATTTTCCCGGCCGCTTTCATAGCGCAATTGAACAATTCGCAAGTTGTCGTTACGGCGCTTTACGATGTCTTCCGAAATTTTGATGGAATCTCGGGCATAGATCGCAGAAGCGTATGCCGTTTTCAAATCATAACTCACAACCGAGCGCGTAGTGCGCAGGGCTGCTTCGGCAACCCGTGATTGTCCCCTTGCCTGATCCACCTTGGCAGAGTCAGAAAATCCCCGAAATAGATTTTGGGAAGCAGTAAGGGTTCCAGAATAAGCGCCACCAGAAATGGCCGTCGCTGAGTTGTCCGAAGTTCCTGATTGAGTATAACCAAGCCCCGCCGATAGCTGTGGATAGTAGCCGCTTTGATTGCTGCGAATATTAAACTGACTGGCTTTGTAGCTTTCTTCGGAATACTGCAGATCTGTATTATTCTTCTTAACCAAATCCAGTGCATTTTGAAAAGTCAGACTCTGCTGAGCATTTACGTGCGTCGACCACACGATCATGGGGATGATGACTAGACACTTTCTGTAAAGGGGCATCGCGCGTCCTTTCCGCAGATTCCAATTAGGCTTTTAATCAGAGGAGAAGTCAAACTTCTGACCCCGATTGCAGCCACATGTTAAGTGTATAAAACAATTGTGTAAAGACTAAGGAGACGCCTCGTATCGAGCCGAAGCGGCCTTTTTATAGACTGTATCGTTGAATTCCTGGACCGTTTTCTTGAAGACTTCTTTGATTCGGGCCTGCTCAGATTTGGTCAGGTAAACATCCTGACTTTGACCCATCAAGAGCTTTACTGTTCCCTCGTTCAAGGTATCGGTGCGCATATCCACACCAAACGTCAAACCATCAAGCTTATAGGCCTTAAACTGCTTTGCCAGATTCTTACGCAACAATTTTTCAATCGACTCGCCATGGGTGCTTAGCATGTTGCGCGTTTCAGCAGACTTCACGCCATCATTGACGAAAGCGAAGCGCATTTTTGAAGCATACTTGCTGTCAGCCACGCGATTTAGTACCTTCATTTTCTCCTGTTCAGATAAAGGCTTGGTCGCGACAGCCACGCAGTCATCCCCCGAGCAGATCGATTTCAATTTCCCCGGCTCGACAGATTCTTTTACGACTTTCTCAAAGAAGCTTTTTTGTTTATTCACGGCCTCGGTGACTTGTTTTTCCGCCAAGCGCGCTTCGGCCAGTACACCATCCAGATCCTTGGATTTCGCCAAGGCCTCGGCTGTGCCTTTCATATTCGAAGCGCCCAGACCCACAAAGTCCATGGTGAATCCGCCTTCTGCGGCATCATTCAGATTTGCATTTTCACGTTTAGCGACCATCAGGCCTGGCGAAAATTCATCACTATTTTTTACGTAACGCTGCAGTCCCGCCAAAGTCTCGTCGCTGATGTTTGAAGTACTGTACTTCTTCATCAATGCCAGATTGATCGCCTTTGGATCGCCTTGATTTTTTCGAACGATGTCAAAAACCTCGGATTGAAAAGTATGACCGTCCAGCATTTTAGTATTGGCCAATTGCTGGCGTAACGCCACCCGATCCCGCTCAATAGACTGAATCTTCCCACCAAGATCAACTTTTAGATCTGTGTTTTTATAGGAGACCACTTCCCCAGGCTGTGTTTTACGCGCATAGCGGGCTGCGATCCCCGCTTCATCAGCGGTATTACCAACACCGGCCCTGAAGTAGTCCTCAGGGGTATCGGTCTGGCGAATAAGGTTATTATCCCGCATGAATTTTACGAATTCATCATTGGAGCTTTTGAAAATCTCCTGAATTCTTTTTTCAATTTCTGGCGTTACTTTTCCCTCAAAGGCGAAACGCAGTGATTTGAAATCCGAGTATTCAGTGATTCTTAGATCCGGGAACTCTTTCTGCAGATCTTTAAAGCGTTGCAGCACCAGATCCTTATGGTAATTGGTCATACTGGTGACCAGATTTTTATTTTTGATCGTATCGTTCAGATACTTCATCTGGCTGTTTTCAATATTCACGAAATACGCGTTGGCCTCTTTGCCTTTTTCCGCCAGAGCGATGAACTTTTCGTTTTGCGCAACTGTCGTGGGATTGTAGTCCACGTATTTTTTTATAAACTCATTACGGGTAAGAGCCGACGATTTTTCCAGCTGCTCCACCCGAAGCATTATCTTCGAGCCGTTGGAGACTTCTTTCCCCAAGGCCAACGCAGCACGGGCACCTTTGAAAGTCGCTGTTGCCAAAAACAATGGATCCACTACCTGGCCGACTGCATAGCAGGCCATCTCGCTCTGCGCCTCCTGACTGTAGCAGTTGTACTTTTGATATTCCTTTTTAAGGTTTTCCTTAATCACTGCAGCCAGGTTTAAAAGTTTGGCTTTTTGCTCTGCCGTCAGTTCATTATCGGCTGGGTGAGCTTCCGGCGGTCGCGTGTTCGGCACACTTCGCTGAATACTTTGCAAGTAAGCTTTCTTGGATTCGTATTCAACAAACAAGGCTGCTGCAGAGATCTTACTAAGTTCTTCATCTGTCGCCGCGGAATATGAAGGCACATTCTTGATCAGATCTCTTTTACATTCTAATGACTTTTCACACTGAGCAATAAACTGCAGGCGTTGTTTCTTATTTTCTTTTGCCTGCTCCCACGACTGATCGATGGCTTTACCCATTCCGGCAGCCAAGATCTTAATATCCTCTCCCAGAGCAATCAGGGAGTTTCTGTAACCACGCAGACACGCCCCTATTTGCGTGTTAGCGTCGGCTACTTGATCACAAAGTTTCTGCGGATCACAGCGACGAAACTTAGAACGGTCTTCATCCGTCGCATCTTTTTCAAGCTCTTCGCATTTATAAATTTTTACTTCGATTTCGCATTGATTAGAAACTTGCTGAAGAAGCTGGATCTTTTCCTGTGGAGTGCAGCCCAGATTATTACAAATTGCTAGTAAACCAGCATCTCCACCGGCCATGGAGACCGATGTAAACAAAAGTACGGTTATGAAAATACCAAAGATGCTTTGCAATCAAAATTCCTTAATAAGTCGGACACCATTGATAACATCGGTATTTCTCAGATGGAAAATAACGGCTCCTGAGGAAAAAGCCTCAGTACTTTGTGCTATGAAACACATACTAATGCTCGAAACTGCGTAAAAGCATTTTAACAGCCCTTTCCCCCAAAAAAAGTTCCTTTCATACTCATATTTCGGAGGTTTTGTATGAAAGTGAGACAGTTGTTCGCTCTGCTTTTTGCGATTTTAATTACGGTTTTTTATACTCCAAAAACTTTTGCTGGAGGTTCGCGCGACAGGATTTCCGAACTTAAACTTCAAATTTTGGAAATCGCAGAGAATGCCCAAGGGGAATACGACAATGACGACAACAGTGCTGAAGCCCGCGCTGCATTGGATCCGCTGGTTGATGAATTGGTGTCAGTGGTTCCCAACAAAACCGAAAGTGAAAAACTTCCGTTGGTGGTGGGTTCATGGCAGCAAGTTTGGTCCGACGGACCTGGTGGCGGTCCCCCGGGAAGTGGTGGCACCCTGGCTGATTCCGTTTTTCAAGTGGTCTTTCCAGATGGCTACTATTGGAATATCGGCAAAAACAAAGTCGGCAACGTCAGATCCATGGGATACCTGCGCGGTAAATTCACCATCGAGCCCAATCAACTGGGCATCGAATTTACAAAATCTGTCGGCAGCCCGGGCTGGGTCGTTGACGACACTGAATCCTACTTGCTTGCGATGCGCGCCGAAGTAGGATCTTTTGATTCCGTGCCGACTCCCGGTCCTATTGGTAAAAAAGGTTTCTTGGCGAATGTCTACGTCGATGAAGACCTGCGTATTTGCCGCGGTGGCGGTGATGATTTTGGAACAGGAACTTATCTTTACATTCTTGAGCGGGATTCCGAATTTTAGCTGAATTAAAACTATCAAGCGACGCCGGATTCAGATAACTTCAACTTTATGGATCTGGCCCCGCACGTTTACTTCATTCTATTCTTTGTTGGTCTGATTGCCGGAGTTGTGGACGCTATCGCCGGTGGTGGTGGTCTTCTGACGATTCCAGCATTGCTCAGTGCGGGCCTTCCGCCAGCCATGGCGTTAGGTACCAATAAACTACAAAGTACATTTGGCAGTTTTTCCGCCAGCTACTATCACTTTAAAAATAAAACCTTTCATCCTGGAAAAATCAAAGTCCTGATACTTTGCACTTTTTTGGGAAGCGCCTTGGGTACGCTTCTGATTCAAAACATTGACGGATCTTTTTTGAATAAAGTGATTCCGTTCATGCTTATTGGTTTTGCAGTGTATTTCAGTTTGTCTCCCCGATTGGGTGACGTTGATCAACATCAGCGCATGCCCTTTGCGGTGTTTTCGGTGGTATTTGGAAGTTTGATTGGATTCTATGACGGATTCTTCGGGCCCGGCACGGGATCTTTCTGGGTCCTCGCGTTTGTCAGTTTGATGGGATTTAATCTTTCCAAGGCCACGGCTCACAGCAAAGCTTTGAACTTCGTTTCCAACATCACTTCGCTTGCGGTGTTTTTATTGGGCGGAAAGATAATTTGGACTGTGGGGCTGCTGATGGGAGCAGGACAATTTATCGGCGGCTATATCGGATCACACTTGGTCATAAAAAAAGGGACTCGTTTGATCAAGCCCCTGCTTATTGCCATTTCACTGATTATGTCGATCAAACTTTTCTTAAATTGATCGTGAACCCACTACTCTTTTAGCAATTGATCCAGTTTGCCTTCGTCATCCAAGGCTTTCAAATCGGTGTATCCACCAATCAACTTGCCGTTGATCATGATAATTGGAACTGTTCTCCAACCGGTTTCGCTTTTGATACGATCAATTTCCTCAGGTTTGTCTGTCAAATCGATGACTTCGTATTCCATACCTTTGTTATTCATGAAAGTGATTGCGCGATCGCAGTAAGGACACGGATTTTTTTTGTACATCAGAACTTTAGCCACATGACACCTCCGTCTATTTTCTTTTGACATAGATTGCATAAAAGGTAAAGGTCTTGAGCAGTATGAAGTGCCTACTGTGCGACAACCCAGATTCAGCCCGTTTCAAGGTCGTGAAAAAACCTGAGCGAAGTTATTATCACTGCAACAGCTGTGATATGATTTTTATGGCGCCTGAGGACCGCATGACGGCTGTCGAAGAAAAGGCCCGCTACGACCTTCACCAAAATGAAGATCAAGCCGGCTACCGCGCCTTTCTGACACCTTTGATGAAAGATGTGGAAGAGTACACGACAAAATCAGGAAAGTCCCCAAAAGATATTCAGCTTCTGGATTACGGCTGCGGCCCCACGGCATTTTTAGGTGCATGCTTCATAGCCAAAGACTATCAAGTCACAAACTACGATCTGTACTACCAACCAGATCAAGATGCGCTTAAAAAATCATACAACGTCGTCACTTGCACGGAAGTGTGGGAACACCTACACAATCCAAAACTAGATATCGAAGCCCAACTACGAGTTCTAAAACCCGGCGGCGCCCTAGCTGTCATGACCTCCGCCCACAAAGGCGAAGCCCACTTCCACGACTGGCACTATCGCCGCGACCTAACCCATGTCTCTTTCTTCTCAGAAAAAACCATGGCCTTCATCGCCCAAAAATACAGTCTAAAAACAATAAAAGCCAAAAGCCCCTACTGGGTCTTTAGGAAATAGGTACGGAAATAGGTACGGACACACTTTCTCCACCGACCGCTACGCGGTCTCGATGGAGAAAGTGTGTCCGTACCTATTGCCGAAGTTCTGTTCGAAGGGACATTTCGTGGGGAACTGCGAAGAATTTCGCAACACCTTCAAGCATCTCATCAACGTTGCGAGCTTTCGCACAAACACCCGTTAAGGCATTCCCGAAAGCCAGCCACACGCTGGTCGTGCGCACATAGAAGCGCACTTTTCTCATGGCTAAGTCTTCGCCAAAATAATGACGACTGCGTTCGATCAATTTCAAAAGCACTCGTCCGTATTCGGCACCTTCTTCTTCAGAAGTACGCGGAGCTTTAAGACCTTCTTTGCCAGCGGGCGCTGCAAACCCCAGCTCTTCACCCAGTTGCCACAACATCCAAGGACGAGCCGCAAGCCCGCGCCCTGCCATCGCCATATCGCAACCGGTTTCTTTAAGCATCAGCATCGCATCTTCAACGGTTTGCACGTCACCGTTACCGATAACCGGGAAGTCCACTGCCGCATGCAGAAGTTTGATTTGCTCCCAATCAGCCCAGCCGCGACGCTTTTGTGCAGCCGTGCGAGGATGCAAGCACACCCAGGCCGCTCCGGAATTTCTAAGCCCCGCAACGAATGTCAGAAGTTCGTCTAATTCTTTAGTGGAACCCACCGCGCGCAATTTCACACTGACCGGAACGGTTGAGTTTTTGACGGTCATGCGCACCACTTCGGCAGCATAGTTGGGATCACCCATCAAGGCCACGCCGTAGTTGTGCTTTAAAGCTTTTTGCACAGGACAGCCCATGTTGATGTCGATGGCTTCAGCACCCCACTCTACCAGGCGTTTCACGCTTTCTGTGATCGCTTCTTCTTCATTACCCAGAATTTGTGGTACCAGGCCCGGCTCGTGAGCCGCGCGCATGGTCTCGGGAGTGGTCTCTAGATTTTCGCCAGGAATACGGCGGGAGTTCAACATTTCAGTCGGCCAGATGGTGTAGGCATCCTGTGGTAAGTATTCGCGCATCACTTCGCGAAGTGCCACGTGAGTCAACCCCACCATCGGTGCCAAGCACAGAGGGAAATTGACCTTGCCATTTAAAATGGGCCTATGCAGGCCCAGCTTTATTGAACTCATTTTTTAAAAAGAATCTTATGAAGACTTAGGCAGCTTTTGCTGCTGGAGACAAAACGTACTTTTTCAAAAGTTCGTAGCCACCAAACATCACGCCACTGAAGAACAGGTCACCGGCAACTTGATTACCAAAGAATGGAATCGCAGCCACGTAGCACGTCACCAAACCTTGGAAGTTTACAGGATACATTCCATCCATGATCCAAACACCGAAGTTGGAAATCAGGAAGAACACAGAACTTGCCACCAACGACAAGCCACCGATGCGAGCCACTGATTTATTTTCAGTCAGGAACCAGCCCATCATCACGATCAAAGCGAAGGCGCCATATACAAACGCTGTTGTGGAGTGAATTCCACCCAACGCCAAATCGCTGATCAGAAGTGCTGCCATCGGCACCAGCATCGACAATTTTTTGTCGTTGAAATAAGCGCCACCGAAAAGAGCCATGGCACCGATCGCTGTGAAATTCCAAGGGTGCGGAATAATACGAGAAAATGCCGCGCCCAAAACCATCATTACTAGTACAATCATGCGTGTATTCATGCCCGGGAACCTATCACTTGTTCATACGGTTGTCTACAAGCTCCTGAACCACCCCGGGCTCGGAAAGCGTTGTAATGTCACCCAGTTGATCTGGTTGATTTTCAGCAATTTTTCGAAGAATCCGGCGCATAATTTTTCCAGAACGGGTCTTCGGCAATCGTGGCGCCCACTGGATTAGATCCGGGGTCGCAATCGGCCCGATTTCCTTACGAACTGTCTGAATCAGCTCCTTACGAAGCTCCTCGGACGGCGTAATTCCGGTTTTCAAAGTCACATAGGCATAGATCCCCTGCCCTTTGATATCATGGGGATAGCCCACCACCGCGGCCTCAGCCACACTGTGATTTGCGACTAAGGCTGATTCAATTTCAGCGGTCCCCAGGCGGTGACCTGAAACATTGATCACGTCATCCACGCGACCCGTGATCCAGTAATATCCGTCTTCATCGCGGCGACAGCCGTCACCGGTGAAGTAGTAACCTGGATATGTTGAAAAATAAGTTTCCTCAAAACGCTTGTGATCCCCGTAAACCGTGCGCATTTGCCCCGGCCAGGAATCAGCGATCGCCAAAACTCCTTCGCCGGCACCGTCAATCTTTTTACCTTCCGGTGTCAGCAAATGAGGCTGCACACCAAAGAATGGCAACGTGGCAGAGCCCGGTTTCAATTTTGTCGCACCTGGCATCGGCGTGATCATGAATCCGCCTGTTTCCGTTTGCCACCAAGTATCCATGATCGGACAACGACTGTCGCCAACCACTTCATAGTACCAAACCCAAGCTTCAGGATTGATCGGCTCCCCGACGGTTCCTAAAATTCTAAGTGAAGAGCGATCACAATCCTTCACCCATTTTTCACCTTCACGCATTAGTGAGCGCAATGCTGTTGGAGAAGTATAGAACAAATTAACTTTGTGCTTTTCAACGATCTGCCAAAAACGTGACGGTGTCGGATAGTTCGGAATGCCTTCAAAGAATAAAGTCGTCGCACAATTTGCAAGCGGACCGTACACGATGTAGCTGTGGCCCGTAACCCAGCCGACATCCGCTGAACACCAGTAGATATCCTTGTCATGATAATCAAAAACATACTGGTGAGTCACACTCGCCCACAACAGATAGCCACCCGTCGTATGCAGAACTCCTTTCGGTTTTCCGGTGGAGCCTGAAGTGTAAAGAATGAACAACGGATCTTCCGCATCCATCTGCTCAGCCTCACACTGGTCACTGACACCTTTCACCATATCGTGATACCAAACATCCAAGCCGTCTTTCATTTGTACAGAGACGTTCGAGTACTTTACGACCAGAACTTTTTCAACAATGCCCGCTTTAACCACGGCTTTGTCGACGTTGTCTTTCAAAGGAATGGTTTTACCACCACGGAAACCCGAATCAGCGGTGATGATGAATTTGGATTTTCCATCCAGCACGCGATCACTGATTGAATCCGGCGCAAAGCCACCGAAAATGACTGAGTGAACCGCACCGATACGCGCGCACGCGAGCATCGCGTACACGGCTTCCACTATCATCGGCATATAGATCGTGACGACGTCGCCTTTTTTCACGCCCATCTTTTTCAAAACGTTAGAAAAACGGCAAACTTCCTGATGAAGTTCTTTGTAGGTGATTTTTTTTGAAGCCGTCTTGATATCATCAGCTTCCCAGATCAAAGCGACTTTGTCGGCTTTCGTCGCCAAGTGACGATCGATGCAGTTGTAGGAAACGTTTAATTTGCCGCCTTCGAACCACTTGATGCTGACAGGTTTGTTGAAAGAGGTGTTCTTGACCTTGTCCCATTTTTTAAACCAGTGCAGGCGCTCCGCTTCTTTGGACCAGAAGCCCTGGGGATCTTGCACTGACTGCTGGTACATGTCTTTGTATTTTTGCGGCGTGATCAGCGCATTTTTTTCGAGAGAAGGATTGATAGGATAAACTTCATTGTGCATAACAGCTCCTTCGGATGGAGCTTTTATCGTATTCTCATTTGACTATCGGTCAATTCTTTTTGCGTCGCAGTTCACTCCAGCGTTCGTACATGCGATAGATCAACATTCCCGACATCATACTGAAGACAAAAACTATTGCTGTGACCGAACCACTTCCCAATGAAACCAATCCCGGCCCCGGGCAATAGCCACCAAGTCCCCAACCCAATCCGAAGATCACACTGCCCACCATAAGGGGCTTGGTGATTTCAGTCGTTTTAGGCAGAAAGAATTGCGAATCCAAAACAGGAGCTTTACGCCCGCGAACCAGGCGATAGGTAATCATGTGCACGGGAACCGCGCCAATCATGACAAAGAGCAAACTTGGATCCCAGCCGGCTCCGAAGGTCAAAAAATCCAAAATCTTTTTTGGCTGAGTCATTCCGGAAATCGCAAGTCCCACGGCGAACAGAAAACCCACTCCCAATGCTGACCAGTTGCGGACATCAGTTAAGCGATTCATCTTACAACCCCACAATCCAGCGCAGGAAATTCGCCATTAACATTCCGGCAATCATAAAGCAGATCGTGGCAACAATGGATCTTGGAGACAACCTCGCCACTCCACAGATACCGTGACCACTGGTGCAGCCACTTCCCATCATAGTGCCGAAGCCCACCAAGAGTCCCGCAATCAAAATCATCACCGAAGAGCGAGGGATATCAACCTCAAACAGTTCCGGGCGAAATTGATTTAAAACCAATCCCGCGAAAAACATCCCAAAGACAAAGAACCAGCGCCACTCGGATTCATAGGGAGTTCTGTCCAACAAACCATTCAGGATGTTACTGACGCCGGTCACTCGGCCGTTCAATGCCAGAAGCAATGAAGTCGCAACTCCGATAATTAAGCCTCCGATTAAGGCCATCATGATACTTTCCTGCATGTGCATCTCCTTCAGAACTCTTTAGTCGATCACTGGAATTTTCAAAAATCTTTTGCCGTGCGCATCTGCATCAGGCAAACGTCCCGCACGAATATTTATCTGCAAGCTTGGTAGTAACAATTTCGGCGTCGCCAAAGTGGCGTCGCGCTTGGTGCGAAACTCCACGTACTGGGCTTCTGTTGTCTCGCCGTTCAGTTGGATGTTGGATTTTTTCTCGTCAGCAACGGAAGTTTGACACATGAACTCGCGGCCGCCGGGTTGATAGTCATGGCAAACGAAAATTCGCGTGCTTTCCGGCTGCGCATAAATCTTTTGCGTGATGGAGTTGTACAACTCCTTAGCCGAGCCCCCTGGAAAATCACAACGACCAGTTCCAGAGTCAGGCATAAACAAAGCGTCCCCGGTGAAAAGCGCATCTTCAAAAAGATAAGACGAACACGCCGGCGTATGCCCAGGGGTAAAGAAGACTTTGAACTTCAAAGTGCCGGCACTGACTTCTTCGTTTTCTTTTAGCAGGCGGTCAAAGACCTTGCCTTGAATATCGGTGGTCTTTTCATCCAGGTCATACATATCGCGCCAGATCTTCTGTACAGCAGTGATACGCTCGCCAATGCACAAAGGAGCCTCGGGAAAGTGCGCCTTAAAGAACTGCGCCCCCGTAACATGATCGGCATGCACATGGGTCTCAAGGATCATCCGGGGTGTGAGGTTTTGTTCTTTAATAAAGCCAAGAACCGCTTCTGAGGACTTGTTTGATAACTTTGAAGCTGCCGGATCGTAGTCCCAAACCGGATCAATCACCACCGCATCACGACTTTTAGGATCATGCACCACATAGGTGACCGTCGACGTTGCGGGATCAAAGAAATGCTTCACTTCAATAGCCATCAGTTCCTCACTGTAAAATATGCCCAAATTCTAAGGGTACGGACACACTTTTGGTAGCAAATGCGCGTCAGAGCAGAAGTTAACATAACCCGGCACAATTCAGATTGGCCCCACTGCAGAATATGATAGAGTGTCCCCATGAATAATTTTGCAGACTTTGCCCTGATCCCCTCTTTGACAAAAACCCTGAATTCATTGCGCATTACTAAGCCCACAGAAATCCAGCGCAACACCATTCCTATGTTGATGAGTGGACAGTCTGCGGTGGGTATCTCTGAAACCGGAAGCGGTAAAACCCTGGCCTATGCGCTGCCGATGTTGCATCTGTTGAAATCTCTGGAAGACGAGGGGCATCCCGTAACTGCCGAAGCTTCACCTCGCGCCGTTGTTCTGGTTCCAACCCGCGAATTGGGCGAACAGGTTTCTAAAGTATTTAAAACTTTGACCCATGACACGCGTTTGCGCGTGCGTCCCGCTTTGGGCGGCATGGCTATGGAGCAGGCTCGCCGAAATGTTTCCGGTGTGTTTGAAATTTTACTGGCGACCCCTGGTCGTCTATCCCAGCTGATGGACGCGGATGAGATCAATCTGACTGACGTGTGCATGCTGGTATTTGATGAAGCCGACCAAATGATGGATCAAGGCTTCCTGGATATCTCAAATAAGATTTTCTATGCGTGTCCCCGTGACGTGCAGACGGCTTTGTTTTCTGCGACGCTATCCGCGAACGTGCAGGATTTGATTGAAGACATTTTCTCAAGTGCCGAGATCGTTAAAAGCTCCGGCAGCGGCAAAGTTGTAAAAACTTTGACGACAAAAAATCTGATCGTTAAAGACGGCAACCGCTGGGAGCAATTGGATCGCCTGTTAAAACAAAAAACCGAAGGCGGCACCATCCTGTTCGCCAACACCCGCGAACAATGCGACAAGCTTGCCGAGGAAATGGAAGCTAAAGGCTACGCCGTGGCCCTTTACCGTGGCGAGATGGAAAAAACCGACCGCCGTGCAAATCTGAAGAAATTCACCAAAGGCGAAATCAAGTTCCTGGTTGCCACTGATTTGGCGGGTCGTGGTTTGGATATTGAAAATGTAGACCGTGTGATCAACTACCATTTGCCAAAACAAATGGAAAACTACCTGCACCGTGCAGGTCGTACCGCTCGTGCGGGCCGCGAAGGTACTGTGGTTAATTTGGTCACTGAGCGCGATGAACCGTTGATCAGCAAACTTGAGGGTCGTAAATCAGATAACTACGATCGCTCTAAATACAATTCACACCCACGTGCTCAAGGAAAACCGGGATCTGCTCCGGGTAAAAAAGCTCACAAAACTGGCGATAAAAAACCGGCGCAGGGAAAACCTGCAGCTGGGAAACCGACCCAAGGCAAATTATCCGCAGGCAAAGCTCCTTCTGGCAAGACACCTTACTCGAAGTCGGCATCAGGTAAACCAAGCTCTGGCAAACCAAACGCCGGCAAGCCGAGTGCAGGTAAACCAAACACTGGTAAGCCAGCAACTGGCAAACCAGCAGCTCGCAAATCCCCTTTCAAAAAACGTTAATCCCAATATGAACGATACGTCCTTACCTCCACAAATAAGGACGTAATTCCGTTTTAGAAAAGCTGCGACAAAAGTATCAACGATCCCACGAGCAAAACAAAGGCTCCAAATAAGGGCTTTAACTTGGCATCGGAAACGTTTCTTCCCCAATGCAGACCAAACAGAATTCCAACAACAGCCAGTGCGGATATTTTTAATACAAAAATGACATCCACATCCGCCCCACTAAGAGCATCGCTAAAGAACCCAAAGAAAGAATTTAGTGCAATAACTCCCAGGGACGTACCCACAGCCGTTTTCATTGGTAAACGACTCATGACCACCAAAGCCGGAACAATCAGAAACCCTCCGCCAGCGCCTACAAAGCCCGTAACGGCTCCCACTCCGAATGCCTTTCCAGCAGAAACCCACATCGAATCCCTTTGATCCAAACTTGCTTTTCTTGCAGGTCGGATCATTGCCACCGATGCCAAAACCATCACCGTGGCGAAAGCAGCCATGATCAAAGAGTCCTTGCTTAGCGACACCAAACCGAGATCAACCGTCAAAGGCATTTCTGGCAGAATCAGACGACGAACAACTAGAACACCCGCCATACTTGGAATGGCAAATACCACGAGTGCAGCAAAGTTAACTTGTTGGGCTCTGACCGACTTAGCAAATCCCACTAAACTTGTCAGACCGACAATGAAGAGCGAATAGAGCGTTGCGCCCCCGGGTGGAACTTCAAAAAAATACACCAATAGCGGAACTGCCAGAATAGAGCCACCTCCGCCCAAAAATCCCAGTGACAAACCAATCATTACTGCCCCTGCATATCCAAACAACTCCACAACTTCCTCACTTTGAACTTTGCAAGCGTTGATAAAGACGATGTAAAACCATGCCCAGAACCATGAACACCACAAAAACAGCTGCACTCTGCGAACCGCCTCCGACAGAGGTCAATGCCGGTCCGGGGCAATATCCCCCTAATGCCCAACCAAATCCGAACAGCACACTGCCTATCACCAACGGTTTGGAAATTTCGCGTGAGGTCGGCACATGCCATTGAGAATCAAAAACAGGGACCGCCTTTTTTCGGGAAAGAAAGTAAAAAAAGGCATTCACAGGTATTGCTCCCAACATGACAAACAACAACGAAGGATCCCAGCCGCTGCTCAATTGTAAAAAACCAATAACTTTTTGAGGCTGAGTCATACCGGAAATACCCAATCCCAGCGCAAACAAAAAGCCCACCATCAAAGCGACGCCCGCTTGAATATACTTTTTCTTTTTCATCTTACCCCTCCAAAGCCAACTTCAAAAACGTTGCTGTTAACATCCCCACGGTCATAAAAACTCCGGTCGCCACTAAAGAGCGAGGTGAAAGTCGAGAGATTCCACAAACACCGTGACCACTTGTACAGCCACTGCCCAAAATCGTTCCAAAACCGACGATCACTCCTGCCAAAGCCACCATCCAGTCACTGCGCGAAGTTGTATTCGCCAGCATTTCCGGTCGAAAGTGACCCAGGATCCCTCCCCCAAGAACCAACCCCCCGATAAAAGCGATCCGCCACAGATAGTCGTCTTTTTTAAAGGTCAAAAGACCATTCGCAATACCGCTGATTCCCGTCACGCGACCATTCAGCAGCAACATTATTGAAGCCGCTAGGCCAATCAAAGCTCCTCCACCAAGAGCTAAAAGTATTGAATGCATCATTTGCTACTCCTTTTCGTATCCTAGATCGTTCCAGCGAAGCATTCCGCCGACCATATTGTATGTATTCATGTATCCCAGTTCTTCACTTAATAGAGTTGTCTGACCAGAGCGTGCGCCACTTCGACAGACAAAAACTATTTCCTGCTCTCGGGTTTGATTCTTTAGAAATGCCTCTAATTCAGGTCCCAGGGTAATCAGCTCAGAACCGCGAATATGCCCTAGTTCACCTGTATACTCTTCAGTAGTGCGAACATCGACAATGCGTATGTGCCCCAGCCTTTCTTTCAGTTCTTCGCATGATATTTCCCGCATAAAAGTGTCTCCTTGTTCCTCTTTCATCCTAAATCCTTGCCCCGCCCGTCCATTATGATGGCCGACATAACGGGTGTTCCCGAAAAAACCTATTCTGGGACAAATCTGAGAGGCTAAAAACAAGGAGTCTCATTATGAAAAAGATCCACATTCAACACTTCTTTGATTCAGCAACATCAACATTAACTTACGTCGTGCACGATCCAGAAACCCTGGATGCCGTTATCATCGACCCGGTGTGGAACTATGGACCAGGCAGTTCAAAGCTTTCCACAAGTTCTATGGAAAAAGTGGTTATGTATTTAAATGAGCATCAACTAAAACCACATTTTGTGATGGAAACCCACGCTCACGCGGATCATCTTTCCAGCTCACAACTCTTTAAAAATATTTTTCCAAACATTAGAGTCGCAATCGGCGAACGCATCACTGAAGTTCAAAAACTTTTCAATCCCGTATTTAATATCACCAAAGACTTTAATACTTTCGGAATACATTTCGATGTTCTTTTGAAGGACGGAGAAGTCCTGAACGCCGGATCGCTGAGGGTAAAAACTCTATTCACCCCCGGGCACACGCCAGCCTGCTCCTCTTACTTGATCGACGATGCTCTATTTACGGGAGATGCGATCTTCATGCCGGATTCGGGCACCGGGCGCTGTGACTTTCCTGCGGGCAGCGCGGAAGCCCTTTTTGATTCCATCACCAATAGAATCTACACACTGCCAGATTCAACCCGAATTTTCGTTTGCCACGACTATCAACCGGAGGGACGCGATCTCAGGTTTGAAACCACTGTCGGTGAGGAAAAAGAAAAAAATATTCAACTAAAAGGTGAAACCAAAAAAGAGGAATTTGTGGAGTTTAGAAAGGCAAGGGATGCTACTTTAAGCGCTCCCAAACTATTGCTTCCCAGTATTCAAATTAATATCCGGGCAGGACACCTGCCAGAACCCGAAGGCAATGGAATCAGTTATTTGAAGCTACCCTTGCGACAGTAACTCATCCTTTTTTAGAATTATAATCTCCCGGCCTCGCTGCTCGATGAGGCCGTCATCGACAAACCTTGCCAACGTTCGTATAACCGTTGCCGTCGTCGTCCCGCAGAAATCAGCAATTTCTTGGCGAGTCCAGGAATGTGTCGGATGAAGGTCTTTGAAATATACAACCGCTTCAGCAATACGTGCGGTTACATCTTTCTCCGTCAGTATGACCTGTTTTTCCTCCGCCCGTCGAAGCTCGGTCGCTAAGGTTTGCAGAAGCTTTTCAGCCAAATCACAATTGCCTTTCATGCGCTCCCGCATCTCTTCTTTGGATAGTACAAAAACCGTGGCGTCCTCGAGAACGGTTGCTGAAGCATGATAGGGCTCCTGCGCGAAAAAACTTCGATGCCCAAAAATTTGATTCTTTTTAAACAAACGAAGCAAATGATCGTTGCCTGCCTCACTCCAGACGACAAGTCCCACCAATCCCTCGACCAGAAAGAATATGTTCCGCGGAGACTCTCCCATTTTATAGAGCACATCTCCGCGTTTGAACTTTTCAATTCGAGATCCTTTAAAAACATCAACCAATTCCATTCCTCAACTTTAAAGGTACGGACTGACTTTGTCCACCGGGGCAACCATGAAGTTGGGTTCCCGAGGCCGACTGTGAAATGCATCGTTACAAGAACTAGGTCCTGGCACCAAAAAAAAGCCCCTGGGTTTCCCCAGGGGCTTTTTGGTTTTTACAAGTAGTTCGACAAAAACTTAGTTTACGTCTTTGTAGTCAGCGTCGATCACGTCGTCGCCGTCTTTTTTCTCGCTGCCAGCGTCTGCACCTTGTGCGCCACCTTGGCCAGCATCACCTTGAGCTCCTTGCTTTTTGTAAAGCTCAGAAGTCATTGTGTGAGTCAAAGATTGAAGCTTGTCGAAAGCTGCTTTCAATTCATCAGCAGATGCGCCTTTGTTCTCAAGAACTTTTTTAGCATCAGCGATAGCATCGTTCGCAGTTTTAACTTCCGCCTCAGGCAATTGAGATCCAGAATCCTTGATCAATTTCTCAGTTTGGTAAACCAAGTTGTCCAGGTTATTTCTGTGAGTCACTGCCTCAGCTTTTTTCTTATCTTCTTCTGCGTGACCTTCAGCATCTGCAACGGCTTGTTTGATTTCCGCTTCAGACATACCACTTTGAGCAGTGATCTTGATGTTTTGAGTCTTACCAGAAGACATGTCTTTCGCAGACACATGCAAGATACCATTCGCGTCCATGTCGAATGTTACTTCAACTTGAGGAACGCCACGTGGAGCCGGTGGAATACCCACTAGTTCGAAACGACCCAGTGTTTTATTGTCGCCAGCCATCTTACGCTCACCTTGAAGAACGTGGATGTCTACGGCTGGTTGATTATCAGCAGCTGTCGAGAACACTTGAGATTTCTTAGTAGGAATCGCAGTGTTGCGCTCGATCAGCGGAGTCATCACGCCACCCAAAGTTTCGATACCAAGTGAAAGCGGAGTTACGTCTAGCAACAACACGTCTTTCACGTCGCCCGCAAGAACACCACCCTGAACTGCTGCACCGATAGCAACAACTTCGTCCGGGTTCACTGTGCGGTTTGGCTCTTTACCGAAGAAGTCTTTAACTGCTTTTTGGATTGAAGGGATACGTGTAGAACCACCCACCAATACAACTTCGTCGATCTCAGAAGCCTTCAAGCCAGCATCAGCCAAAGCTTTGCGGCAAGGCTCCATAGAGCGTTTAACCAGATCTTCAGTCATTTGATCGAATTTTGCGCGAGTCAATTTCGTTTGCAAATGCTTAGGACCTGTTTGATCTGCAGTAATAAATGGCAAATTGATTTCAGTCTCTTGTGCAGATGAAAGCTCGATTTTTGCTTTCTCCGCCGCTTCTTTCAAACGTTGAAGAGCCATTTTATCGTTTTTCAAATCGATACCCTGGTCTTTTTTGAACTCAGTGATCAACCATTCCAAGATAACTGTATCGAAGTTGTCACCACCCAAGTGCGTGTCACCGTTCGTTGAACGAACTTCTACGACACCGTCACCAACTTCAAGGATGGAGATATCGAATGTACCACCACCGAAGTCGAAGATAGCGATCTTCTCTTCTTTTTTCTTATCCATACCGTACGCCAATGCCGCCGCTGTTGGCTCATTGATGATACGTTTGATTTCAAGACCTGCAATACGGCCAGCATCTTTAGTAGCTTGGCGTTGAGCATCGTTGAAGTAAGCTGGAACAGTCACAACTGCTTCAGTTACCGGCTCGCCCAAGTAGTCTTCCGCAACTTTTTTAAGTTTCGCAAGAACTGCAGCACCGATCTCTTCTGGAGATACGTTTTTGCCTTGAACTTTGAATGCACAGTCATTGCCTTTAGCAACAACAGTATACGGAACAAGTTTGATTTCTTCTGAAATTTCTTCGAAACGACGACCGATGAAACGTTTCGCAGAGTAAATTGTGTTCTCTGGATTCGTCACCGCTTGACGTTTAGCGATCTGACCAACAAGACGGTCACCGTCTTTTGTATAAGCAACAACCGATGGAGTTGTACGAGCGCCTTCTTCGTTCACAAGAACTTTGGCTTCTCCGCCTTCCATAATAGCGACGCATGAGTTTGTCGTCCCTAAGTCGATACCGATAATTTTACCCATGTTTGATTCTCCTTAAATGCCCACCTGGATTCCGTAATCATCCCAGTGTCAGCCAATACCGTGGTAATTTATTAATTAAAGCTTGAATAACACAGGATAAATGTGGGTTCGGATGCCATTCCGTCAAGGTGATGCGTAAGAAATTTTACGCACCCAAAATCGCTATTTTTTGCCTAATATTATCAGATACTTAAGACGGCCCATTTTAATGCTAGTGGACAGCGAGCGACCAACCTAGACTTCGTCGCTCGTTTGATATTGTGCATCAATCGCAATTTCAATGACGGATTTTTAATTGTAAAACCCGCTGCCTTACGGACTTTTAACTCGTGTTAGCGAGCACTTGTGCGTAATGATGTTGCTTCGCTCTTCCCTTAAAAAACATTAGTTCCTTAAGAACAAGAGTCCCTCTAAGCCCTGGTGAAACCCTTCATTCCCAGGGCTATTTTTTTGCCCAAAACTATCCATATTCCGGATCACACAATTCCTCACTCCGATCAAATTGCTAACGAACATCTGGCATCCCCTTGCACCTTTTCCAAAGGAAACTCAACATTATAGGTATAAAACAACCAGTATTGGTTGAAATGTACCACTATAGGTGGTAATTCAAAATGAAGGCTCGGTTAAGGTACTAGGAGTGAAACTATGAAAAAACTGATCGTCTCTATCAAAACAAGCTCCGAATCCCTATCTGACTTTAAGAAAGCCTTAAAAAATGCCCGAAAAGGCAAGCTTAAGGGTGAACACTATGAAGTATCTTTTAGTGATAAAAAAGAATTCGATAAGTTTGTGAAAAATATGGGGCTTTTATCGGTTATCTTGAATCAAAAGCCAAAATCCATCTATGAACTGGCAAAGCTCGTTGAAATGGACATTTCCAATCTGAATAAAATAATTCTGTTCTTTGAGACTGTCGGTGTGATCAAAATTAAAACTTCAACGGTATCTGGTCGGTCAATTAAGACTCCCATCGTTGAATATGATCAAATCGAGTTCAATTTGAAAGCCGCCTAAAGGTTGTTACTCCAGAATCGGATGTTTGCCGTGGACTTGGTCCTTGGGAAGAGCATTGAAATGCCACCACTCATGCTCCAAAACCTTGAAACCTTCGTCCTCCATTAATTTTCGCAGGATCATGCGATTGCTAAACTGCAAATTCGACAGCTCGCCGGTCTTTAAAAACTGCGGCTCCAGTTTTGGCTGAGCCAGATCTCTGAAATCATCAAACCCTGTGCCCATATCCAAACATTCCCCGTCACGCTCGCGCAGACTTAAATCCATGGCCATGCCGAAATTATGCAATGACCCTGGAAATGGTGGTGCTACGTAATTTTGAAAAGGAGTCCCTTCAAGGTGTTTATAGAACTGTGCTTGAATACTGCGTGGACGAAGCGCATCCCAGACCAGAAACTTCAACGATGGATGCTTTTTCTTAAGATTGTCACAGGCGCGCATGAACATTTCATAGGCCAGCGGCGCCACAAAACAGCGGTCAAAACCTTCATAGACGTCCTTGCCCATGAAGTTGTCGGCTGTAGCGTATTTCAACTCTAACGAAACTTGTTCAGAGTCTGTGATTTCGCGGAAGTTTTTTTCAATCCATTCAAGTTGCTGAGAGAAAGATGTCATGGATTCACTTTACAAGGATTCACAGTTCGATCAATGATTAAATCTTCCTTGATAGAATCCTTACCTACAAAGCGGAAGCTTAAGATTCAACTTTGCGTTTTTCCCAATAGCGATACAGCGACACGATTTCGTTGCTGGTCAGAATCGGCATGGCCTCTTTTAACATGTCATCTGGCCAGTCCCACCATTTCATTTCGGCGAGCATCGAGATTTCAGGATCTGAAAATCTTTTTCTTACGACCTCGCCCGGGCTTCCGACCACGATCGAATATGGTTCCACACTTTTTGCGACCATGGTTCTGGCGCCAATGATGCACCCATCCCCGATTCGCACTCCCGGCATGATCATCGCTTCGGTTCCGATCCAGACATCGTTGCCAATCACGGTGTCGCCTGCAGGTCGATAGGAGTTTTGCGCCGATGCAAAGACCGGATTATTGGTGATGAAGGCAAAAGGATAAGTGGAAATCCATTCTTTGCGATGCCCCTGATTACCACCCATTAAAAACGCGGCACCGGATCCGATTGAGCAGTACTTACCGACATACAACTTATCCACATCACTGCGATCACGCGGCAGGTACCACGCGCATTCGTCAAACGAGTGGCCATGATAATAACCAGAATAGTAACTGTGCTCCCCCACGATAATATTGGGATGAGTGGTTTGTTCTTTTAAAGATTTACCGGCAAAGGGTGAAGCGAAATAATTTTCAGTCATACCTTAAAGGTACTCTATAGCGCTAAACTCTTTGCAGCTTCTTTGCGATCTTTGTCAAAAAATAGACTGCCGAGCACGAAGCAAAAGCGGCGGCACCCAAGCCTCCACCAATGCCCCTGGCAAGTGGAATCAGGAAGGTGAAAATCATCCCGAAAACCATACTGGCGATCAGCACTCTTTTCCAACCCAAACGGGATTTGTCGGTCATCCCCACAAACGTGGCACCAAAGAAAGCCCCTTGCAAAGTGCCATCCCAATTGATTCCAGAGATCTGCAAAAGTATGACAAACACCAACGTCGGAAAAGCCGAAGCCCGCACGGTGGGCCAATGCTTATGATGAATCAAATAGTATGTAATCTGCGAACTGATTGCAGCAACCAGCAACACACCTAACAACGTCATACCATCACCTTCAATGCCAAGCCTAAAAGTGAAGAGACAAAGGCAATCAATCCCAGGCGTCCGCCCATGCCTTTAAAGTAGCGACTCATGACGAAGTAAATCAGACTGCCAATGGCAGATACTAAAAGAATTTCCCAAAACCCATGCTCGGTGACTTTGGATCCCATCGCGACAAAGGCACCCATATAGATATTCGCATGCACGTGATTGCTTTCAATTCGCTTGGTTGCGGGAATAAAAGTTCCCAGCAACCCCGTCAGTGCCGCAGCTTCGACCGTGGACATGCCCATTTTGGCCTGAAAGAAAAAACAGGACATACATCCCAGCAAAAATGTGAAGAACTTAAGCAGCCAGAGCTGAAAGTATTGAAGTGGTAAAGTCATGGCTAATCCTAGCAAACAAAGGTAAACTCAATCAATGAGCCTGAATGATTTCTTAACCCAACATCCTCGTCTAACGAAGTCTTTTAAAAACTTTGTTCATGATTTTCAGAAAAAAATGGATGATGAAACATTCACAGCCTTTCTGGACACTTTGGATGCAGAACTGAGCCGCGTGAGTGGTGAACTTCAAGCTATATCCCCGGAATCCCAGCGTGCCCGCACCCTGCACCACCTGGTGGATTCAGAGATTGACTCAGAAAAAGAAATCCAAGTCAGTTGCCGCAAGGGCTGCTCGGCCTGCTGCCACATGGAAGTTGAAATCACCAACCATGAAGCCCAAATCCTGAGCCAGTTGATTCTTGATGGCCACCCGATTGACCGGGAACGCCTAAGTCGCCAAAGCCTTCGTGAACTTCAGGATCCGCTGTGGAAGCAAGGTATGCGTAATCAAGACAACCCTTGTGTCTTTTTAAATTCAGAAGGTTCTTGCAGCGTTTACGAACATCGGCCGGTGATGTGCCGCCGACATTCAGTGACGACTCCGGCAAAGAACTGTGAAACGCTGGATGCGACGATAACCGTGCGCTATTTCCCGAAAGTGGATCTTTACATTAGTGCTGCAAACGAAGACAGCACCGTCTTGATTGGGCCTATGGCGAAAATGATTTCGCTGGAGCTTGGCGGTCGCTCCTAGCGTTCCTATTCATTGTATTTTTTGTTGGAACCCCGGGCCGATTCCACCGGGTACTTCGCTGCATTCTTCTTAAGTTTGCCAGCCAGTGCCGCTGCCAGGTCAATATTGTTCATTTGCGCAAATCTCAGCACAAAAAAGAATACATCAGCCAGTTCGTCACGGACTTTTTCATTAAACTCTGCCGAATGCATTTTTTCCTGAATCTGAGCTTCGGATTTAAAACGAAACAAATCCAGGAGTTCATTGGACTCAGTCGACATTCCGATCGCCAGATCTTTGGGAGGATGAAACTGATCCCAGTCACGCTCTTCGCAAAACTTTTGAATGACTTGGATCATTTCTGACAAAGAGTCTGAGTTCTTCATACTTTCTTCCCCGCCTTTTTGGTTTTTTGATTCCAAAGCGGCTTTGCTTTCAGCACTTTTTTAAAAGTCGGGCATTCCTTGTCGTGAGCGCCCGGCAAGTAGCCAGCACTTAGCAGGAATTCATTTACGATCTCCCCACCGGTGAATTTAAAATTCTTTTTAAAAAGCTTAACCCATTCGTCCCGGCTTAAGGGATGCTGCAAAGCCAGCCACTTTTGAAAGGAGCCGTGTTCCTTTTGTATTTGTAAAATCGTTTTGGCATTTTCGATTGCCGCATTGATTTTAAGACGATTGCGAATGACGCCAGGATCATTCATCAGGCGCTTGCGATCGGAAGCCTTGTATGCAGCCACTTTTTTGATATTGAAGCCGTGATAAGCCCTCCGAAACGAATCCTGTTTTTTCAGAATCGTTTCCCAGCTAAGACCGGCTTGATTGATTTCCAGAATCAAACGACAAAACAATTCATTGTCGTCATGAATCGGAAATCCATAGGCTTTATCATGGTAGGGCTTGTGAATCGCACATTTTTCTTCAGACATGTGTTTGATGGCGCGGCAATATGACATCTCGACCTCGATTTTTAGATCCTATCAATTTTGTGTACATTTACAATTTCATTTAAGTCTCACTCCCGCTACAATTTTATCAGCAAGCAGGAGTTTTTATCATGGCAGCACAACTTGAAATGGGATTGGATACTTTTGGCGATGTCACTCATGACTTAAATGGAAAAAACCTTTCGCAGGCTCAAGTGATTCGCAATGTGGTTGCTGAAGGTGTTTTGGCGGATCAACTGGGTTTGGATTTTTTTGGCGTCGGCGAACACCACCGCGATGACTTTGCCGTCTCTGCACCCGAAACAGTCCTTGCCGCCATTGCAGCTCAAACCCGAAAAATTCGTCTGGGTTCCGCAGTCACTGTTTTAAGTTCAGATGATCCTATTCGTGTTTTTCAAAGATTCGCAACCATCGATGCGATTTCCAATGGGCGAGCCGAAGTGATCATGGGACGCGGCTCTTTCATTGAATCCTTTCCCCTTTTTGGTTTTGATCTTCAGCAATATGAAGAGTTGTTCGAGGAAAAACTGGATTTATTTGCGCAAATCCTAAAGGGAAATCCAGTGAACTGGAGTGGCAACACCCGGGTCCCCGTCGCAAATCAAAGCGTATTTCCGCAAACCGAATCAAAACCACTACGAACTTGGATCGGAGTTGGTGGCACACCGAAATCAGTTTTAAGAGCGGCTCACTATGGATTTCCGTTGATGCTGGCAATTATCGGTGGCGATCCGAAACAGTTTAAACCCTTCGTCGATTTGTACTATAAATCACTGTCGCAGTTTAACCAAAAAACTCAACCCATCGGAGTTCACTCCCCAGGTTTTATTGGAAAAACTGACGAAGAAGCCAAAGAAACCATCTGGCCACACTATAGAACTATGATGAATCGTATTGGGCGAGATCGTGGTTGGCCTCCGATCACCAAAGAGCAGTTTGAACATCAAATCGGTCCTGAGGGGTCATTGTATGTGGGCTCTCCAGAAACAGTGGCCGATAAAATCGCCACCACTGTAAAACTATTGGGAGTAGCGCGGTTTGATTTGAAGTACAGCCTGGGCACTTTACCGCACGAAGATTTAATGAAATGTATCGATCATTATGGCACCAAAGTCGTCCCCTTGGTGCGTAAAAAAATATCGCAGGTCTAGAAACGAATACGCCCCACAGCCTGATGCGAAATATCGTAGATGGTCAAGTACATGTGATTGCCAGCGACGGGCTCTTCGAAATTGACATAGAGACTGTTACGGTACTCTGTATAACCTGCGCTCTTTCCGCCGTATTCCATGTAAGTGCTTTCATCAAAAGCATTCAGAAGACTGACGTGTCCCGCCCGTCCCATATATACCAGCAAGGCCTGGTAATAATATGATCTGGGGATTTTAGTGGCTTTCATCACAGCGTAGTAGTTGATCGCGTTATTGCAGGAGCGAACATAGTCGATCTTTGCGACATTCGATTTATAGTTTGAGAACTCATGCAAAATCATGCAGTCCAGATAGCGCTCTCCAACCAAATCAACTAGCTTGGTAGTATTCCAGGTGCTGCCATTTTCACGCGGCAAAATTTGGCTCTTTAAGTCGATCGCCAATGACGTGACCAGCGATAAGGTACGGTCTGAAAGAATATCTCCCAGATTCGTAACAAAACGATACAAAGCCGCATAGTTGCTGTGCTCCTGGAAATAAGCCTGCCCATCAATTTCCAAATTCATCACCTGCTCATAAGTCATGCCCGGGCTAATCATCCACAGACCTTCGTGAAGCAAGATCGCCGCTTGCTCACTTTCTTTCAGAGTATAAAACTCTTCCATAAGGACTGTAATTTTACTGGTCGGACCGCTGACGGCAAAAACCACCACATTATTTTTGGGTATTTTCAGCATGTGAGCATATTGGTCACGAATGCCGGTCCGAGTTTTTTCAGAAATATCACCCTTCTTAACTCGGTAGTACTTGCGATCCATCGTGGGATACACGGCCGCCATTAAGATCCCCTTCACAGAGGACTTGATGGGCATGGATTCAATTTCGTCGATCAAACGCATAAGACCGGGTATTTTTTCGGGAACTTCAGGATCTTCATCAAAACGAAGATTCGCAGTAAAGAACGTCTCCATGGTTTGCCCCATACGGACCCCACCACCACCGTTTTGCACCTCACGGACCGCATAAGCATTAATCGCCAGAAAGAATACCGAAAATACAATTACATACTTCATGCTTCGTCCCCTTTGAGCTCAAACAATTGAATGGAAAGACTGTAGACCTTATTCTTGCTTGGCATTGCCGCCAGCTCCTGGGACAGCATCCGACGGAATTCTCGAATACGATCCTTGGCATAGGCCAACTGTTCAGAATCCAAACCGAAAACCACCGAAGAGAGATCTCGGGATTCAACCGGATCCGCTTGCAAAGAACGCTGTGCTCGCCCCAACATCTGACGATGGAAATTTTGAATAGCCGTCGAGGGAATATCCGCTGACGTCGTGGAGTCCGAATCGGATGTCAGCCATCGCCCATCCATCTCTTTCAACAGTCCGATCTGAAGTAGGCGATTAATCGTCGCCTCTGCTTCGGCCACCGTAATCTGCAAACGATTGGCAATTTCGTGAAAATTCTGAGAAACACCGGGGATATCGATCAACTCCAAAACCGCTAGATTCTGCCAGTCCGCAATGAGATGGAAATCCTCATCAGCAATTTTTTTCAAACTCATGCGGTAAGCTTTCAATCGTTCGGTGGCGGATCTTTTGGCTATCTTGCTACGTGCATGTTCTGCTTGCACCAGATCAATAAAATAGGCTTTGTCTTTTCCTTTAAAGTGCAAACGGTCCGCAATGACGGCCGCTCGGGCATCGGACAACCCCGCTTTGGAATTCAGCACTTCACTTAAGCGCGAAACCGAAAGTCCAATATCCCTTGCATATGCGCGCAATGAGTAAGAGGGGTTCTTACGTTGTCGCTTGCGAAGTTCTTCAATCAAGATGCTTCTATAAGTACTACTCATATGAAACAGATATATCCCATTTGAGACGATTATTTACAACTGTGTAACACCCGGGCCTTAGCAACTGTTTTGCGAACATCCATGAGTAATGATGCAACTAGCCAATTCAAAATTACGAAACATGAACAATAATTGGCTCATCTTTCAAAATACCACTCAAGATTCGGTTATTCTCCCCCGATTAATATTGGTATGGAACTACGGAACGTATCAAAATTAGCCATATTAATAGCCCCACTCATGGCCGGCTGCTCGCTATCACTGAGCATTTCAAGTCAATTTGATACCGAACTAATGGGCAGCGTCAACTTGACGCAAATCAATCAACTTTCCTGTACGTCTGCGAACACAGTGGACATTTATCCTATTGAAAATGGTTTACCATCTACCACTCCCTGGAAGTCCACCACCGTCACCAGCGATGGAAAGTTCCTATTTCGATTTTTAGAAACCGAAGAAGGACTTCTAAAAGATGGAAGCTACCTATTGCAAGCTACGATCTGTGGTAAAAAGTTAAGTCGGCCCGTCACTGCACTTACCGATCAAAAGATTGATATTTACAGCGATTTGCTTCCTTTAATTTCAGAAGCGCAAATCGCAAATAAAAAAACCTGGGATCAGATTCCCCGTTCAGAAGTAAGTTCCCTCCTGACCGAGATCGCTACTCTACCTGTCGACACAAAAAAAGAACTATTCGATCTCTTAATCAGCGGTACACACAATGATCTGAAGCTTCGCCTAGAGACCGCCTTTAATATTGGAAACCTAGAGTTGGTGAAGGACACAACCTCACCAGAGGTTCTTTCCTGGACGGCACCGCAAAATATAGCCGAAGGCTCCCCGCTGATTTATCAGGCTCAGATTTCACATTGGTACTATACGACTGCAAACATCGTTTATGACTGGCGCTGGGACGGATCGTCGGTTTCAAATTCCGACAGTATCAGCATTGCGCTTAACAAGAATTCCCAAGGAACTCACACCTTGCTTTTAAATGCAGGATTCGCTGATGGCAGTGGCAACATCGACACGACTAAATCCGTTTTTAACAAAACCTTGTCGGTCAAAGTCCCCAACACCTATCCAGCCCAGGTTCCAGTTGCCACATTGTCATCGGTTTCACCATCGCAGTCGGCAACCGCCGTGATTTCACTGAATACAGGCGCGGCCTTCGTCAATTGTGCAACTTTCTCGGGGATTGCATTTACAGAGGTTCCGACTTCGGCAGGCTTATCCGCAAGTTCTTTCAGTGAAACCTGTACGACTCCGGGATCACAAAGTTATAACTACACTTTCGCACCCGGAGACGGCGCGAGAACAATCTATATCTGGACGCGCGATGCATCTGGCTTGATTTCGTCAGCACCTGAAATTGTCTCTTTGGTTGTGGATCAAACAGCCCCCGTGGTGTTCCTCACCCATGCCCCCACCCTGATTCGTGGTGGGCAAGCGACGACAGTTTCTTTCTCAGTATCGGACGTGACTACTAATGTGAACTCACTAAAGCTCGTCGTCACGGATGATGGTGTAAATGCAACCCCGGAAATTGATATATCTTCGGTCGTAAGCCCCTATACACTCAATCTACCCCTTATTTCCACGACCAAAGCGGCCATCAGACTGATAGCCACTGATGAAGCCGGAAATTCCACTTCCGTTTCATCAGATCTTTTCACAATTGATTCGACTCCACCATCATCACCCGGCTTAAGCCTTCTGACGGCACCATTGACAAAAAATTCTTTGGTTAACTTCCAGGTTTTAAATTGCTCCGACATCAAATCAGTATTGATTACTGAAAGCGGATTGACGCCGAATCTGTCCTCGTCAGGATGGCTCGCTTGCAGTGAAACAATACCCTACTCCCATTCAATCACCGGGGATGCAACCCATACCATCCGTGTCTGGAGCCAAGATACCGCCGGAAATATTTCTGCCGCACCAGCAACGCTGGCGGTGACTCTGGACTCGACTGCGCCAACGCTGACCTGGGCTTCCCCAACGAGTGACGTTTCGATCAATACCGCTATGACAATTTCATGGAAGGTGACAGATCTACACACTTCCACCCTGGAAAACACAGTTCTTTCCTACAGCACAGACTCCGGCGCAACCTGGACCGTTCTTGCCTCTGAGGTATTGCCATCACCGTCCGCTTCAAATCAGACATATTCTTTTGCGATGACAGCTCCCGGAATCATCACCACCATGCTTTTTAAAGTCACAGCCAGCGATACTCTGGGAAATGTAAGAACACTCACGCGCACGGTAGTGGCTGAATCCGAAACTCCCGATCTTTTATCACTGACTTTGGCTGGTGGAACAAGCGTAGTGGGACTTCCTTCGGTGAGCGCTCTTTTGGCCGTCACTCACCGCGCATCACCAACAACATTAATGCGATTGATTGAAGGTTCGTCACCCGCAGACATCAACTCGGCAGCTTGGACACCCTTCTCCGCCGCGGACTTTACATTCGAATTAGGTAAAACTCCCGGCACAAAAACTATTTATGCCCAAGTGAAAAACTCTGCAGGATTTGAAAGCAATGTGGTATCGGCTGTCATAACACTTGAATTTGGCGCGCCGCCCATCATCACGGTTTTATCACCAAAAAATTCTGATGCTCCCTACGATGCTGGTAATTCTGTCAGTATTCAATGGACTTGCTCCACCACGGGCAGCACCGTTCTGGATCCAAACCCGATCTCTATTTCTTACAGCTCCGACGACGGTATCTCCTATAAATCAATTGCCTCGAATATCGCAAATTCTGGAAGTTATAACTGGATTCTTCCGGCAACACTTGGGACAACCAACCCATTTAAGATTTTAATTGCCTGCAAAACAACTGCTGGAGTAGTCAGTACCGGACTTTCGGAACTTGTAAATACCAAATGGAAAGTCCTGGTAGGAAATCCTGGCAACATGGATTACGGTGTTCATGTCAACGCGGTAGACTTGTCCGCTTGGAATTCCGTACACGGTGATTCCAGCAATAATTTATATTCAGGAAATAAGAATGGTATCGTCAGGCTGAATCGCAAATCAGGAATTGTTGACGAATGGCTTGGAGTTCTAGGTGCTCCCGGATGTCCCACTGCCACATCGACATCCGCGGACATTCGCTTCACAAATCCTCGAATCATAGACATCACAAATGATCAGATGACAATCGTTTCAGGGGTCTGCTCCACCCTGACCAGAGTTACTATCTCGGATAAAAGCATTGTTTGGAATCGCGTGGTTCCTGAGATTTCATGGAAAGAAAACAATTTTGATTTTTACTTAAAGAAAAACAGCGGCTTTTACTATTTTCCATCGATCACACCTTTGGGAGTCAGATACAGTTTTTGGATGGTGGATTTGAGTTCGACCTCCTCATCCGCAGTCCATATTATGGGAACTCCCGACTGCACAGAAAACCTGCCCACAGTCTATTTGAACGCCAAAGCCAACGAAACGCCCCTGCACTGTTCAACAGCCAGTGCCGTCGTGGTTTCACCAGACCAACAAACCATCAAGTACTATCTAGAAACCAAAACCTCAGGGATGTACGTCGCAAAACTTGAATACAATTCATCACTGCAATCATACATCTACACCAGCATTCAAAACACCAGCTCCAACGACAGCGTGCTCTCGCGATGCATGCAAATCGGCAGTGATACCTCCAAATATGTTTGTGTAAATGCGACTGGACAAACTCGAAAAGTGAATTTCTTTGATACTTCGACACTGAATGCACTGTCGGCAAATGGACATGACCTTGCAACTTTCAATAACAGCGGTTCCATGCAGATTACTTTGGGCGCCTCCAAGACAGCAATTTATGCCGCGACTAACACCACCAACCAACTATTTGAAATTAAATTCGACACTGACGGTAAACTGACATCAACCCAAATCGGAGGCACACCTTTTTTCACCTTTGGAAATGGGACAGACCCAGGAAAAGTGGCTTTTACCTCTATCATGGGAATGGCCTTCTATGAACCCACGAATACACTTTACGTCCGTGGGGTAAATCACTTACGTCGGATCGCCTTGGATGTCGCCACAAAAACCGCGTCGCTCATCGACACCGGCATGAACGGAAATCCTCTGGGAAATAGCAGCACCTTTGGTGACCTCGCCATCAACCCTACAGGAACCATTCTTGCCGCTAATTCGACCAATAATGGTCTCTTTCCTTGGGCTGCGATCAACCTTACAAGTTGGACCGCAACATTAAATCCAGCGACCCAAGCCTACAGTGTTTCCAGTGCTACAGGATATTATGGTGGGGGATTTAATGATGCTTCGTCATTGGTATTAGGCAATTCCTTTGCCTATAACGCTCCCTATTTCCTTTATGATCCGCAGGCATCTTCAACTTTTCTTTCCGACAATGCGTTTTACTTCAGTGCTACCACAGACAAAAACTTTTCTCAGAATCTGTGGATATATAAGAGCCAAGGGGGAACCATAACTTCGGTCGCGGGCCGTGCCGGTTTAGCAGGCCCCTCTTCCTCCACCACGGGCACACCTGCCTTGGGCACGTCATTTTCTTATATCTATGGTCTGCAACCGGCTGCAACAGATGGCAGTGGCAATACCGATCTTCTGGTCTTTGATGCTTCCAAGCTCCGTCGTGTCACTTTAATCACAGAGAGCAGTGATCCAAAAGTTTATGACGTTGTAGACTTCTCAAGTCTGACCAACTATCCCGGCAATTTGAATTGGAGCCATGGTGTGCACGATAATGCCACCGGATGGAGCTACTTGATTGTCTCATCCCATGACTCACCAGATGGGAAAACACACCTATGGGCGGCTCATCCTGTCGAAGGATTTAAAGAAATCCTGTTGCAAGGACTTAACATACCAGGTGTGAAAGCAACATACGGAAAAGACATCGGTCTTAAGGTCACCTCGATTGGATTATTGATGATGGATTCCGCCAATAAACGCATCCTTTTCCACCCCCTTAAGTAGCTAATAAGTGGGCACTTTATTGACGTTCCATGTGTCTCCCATGTAATCCGCGGGAAACACCGCACCCCTTCGTCCAGAGTTCGACTTGAATTGAGCCAAAGGACAAAGAATTGGTTCAGCCCCCAAATCCCTCTGCTATTCTTAAAAATGAGTCGTGTTCCGTTTATGGGGGATGAAATTGAAACAGACCATCATCGCTAAATTTAAACGTATTGGCGTTAAACCTGCCGCTTTACTTGTCGGCGCCACGGTAACGATCTTTTCGTTTCAAAACTGTGGCGAGGGCTTCACTGTAATTAGCAGCCTGCAAGGTATTGAAGGCACCAACACTCCGGAATATGTAGATGAGTCTACAGATGTCACTGCCGGTAAACAGCTTTACGCACAAAACTGTGCTGGCTGCCACGGTGCTTTTGAAAACTCACAAGTCTCAGGTAAATCTTTAATCGATATCAAAACAGCGATTGCGAACACCCCACAGATGTTTGCCTTCCAAGCGCTTTCTGAATCCCAATTGGAACTGATTGCTCTTGCTTTGAATCCGGGTTCTCCAGGTACTACAACTCCGACACCGTCTCCATCACCTTCTCCGACTGCGACGGCTTCGCCTTCGCCTACGGTGTCTCCAACTGTGAACCCTTCGCCTTCTCCGTCACCTACAGTTTCTCCAACGGTATCGCCGTCACCGTCACCTTCTCCATCACCTTCTCCGTCTCCGTCGCCAACGACACCTCCGGTTCCAGCGAACAATTTCGCTTGTACGCCGGGTGAAGACCCAGGTATTCGTGACCTGCGCCGACTGTCGCGTCGTGAGTATTTGCAAACGTTGAAAGTCCTTTCTTATGGAAAGGTCAATATCGACTCTTTGCAAACAGATATCGACAATTTACCAGCGGATGTTGTAACCGGCGTGTTCGACACCACTGATATGTCCATTTCTGCAGCCCACGTCGAAGCACAAATGACTTTGGCTAAAAAAGTAGCGGGGCTATTCGCGGCAAGCTCAACGTGGAGAACTTCTGCAATGGGTAATTGCAGCAGCATGACCGATACTTGCTGGAATAACTTTTTTAACGGCTTTGGCCGTCTGGTCTTCCGCCGTCCCCTAACTGCGAACGAGCAAACAACTTATAAAGAACTTTATAACTCCGAGTTCGGTGGTAATCTGACCGATGGTTTAACGGTTGCAATCATGACCATGCTACAGTCACCAAACTTCATCTATAAAGTTGAACTGAATGGTACTGCCGTAAACGGCCGCGAAGATCTGGTTAAGCTTACTGATTACGAACTGGCTTCCCGTATCGCCTTCCTGGCAACGGGCCGTGGTCCAGACAACACACTAATGAATGATGCTGCCAACGGAAATCTGGCAACGGCAGATGGCTATAAAACCGTGGTCAATCGCGTGTTTGCAACAGCTGAATCCAAAGAGCACGTCGGGGAATTCTATGGCCAGTGGCTAGGTGTTAACCGCATGCCTTCTTCGAATCACTCGGCTTGGTTCTTAGGCAACGTTCCTCGCGCTTCCATTCAACCAGAAGCGATTCAGGAGATTAAAGACTTTACGACGTATTTCACTTACACAGTGGCCGGCACCTACCGTCATCTAATGGCCTCGAACACGACCTTCACTCAAGGCAATGCATTGACACAAATTTATGGTGCTGCCAAAGGTGTTGAGCTGTCGCCAGGTGAGCGTGCAGGTATCATGAGTCGCGTAGGTTTCATGTTCAGCCCGACTGACAATACCAGCCTTGTGCATCGTGGCCTTGTCGTACGCAGAAACATCCTTTGTGATTCCATCCCACTTCCAACTATTGGGCCGGACGAAAAGGACTTGTTTGCGCCACCAGTTCCAGATCCAACGCAATCACAACGTCAGCAAATTGAAACTCGTACTTCGCCAGTTCGCTGCCAAGCCTGCCACTCCCTGATCAATCCAATGGGCTTTGTACTTGAAAACTACAATGCCTTTGGTAAGTACCGCACTGTTGAAAGCATCTATGATTCAACGGGGAAACTCCTTGCGACACACCCTGTGAACGCGAAAGTAAAACCAAATATCGAATCTGCCAATGATCCTGAAGTGAATGGTCCGGCAGAAATGGCTCACGCCATTGCCAACTCTTCCCGCGGTCCGGCTTGTATGGTGAAACAATGGGGCACATATACCATAGGCCGTGCAATCACGGCTGCGGATAACTGCTCTATGAATACCAGCTTCTCGCAACTGACAGACCCGTCAAAAGCGAGTGCCAGCGGTGATCAACCAGGTACAATTTTAAATATGATTAAATCGCCAGCGTTTGATGCAAACTTCCGTTTGCGTAAACGTGGGGCTCTTTAAGAGGTTCGTATGCATTGGAATAAGTTATCACGTCGTCAGTTTTTAAGAGGATCCGGGACCTTCGCATTGGCCCTGCCCTTTCTGCCTTCCATGCTTCCTCACGCAGAGGCGCAAACCGGTCCTAACTTGAAAAAACGTTTTATCGCGATCCACAATGGCCACTGTCAGGCCGTTGAACATTGGTTGCCGGATCCAGCAAAGTTCACTTGGACCGAGTCACAAACTTATGCCCGTCAAGTGGCCTTGTCAGCAATTCCAGGTGCGATGTCACCGGTTCTAAATACGCAATTCGATGCCTTGCGCTCGAAGCTGACAATTCTATCCCGCTTGGATCCACTTTCAAAAACTCCGAATCACAATGCCGAGTGTATGCTAACCGGTGGAGTGGTTTCTGAAGCCACTTCCAGTATTGACCAGGTGATTGCCAAGTTTCTTTATGGCGGTTCCCCTCTGAATTTGTACGTCAAATCAGTGGATGACGGCAACTACAACGGTGCTTCGCAAATGAGTGTCTTGAATAAACAATACGTTCAAGGGCAATTCAACCCGTCTGCGGTTTTCTCGAATATGTTCGGAACCACAACGACGCCTTCCACACCGACATCGGATCCAAACAAACTGACTCGCCGGGATATCCTGGTGGCTGATAAGGTTTATGCGGAATACACGGCCTTGCGCTCGAACCGCCGCTTATCCAAAGATGATCTGGCTCGCGTTGAACAGCACATGGCTTTGATCACAGACCTGCAAAAGAAATTAAATTCAAGCATCGTGACCCCGACCCCAACGCCGGTAGCATGCTCGTCACCAAGCGGTCCGACAAGCTCACCGACAAAATCCTCGAATCCCGCGGATTTCCAGGTGGTGATTGATCAGATGTTTGATGTGATCGAAGTGGGAGTAAAGTGCGGTAAAGTCCAAGTGGCTACTTTGATGATGCACGTCTATGACTACTTCAGCGGCTCGGTGAATTTCGTTCCGGGCATCACAGGCTCCAACCGTTTCCATGAAGATATCAATCACGCCGGTACTGACGAGCTTCGCGCGATGAAACTGGCAATGATGACTTTCTTTGCCAACCGTGTGTCGCGCTTCCTGACGAACATGAATACAGTGGAGGACACCAACACGGGTGCGACTTATCTGGATAATTCCCTGATCTTCTGGGGTAATGACCAAGGTACAACCAAAAACACGAACGCCCACAACTCTGTGAACAATCCTGTTTTGTTGGCTGGTAGCGCAGGTGGCTTTATCAAGCCAGGCCGTCACATTGACTATGGTCCTTCTTATGGCTCTGTTCGCCGCCCAATTGGTGGTGACGAAAGCGCCTATAAACGTGGTCGCCCTTACAATCAGCTTCTAATCACGATCATGCAGGCTATGGGGATGCAACCAGCAGATTATGAAGTTGGCAGTACAGAAGGTTACGGTGTGTATGGCACATTAGAAAGTAGCTACACTTACCTTGGTGTAAACCATCGTCGCGAGATCCTGCCACTGATTAAAGGATAAAGCGGATTCAAAAAAATGAACCTATCAAGGAGTCTTAGAAATAAGGCTCCTTTTTTTTCGACCTTCCAAGGTATCCTTCCAAGATCCCTCCACCCACGTTTTGATCCGAAACTTGCCTTTTAGTTTCAAAAAATGATACCTTTCGAATGACTCTTGCAGGACCGCTCAAAAATCGGCAAATCTGTTTTTAGACCTCACCCTTAAAAACGGAGGAAGTATGAAGGCACTGATTCACTGGCTCTTATTTGCAGGTCCCTCAATAGAAGATATCGCTGTCTTAGAAAAAGAATTCGGCGAGGGTTTTCAAAATTGGAGTGAAGACTATGGACATTCAAATTCAAAAGATAAAATCTGTTCTTAAGGAACAGCTTAAAAAACGCAAGATGACCTACGAGGATCTGGCGCAGGAACTTGAAGTTTCAGTTCCCACCATCAAGCGCTGGATGGGTGATCATGATCTGGGACTGAATGATCTTTTTCGAATCTGTGAAGTTCTGGAACTAACCTTGTCTGATTTGCATGCCCTTTCTGCAAGTGCCAAAGCCTCACAAGGCCCTGCCCGCCTTTCAGACGAACAGCAAAAGTTTCTGGTTAAGAATATGAACTACCTATCGTTCTTTTTGCAGATCCATGATGGCAGAACTCCCCAGGAAATTGCCGAAAGATTTAAACTCAACAAACTGTCGGTGGATAAATATCTGGTAAAGCTTGAAAACCTGGGACTGATCAAAGTGACTGGCAAGTTGCGCGTAAAATCCACATTTGATGGCGCAGTGAATTTTGGCGATGGCATCCTTTCCAAAACCTATTACAAGCGCTGGATTGACGGCACTGGTGGTTTCTTTACCAACGTAATCATGGACGCCCTGACCAAAGAAGCCTCGATTGATGAAAAGACCCGCGATCACAAATCTCACGCGACCTATTCTATTCAATCTATTAAGCTGACCCAGGAAAGCTATATGAAATGGGCCCAAGAAGCACGGGCTGCGATCGCTCAACTTCATGCCATCAGCAAAATTGAAGAGAAAGCCTATAGCCCGGATAAACTGTTTTCCGCGGTGATCTTAAATGCCCATGCCTCTTTGCCACAGGACTCAGAGCGTCTGCTACAAATGGATGAGCTGGCGGGAAAAATCGAAAATCTTTAGAATGGAAACGAGAGTCCTGCGGTTACTGTGGTTTGATTAAACTTTTCTATGTACTGGGGCATGTTTTGATAGACGGTATCGGTCTCTGATTTGCCTTCAGTGTAGGTACGGTAAGCGCCTTCCACATTGATCGAAAGATGGCGGAATACGAGGAAGCCGATACCTGCGCGGATGGCTGTACCGGTGATTTCATCTTTTTTTGTGGCAGTTGGCTGGGTGATGTTTAGTTTGTCGGTGAAGTTATAACCGACCCACAAATTCCAACGCCCCATCCACATACCTAGATCTGCTCCGATGGATTCACGTTCAAATTTGTCCTCGTGAGTGTCGTATTTGATTTTCCCACCGGATGCCGCCATATACTCGCCAGCGAGCCAGGCTCCATTACCAAACACCCAACCTAAACGCCCTCCATAGGAAATGCTGTCTAAGCTTTTGCCATCAAGTTTAGCAACACCTTTAAGCGTTTCGCCAGCGGCTGTGTACTGGATGTTCGTGTCGCCTGAGACCTCATAAGCCACCATGGGTTCAAACAAAATCATGGCGTTTGCATTGATTACGAATGCGGTCGTCAGTATTGCCAGAGCGTATTTCATCAACTATCCCCCGATGTTTCATTCTGAGACTAAATCTTGATTATTTCGTCTAAGAAATTTTCAAATACACCTTTGGTCCAGGCTGGTTTCGGCCGATAAATTAATCAGCTGTTAGTAATGGGTAAGGAAAGCAAATGATCAAAACAATCGCATTAGGAATTGTAAGCTTGTCAGTCCTGGGAGCATTCATCTCATTCACTCCCCCTCAATCCCCAGATTTTAAAATCGAAGTCGTGCAAAAATCAGCCTTCAAAACCGAAGGTGCCTGTATGTCGCGAATTTTGGATAAGGCACCTAGAATTACCACTAAAGAAGGTTGCCGTCTGGGATAACCCCCGCATCCCTAGCTGGCCCCAGGTAATTTTCTTCAGCTGACATATTGTTACCGGCATGAATGTAATCCACCGACAAAATTTGAATATTATGGAACGGAAGATATGTCTCAAGGCAGGAATCTGAGACTTTGTTATTTTGCTATCCTAACTTACAGCCGAAACTAATAAAGTGAGCTTATCATCACGAATTAGCGGAGGCTTCGGTGAAACGGTCCTATAAACTTCAAAAGACACTATGGGCATTTGGGGCCGTGATAACAATGATCTCATTCAATAACTGCGGTGAGGGCTTTTCGACTTTAAGTTCAATCTCGGGTGGTAATTCTGAATTCTCAACAGCAAATGGCGAATCTTGCGAAGAAGCGATTGTAAAAGTCTACGCTAATACATTTCATCCATTTCTGAACCAAACCTGCGGAGGCTGTCACACTTCTGGAGGCATTGGCAAAGGAGTCTTCGGCAGTAAGGATGTCCTGGCATCCTACAACGCATTTACTCCTGTGGGCGCTGCTAAAATTTCCAGCCGTGCTGTTGATGCCAACCACCAACCTCCAAGCACGGGGCCTGCGAATCAGGCACGTATTGATGAAATCAATCTATTTTGGACAGCGGCCCAAGATAAATATGCACAATGCTTGGCTGACAACGGCCCTGTCGTGCAACCAAGTCCGTCACCAACACCTTCACCTTCTCCGACTGTAAGTCCAACGGTCACGCCAAGTCCTAGTCCTACACCTTCACCGTCGCCATCTCCGTCAGTGACGCCGTCGCCTTCGCCATCACCATCGGTCACACCGTCTCCGACGCCTTCTCCATCCCCAACTCCGACGCCGTCACCTTCGCCATCACCGTCTCCATCACCAACGGCGACTCCGGTGACATATACTCAACTGGCTGCTTCAGGGGGAGTCTTCGCGACAAATTGTTTCGCTTGCCACAAAGCAGGTAAAGCTTCAGATGGATTGGATTTGACGAATTATGCGCAGGCAAAAGCTGCGGCCTCGAGAATCAAAGCGCGCATGAACAACGCCAACGATCCGATGCCGACCAACGGTATATTACCGCAAGCCCAAAGATCGCTCGTCGACGCATGGATTGCAGCCGGCACACCACAATAGCCATTTCACGCAATACAACAAAAGACCCGCCAACTTTAAACTGGCGGGCCATATGGAACGAGTTTAGAACCATTATTGAATCTCTTAGGCAAACTTCTGCGTATCAAAACAAAGCTGAAATCATTATCGGCCTTAATTCCCTCTTCTAGTTTTGAATCTGACGTGTTAAACATACTCAATGTCGATCTTATCAAAGTTCCTACAATGAGTACCTACTCACCTTTTCTATCCTCTTTGGGCTGGAATGATTTCTTTCAAGCAAGTTTTGACAAAGTCAGTGAATCCGGTCTTTACCCTGCTCGCATTATTGGTCAGGGACGCGGGCATTATTACCTGCAGGTCACTGCAAACGACGTTTTGGAAGGTGTGATCAGTACTCGGTTATTTAAAGCAAGTAAAGCTGCTGATGACTTCCCTACGGTTGGTGATTGGGTCGCCTTCACTCCAAGCCAAGGGCAAGCAAAGGCCGAGATTCATCATGTTCTTTCCAGACAAAGCTATTTAGGACGACGACGTTCAGGTAACGAAAATAAGACCCAGCATCTGGCAAGCAATGTGGATCATCTGCTGGTGGTTACTTCGCTGAATGAAGATTTTGATCTGGAACGTATAGGTAGATATTTAGAAATCGGCAAAGACTCCGGCGCAAGCACGCACATTCTGCTGACGAAACTAGATCTATGCGCCCATCCGGAAGAGTATGTGCAAAAAATAAGAAATGAATTTGGCGATATTGAGATATTTTTAATTTCCAGCCTGCAACCGCAATCAATGGACGAATTAAAGAAGTTTTTCATCTTTGGAAAAACTTCGGTGCTGCTAGGTTCTTCGGGTGTAGGTAAATCCACCTTAAGCAACTACCTGACTGCAAGTGACGGCCAAGTAACCGGCGAGCTGGGAATAGATTCAAAAGGCAAACATACGACGACCTCTAGAAATATTCTGCGCACTCGGTGGGATGGTCTTGTTATTGATACTCCCGGGATGCAAGAAGTTCTAGCGATCAAGAATGACACAGAAGAAAGTTCTTCCCGCGATTTTTCAGATGTTGAGCAACTCACTTTGGAATGCAAGTTCACAAACTGCCGCCATCAAAATGATCCGGGATGCGCCATTAGCGCGGCCCTTAAAGCCAACACCCTCTCGACGGAACGCTGGGCGGCTTATCAAAAGGCTTTAAGTAAAATCAAAGTTCCTAAAAAGAAATGGCAGAAATAAAAGAACTATTCCCCATTCACGGGCAGCACCATTTTAAAAAACCGAAGCCCTCTGGACTTCGGTTTTTTTTATTTCAGGATTATCTTTAATTGAACTCGATAGGTTTGGATTTTTCCTGCATGGCTTCCTCCATCCAGAATTGCACGCCGTGGTGATCCTGGATGTTCTTCATGTATTGTTTGACCATCGGATCTTTCATCTTGATTCCGTAATTGATAAAGCGGAATACGACTGGCGCAAAGAATGCATCGGCAATACAAAAATCGCCGAACAAGAAAGGCCCTTCACTGACCTTCAAGGCGTCTTTCCACAACTTGATAATACGATTGATTTCAGCGCGCGTTCCATCCGTCAAATGCTTGACCGGTTGGCTGCGTTTTAAATCCATGCTTAGATTGGTTCTAAGATTTGGAAAGCCCGAGTGCATTTCCGCGGCATAGCTGCGTGCCAATGCGCGAGTCCCCGCTTCTTCCGGCCACAATTTTGCTTCAGGTGAAAGCTCGTTCAGATATTCTGCAATCGCCAATGAATCCCAAATGACTCGCTTGCCTTGTTTTAAAACCGGAACTTTTCCCGAGTCTGTGTACTTGGCAATTTGTGCGGCCGTTTTTGCATCATCAAGCTTGATGTTGATTTCTTTAAATGGCAGTCCAGATTGAACCGCCACCAGCCATGCTCTCATGGACCAAGATGAATAAGTTTTATCGCCAATCACTAGATCGAAAAATGGTTTGTCGCTGTGCACATGAAACGCCACTGAAAAACTCCTTGCATGAGTTAACGGTTTTCTAACGACCGGGCGCAAAAGTACACCAATTTAATTGGTACAAGGGTTGCATTTGTGAGTACTTCGCCTGGAGGAGAAGCCATAATGAAACCACTGTGTCTGATAATGAGTTTAATAATGTCGTTCGGTACAGCCCCCGCTTTTGCGTCGCGCGTTACTTGTAGTGCTCGCGACAAAGGATGGGAAGAACATTGGGGAGGCCACGATAGTTGTGGATCTTGCCAATCAAAACACGGCGACTGCGTTGAAACATGCTCACTAGAGTATTCCACATGCGAAGCTGTCGGCACAGACTACTTGGGAAATCAGATCAGAGTTAAAGGTTCTGGCGATGACCGTTGGAATGCGGAACAAGTTGCAGTCAACCTTTGCCAACGCAACTTTGCAAACTGCACAGTTGCAAGCTGCAACAACGAAGCAGAAGTAGTTTCTTCTCGCTACTGCCCAAAACGCCCGGAACCACCACCAGCACCTCGTCCACCGCCGCCAAGCCCAAAACCTCCGGCTCCTAAGCCACCAGCGCCAGCTCCTAAACCACCAGCGCCAGCTCCAAAGCCACCGGCTCCAGCTCCAAAGCCACCAGCTCCAGCTCCAAAGCCGCCAGCGCCAGCTCCAAAGCCGCCAGCGCCAGCTCCAAAGCCGCCAGCGCCAGCTCCAAAGCCACCAGCGCCGGCTCCAAAGCCGCCAGCGCCGGCTCCAAAGCCACCAGCGCCGGCTCCAAAGCCACCAGCTCCGGCTCCAAAGCCACCAGCTCCGGCTCCAAAGCCACCAGCTCCGGCTCCAAAGCCACCAGCTCCGGCTCCAAAGCCGCCTGCGCCAGCTCCAAAGCCACCAGCGCCGGCTCCAAAGCCACCAGCGCCGGCTCCAAAGCCACCAGCGCCGGCTCCTAAACCGCCTGCGCCAGCTCCGAAGCCACCAACTCCGGCTCCGAAGCCACCGGCTCCAGCTCCGAGACCTCCGGGCGGCCCTGGTAAACCAGGTGGACCTGGTGGTCCCGGCCCGGGCAGACCAGGCCCTGGTAAACCCGGTGGTCCCGGCGGCCCAGGCAAGCCAGGCCCTCGTCATATGAATGTGGAAACTTCTGAACTGATTCAAGTTGAAGGGAACTAAGAAATGAATGCACTAAGACTGACACTAATTACTTCAAGCATTCTGATTTCAAATTTTGCATTCGCAAAACCAGTGACCGTGAAAGACTGGTCACTGGACGACACAAGCGCGATTTGCGTCGCCTCCACCACTCGCGTGGTAAACGGACAGTCCTACCGTTTCGAATTGCGCTTTGAAAAATCCGGCAACACACCGGTCGAGGCCTACATTCGCGACGCTTCTGGTGCGGCAAAAGCTTTTCGTTTTACCACTGAAGTTAAACCCATCCAAAGCTTCGCCTTTATTCCCTTGCAAAGCGCCGACGGCTCCATGTCCTTCTGGCAAGTGCCAACCGATACCAATGCTTTAGTTTCTTACATCAAACGCCAAACTCGTCTGTTGGTTCAAGGTTTGGTTCCGAATCAACCCGCCAAAGCAATTGATTTTTCATTGCGAGGTTCCAGCGACATCGTTGATGCACTGGCGACTCAATGTTCAGGTGGCAAAGCTTTGGTAGCAATTGATTTTGAAAAATTCTTTGCTCCAGCGATGACAGCAACAATGGATCCGTTGACGTTCACTGCAGAACAAGCAGCGCAACTGCGCTCTTTGTACCAGGATTCCATCAACGCCAACACTTTGAAAGCGTCCTACCAGCGTCAGTTGACGGCATTGAACTCCCAATATGCAAAACAGATTCAAGAGCTGGGTCAGGTGACAGGTTCATTGGATCAATTAACGACAAAAGAGCTTGTGACATTAAGAAGTCAAAAAGCCACGCTTGAACAAAAAATCCAATCTTTGGATCAACAAATTCTTACGCAGCAAAATATGATCAAGGCAAAAGAGTCCGAAGTTGTGCAGGCCAATGCCGTGTATGACGATGCTTGGAAAGTGTTGGCGCCGTTTGAAGCAGAACACCAGCGCCTGAACACGCTGGCGCAAAACTCCAAAACGGATCTTTCGAAATACCAAGGTCAGCTTGCAAACATTGACCAAAGTATTCAAAGCAGACAGTCCGAGCTATCAGATGCCCAATACCAGGTTTCAACTTTGGACCGTCGCCTGTCTCAACTGGATGGCGAAATCCAAACGGCTCGTCAGTATGCCAACGCGACTGATTCCATTTATCGCGGCTTTGACTACAATCGCGAGCGCCATGACCGTATTCAGTGGCATCCGATCACAGAGTACTGCCGTCGCGGTGGTAGCGAGTACTGCAACAGTCTGATGAACAAAGTCAGCAACTATGCAGAAACAGAAACATACAATATTCAAAACCGCTTAAGCCAAAACGTGAACGCCACGCGCAGTCAGCTGGATGCAAAAATGTCATCCTATACAACAGTGGCGAATCAAATTAACGATTACCAAAGCAACGTGATTCCACGCTTGCAGGATCAAATCGCGGATTTGCGCAATCAACGCCCGGCTATTGATGCGGCGGTATCGCGCACTCGTGATGAAGTTGCAAATCGCACGGCGGCCTTGCAGTCCTACGATCAAAGTGTTGGTTACGCAGCTAAGAAAGCGGATGTGAATGCAAAAGCCGCGATCGTGGTGGCTCGCCAGAATGAATTGAAAACGCTTGAGCAAACACAAGCGGGCTATCAATCCTCTCGTTCGCAATCAGTGGCAGGTCTTTCAGCCACAGACAAAAAGATCCAGGATGTTCTGGCTAAGATTCAGGCCACTCAAGGACGTGAATCAGAACTTAATAAAGCCCTGGCTCCTTACTTTGCAGAAAAAACCCGCATCGAAGCGGCCATCACCGAATCGACAAATCTGATTAACTATAATAAGTCAGAATTTGCAGCGATCATCAGCGGAACTTAAAACGAAGAAGGCGGAGTGAAAACTTCGCCTTCTTTATTTAGTCATGTTGGGATTTGGACAAGATTGAAGTCGACGCGATGAGTTGTTAAGCGATTGACGCCCGAAGACTTAACATTTGGCAATATTGATTTGCAACTGAAACGCCAATGGGACAGAACATTGGTCAAGATTAACCGCATATAAGTGATCAATATGGGATCACGTTTCTACCGGGCACCGTAAAAGCCTGTCTATGAGAGGGTAACCATGAAAGCAATGCTTTCCACAGTTCTAGTTGTTTGTTCGATTTTCTTCGCAATCTCTGGCAATGCTGCCTCTCTATCCCAAGGTATTCCATACTACGGTGAAGAGTTTTACCAAGACCTGGCAAACGGCGCCTCTAATGGTGCTTTGATCGCTCGCCTGCAACAAATTCTTCGCGGCGAACACAAACAAATTCCAGGAAAATATGACCAGGTTTCTGAACACTGCTCTGGCGAAGGCTGCTACCAACACATCTCTTTGGGCTATGATGGTGCACGCGCTTGGTTGATGGGGACTTACTATTTGACTCAAGTAAACGGCCGCTATGCAGTAGCTGACGTTTATTGTGGTGTTCTTCGCACTGAAGAAGAATTCCCAGCTTCTCGCGGACCAGCACCTGGTAAATATCCAGACGGCAACATTCTGAACACAGAGCACACTTGGCCACAAAGCCGTTTCTCTGGTCAGTTCAACACTGGCATGCAAAAATCTGATTTGCATCACTTGTACCCAACAGACAACGAGTTGAATTCGATTCGTGGTAACTACGAATTCGGTGAAGTGGCTCGTGATTCCAAAAAATTGAAATGCCCGGTTTCTCGTTTCGGTAAACCAGCTCAAGGTGGCAACGACGTATTCGAACCACCACAAGCTCACAAAGGCAACGTGGCTCGCGCCTTGTTCTATTTCTCTGTTCACTACAGCATGCCGATCAGCCCACGCCAGGAGGCATTCCTGCGTAAATGGGATAAAGAAGATCCAGTGGACGATGAAGAGATGGCTCGTAACAACGCCATCCTGATGATCCAAGGGAACCGCAACCCATTCGTTGACTACCCTGAATTGGTCGACAAAATCAGCAAATTCTAAGCAACGAAGAAGCCAGAGGAAACTCTGGCTTTTTTAATATGCAACTTGTGTTTTAATTCTCACTTTTCCCGTCTCAAAAACGGGTCAAAAAACCGTCAATTTTGCACTAATTGATACGAGTCCTGTTTTGACCCGGTCCAAAATAAATCAAACATAAACTAATATACCGAAATACCGATAAGTAACCCATGCGGTTATTCAATAAAAAGAAAATGCCTGCCTACACTCCTCTGCAAATACCGGTCTATCGCGAAAAGCGTTATATTCTGCTATTGCCGTCTGCGCTACTTGTAGCTTCGGGTGTGGCCTTGGTGACCCTGTGCCCAATCAAGGATGCACAGGAACCAGTGAAGATATTTTCAAGCCAGGCGAAAAAGCAAAACTTAAAAAAAGCAAAAATTGCCAACAATTCAAAACCGCTTCGCTCGCCGGGCTCGATCATCAAATAACTGAAAAACTAGTTACAGTACTTACCCCAGGTATTGCCCAGCTTATCGCCGACACCGATATGCAATGAAGCACTTCCATAGTGACCGATTGCGCGGATGCGGCCGGCTTTACGCATTTTACAAAGCTCTTTAAATGCAGTGTTAGCTGTCGAATTGCTGGCAAAGCGAACGTCCACGGAAGTTCCGTAAGGATGTCTGCCGGCAGCACCACCGACGTTTTTATTGTAGGGCTCGGGTCTCCACCAGTTGTAGATTTGGCTGACTTTCAACCCTTTTGCCTGAAGGTCTTTGATCACCTTTACGGCAGCGATTGGATACTTCCAGGTTGTTTCATTCGGGTGAATCAACACATGGGCTTGGCTTGAGCCATAGGTACATCTAAAAGTATTTTTGCTGCTGGGATTCGGGCGAATCAGTTGAGCACACCAGGAAGAGTTCGAAGTTTCAGCGGCACATTTTGCCAGAAACTTTTCTTTCTTACTCAATCCCAAATTCACATTCGACTCTTGGGAGTTTGAAGCTTTCACACAGCCCAACGCCAAAATGTCATCACTAACGCCAGCATCCGCATTCTCGGCATGATCATGGCCATCATCTTGAGTTTGATCGTTTACGATATGATCGACGATGTCTTCAGAGTCTGCGTTCGTGGTATCAGCAGGATTCTGCTCGTTATCGACAACCTCTGTACTCTCTGTATCCTGAGCACCTTCTGTCTGTTCTGTTTCGATATGTTCAGTGAATTGGTATTCTTCGTTATCTGCTCTTTGACAAGAAACGGAAAACATTCCAAGAGCTGCGACGACTACGGTACTGAATAAAATCTTTTTATTCATTTTTCTCCCTCTGGCGCGTTTGTGTGCGCAATAACAGAAGGGTAACCTTGCCAATCAGCAACTTTGGAGAATGAATGACAGAACTGCAAAGAACTGGTGTTAAGTTTGGCGACTTAGGTTTTAGTTTTTATGAGAATACTTAGAGAAGATTTTCTATTGTGAGCCAATGACACCGAATGATTGCGAAAAGCATAATTAACTCAGAGTTTTAGCGGTGGTTGTAATTTATGGCGAGGTCTGGTAGGATCAAACCAGAATGAATTTTTCAGTTGTTAGACCTTATTTTATTTCCAAAACGCTTCCACCTCAGTGTGGCTTGGTTTTGAAGTTTATTTCTTAAGCCGCAGAGTCAGCCTCTGTGGCTGGTCATATTAATTTTCTCTTAAATTAAATTCTACATTTTTAAACCACTCGTAAAGGAGTAATAGGTATGGAAAACCTTCCATCACTCGTCATCACACACGATGACTATCACAAAATTTCAGCCATTCTTTCATTTGCCAAAGCCTCTGTTGCCGAACAGTTGGAAGAGGAGCTGGGCCGCGCCCGCCTGGTCACAAGCGAAGAGCTTGGCCACGACATTGTCGCGATGAACTCGACCGTCACATTTACCGATCTGGATACGCACAAAGCACAATCTGTCACATTGTGCTACCCCAATGACGCCAACATCGAAGAAAATAAAGTTTCGATTCTGGCACCCATTGGTGCAGCTTTGATTGGACTGCGCGTGGGTCAGGAAATTTCCTGGCCGCTAACTGATGGTAAAGTAAGACATATCCGTGTCAGCGCGGTCACCCAAGGGTAATCGGCTCGCTTCAAGTCCGGTGCGAACGTGCACTTTTCTGTCAGGCCGATACAGAGCTGCTACTCTTAATACTAAGAGGAGCAGTTATGGCAACAGTCGGAAAGAAAAATGACAACCACAGAGATGGTGCCGTTCGCAAACGCAGTCAGGTCTTCAACTCGCACACTGAACACTGGATCGAACGGGACACCACCACCGGGCGATTCATCAATGTAAAAGCCGATAACAAGCCGTTCAAAGGTGTACGAAAAGAGCGCTGACTTTCGTTAAGGCCTGACTCGATTTTCCGATAAGAGGACTCGATTGGGAGTCTTCATGAAACGGATTATAGGCTTAGGTATAGCAATCACCACTTGTACGGTGGCTTTTAAATTCTCATACCAGCCTGTGACTGAACTTAGTTCCAGATCTCCGGCTCAAGCGCCGTTTCATTCTGCGACAGAAGACGAAATGGCCAATCCCCGTTGTGTAAATCAGGACCACGTCCGTCGAAATAATTTAAAAAACTTTATCGCCAAATACTCGGACATTTCCAAATTGGAATTGCCGGCTGTCAGCGAAGTAGCAGGCGTTCGTTTCGAAAATGAACATCCCGAATTGGTGTATCGCTTTATGCAGCTGGTGACGCCTCCTGCCGACCGGATTTTTGCCAGCAAGAATCTGAAACCAGATGATATCAAAAAAGCTTTTGGCAAACCGAACGGTTGCGACAAAGTGATGTGCGCCGTTCAACGCTTATTTGGCAAGGAAGAAGGCCCGCTGATTCTTTTGCTATTGACCGAGTATGATCTTAATTTATCTCACTATGTCTGGAACAATGCGGACGCCTGGAAGGCCTCCGAGATTCGTGACATTATGAAAGCAATCGAAGCCACTCCGGGCCACTTGCTTCCTTTGGATCTGAATCAAAAGATGATCCACTTCAAACGAGGCTACGGTTACAAGGGTGCTGAGGACGTGATTGCCAACGCCTCCATCGAGGTCTTCGACGTATGGAATGGAGAAACGCAACCCATTCGCCAATACTCGATCTATCACGAGTTCGCACACAACTGGAGCGCGATGCACGCCAATAATATCGATGTGTCTCCGGAATGGCTAAAGGTTTCCGGCTGGGATTCCCAAGACAAGAATCCCCGTCTTGTTGACCATTGGAAAATGCATCCAGGAACACAACAGGTTTCAATCTATGCCAAGACCAATCCGTTCGAGGACTTTGCAGAAAGCGTTTCCGCTTTTCGCTACGCTCCTCACCGACTAAAATCCGTCAGCGCTGAAAAGTACAAGTTCGTGAAAGACATCGTATATGGCGGCATGGATTTTACCGGATCTTGTCCCCGTGCTGGTGATTTCGACATTCGGCACGGCACTGATTTTGCGGCTTTTGATCACAGTGCTTCCAAGGAATTTATCGACAGCTCCGCATCGAAGTGCTTTCGCGAAAATATCGGAGTACTGCGTGATCCACGCTTGAAGGCGGGCTTCCTCTCCTGCTTAAGCATTCGTGCTGCGAACCAAGTCCTGCGCCAGGATGGTCAAGTTCATGACGACGACAACAAGCCCTTGGCTTTATATGATATCTTAGGCGATGCAAGAGTCCGCTTCCCAGAGATCGAGCGCCGCGGAACTGCGGAACTGCGTGAGCTTTTAACCAATATACTTGTGCCGCATTTGCCTAAAATCAACGAAGCTTTAAAAGCCAAGGAATGCGATTATGCTTTTGATGCCTCTAAGACTGAATTCCAAGCCAACGAATTGGGCCTTAAAAGCTATGATCTTTACTTTGCAATCAAAGATCTCAGCCAACTGTCCTGCAAAGGTTTGATGGACTCCAAACAAACTAACGCAAATCGCGAAAAGATCTTTGGCAGCCTTAAAGAGTACTTTTAGTTCTCTGGCTTTTCTATAGAGTCTGAGTTTCAATAAGGTATGAAGCTGACCGGCCTTGCCTGCATCATATTTCTTTTAACTTCCTGCCAATCCTTTCGCGATTACTTCTATCGCGAAGGTATTCTTCCATTCACCAGCGACGGCTGCAGCATGAGCCCCAATGGACCTCGAGATAATCCCTATGCATTCCTGGAGTGCTGCGTGCAGCACGACTACGCCTACTGGCAAGGCGGCACACTCGCACAAAAAGAACAGGCAGATTTGTCTTTCAATGCCTGCATCACAGAACACTCCAACGAAACTGTCGGCAACATCTATTACCGCGCCGTCAGCTTAGGCGGTGGACCTCAATTCAACACTCCATTTCGCTGGGGCTACGGATGGAATCGCCATCGCGGTTACAAACAGTTAACCAGCCAGGAACTCTATTCTGTCGAAGCCAAATCAAAACAGATTCAGTGGGACTTAATCTATAGTTCGTTGCGAGGAAAATAGGTTGGTTGCACCAGCGTGGCTCTATCGTTTACCGACAAACTTCAAGCGTCGGAAAACCAGCATGCGATTATTGGCAGGCATCTCGTAATCTTTCAAAAGTTCAAATTCATTTTTAAACATGGCACTTATAACGTCCTCAAAAGCACGAATCCCATGTGATGGATTTTCGGCCCGCAGGGACTTATCGAATTCTTCATTGCTTGGCGTAGTGAACTTTCCATTGTAGTTAAACGGTCCGTAGATCAAAACCTTTCCCCCCTCTTGCAGGCGGCCACTGATTAGCTTCATGAAGGTCTTACATTCCTTCCAGCTCATAATATGAAAGGTATTAACCGTCAAAATCACATCATAGGTGCGAATCGGAAAGTCGTCTTCGCCGACCTTCATACGATAAGGTGTTTTAATATTCGGAATGTTCGCTTCTTTAATCGCCGCTTTTAACATCGGCAGATTTTCACTGACCTCAGTGGGTTGCCATTCCATCTTTGGAAAAAATGGGGCCAGATAAATGGCATGCTGACCTGTTCCCGCTCCCACTTCCAAAAGTCGTTGATCTTCTGCACGCAGAACTTTTTTTAGCACTTCCAGGATGGGTTCTTTGTTGCGATCTGCTGCTGGTGAAAATGGAATTTCCATAGGTATCCTTGCCCGGTAATATTAAAACGAAGCGCCAAGGTATTTTCCAATGGTGGTAAAGGCAACCTAAAACCCCCACGCTCCACCGGCTTGTATATAAAAGACCCACTCCTCAGGCCCTTTTGCGATATCTAATCCCATTTGAAAGCCCAAAAGTCTGGCAATCAGGTATCGAAAGCCCGCACCATAAGCCGACGCAGACTCGGCATCCTTCAGATCCTGGCCGGAATCAGCCGCGCGCCCGACACCTGCAAACAACGAGGCCTCCCAACGCGGATGGGGCTTATAGCGAAGCTCCCCTTCAATGGAGGTTGCAATTTCACCTTGATAGCGAAGCTTGGGAATACCCCGCAAGCTGATATAGGGCTTGGCATAAAACGGAGCTTCATCACCCACCCACTTTGCCTGCAAGCGCCCCGCAAAGCCCCACAGCTCGCTGGCACGGGCAAAGCCCTGAAAGTCCACCGCCTGCACGTGATAATCCAAATCTCCGCCAAGGGCTTCATCAAAAACATAGTAGCGATACTCCATGTAAAGACCCGATTGCGGCGACAGCGTATTGTTGCGGTTGTCGTAACTGACTAAAAGCGAAATCCCGCCGTTGCGGTTTTCTATATCGTCAGGTTGTATTGCCGGTGGCAACATCGATCCATCAAAATCAACATTCAAGGCAGTATAGATGTAGCGTCCACCCAAAAAGAAGTTACTGTCATTGATGCGTGCCCGCAGGTCATTGAACACTCCCCAGCCATTCAGGTTGTATCCAAAGTGAAATTCATTATCCGCACCAAATCCAGATAGACCGTAAAAATCCAAATTCGCTGAAGCCGCCATCACAAATCCCAAGTAGCGCCAGCGATCTTTGTCCCAGTTGCGCAGATAAAAAGCCCCTCCGAACCAGGTTCCATTTTCAGTGGCGGCCCCCATGACTCCCGTCACGGTGGGTGCAATAAAGCGATTTCTGGTGGAGGGGGCATCTTCGTTTTCGCTCATAAAAACCAAAGCCACGCCCCCACCATAACCGACGGCAGGTTCTGTGATGATAATCGGCACCGGCAAAAAACCGCGGTGCTTGAGCAACCATTCACTGGCATCTAAGAAATGATCTTCGGGATCAAAGAAGATGGAATCTGCATGAGCCAACGAAGAAGATAGAATTGTAAAAATTAAAAGTACCAACAACTTCATCAATAAATCTTACGGTGCCTTTATGATCGCTCCTAGGGATCAAGAATTGCTTTTTAGCATCAACACATCCTTCAGGGACCGAACGACCTCAGAATTAAGTTTGAAGTCGCGTCATGCAGTTAATACAGTCGAATTCCACCAACTTGCCGCCCTCAGGGGCTTCGGTTATAAACAGCTCCATGAAAACACGCTTCGTATTCTTGATCATGATAGCCGCTTGCGTTCTGTCAGCCTGTGGACCGGGTTCTGAAAATACACCTCTTGATTTATACAATGATGAGTCTGCCATCATTAACGGAAAAAAAGTTACAACCAGAACAGGTGATGGTTCGCGAAGTGTCGTGTTGTTTCTTCCGGTTAACAGTATAGGTATGGCCACCGGCATTTGCACGGCGACGTTGCTAAGTGATCACAGTGTGCTGACAGCTGCTCACTGCTATGACAAAAAAAGCCCCACACTTGCCGGATTTAAAATTATCTTTGCTAACAACAAGGGTATTGCCACTCGTGACGCCTTAAAGCGTGAAGGTACTTACGTAGTTACTCACAAAGACTTCCGCAAAACCAAGATCGGTCTTCTAAATGATCTTGCCATCGCATTTTTTGAAGGCGGTATTCCTGACGGATTTGAGCCTGTGGAAATTGAACGCGATCAAAAGGTGAATTACCAAAACAATTTCTTAAACGTCTATGGCTATGGAAAAAACAAAGATTCACGCGAAGCCCTTTCTATGGGCTTTGGCAGCGCTGGGGATTTGTATAAGGCTGTGATCAAACTAAACGGCGCATACGGCTTGGTGCCTGATCGCTATGTCATGCGTAGTAAAGGAAACTCCCAATTCGTTTGCAGCGGAGACTCTGGTGGCGGTCAATTTATCACCATCAACGGCAAGCCCCGCCTGATTGGTGTCACTTCTTCTGTTACCGGCACGAAGGACTTCTTAGGTCACGTCTCTTGCACCAACGGCAGCTCAACCGCAATGAAGGTTGCCTATTATGCCAAGTGGATTGATCAAGTTCACGCAGATGCGCAAAAATAAAGGCGCCAGTTCCACATTTGCTTTTTGCCACTACCCGCTCAAATCTAGCCAAGCGAGCCGGGATCCCATGATACAAAAGGATATTGTGGGAATTTCCGCTTATGGGAATAGGTTACTTTCGCAGCTCGTTTAAGAAGTGCTACTACATAGTCTTCGCCCTCCTGTTGTCAGCGAAGGCGCAGGGCGCTTTTCAATTGCGCGACGTCAACCCGCAAGAGCTAGCCAACTCTATTGTCGCTCTCATGTCCTTTTCGGCCATCCCGGATTTAGCTTCAAGCTCTCTTGCAGTGAACAATGCACAAACCGGTAATCCCGCGATCGCCATGACTCAATTCGGTGGTGGCTTTACCGTCAGCAGCACCGCTCCTGTTTATCTTGAGGGAGCCGCCGCCTACAGCCGCTATGACCCCAAATTCATCGCAACCGATGGAACCGAGACCCGCTCAGTGCCACTAAAGTGGAACTCCGGAACCCTGCAGGGCGGTGTCGGCTGGGATTTTGAAATCTACAAAGATTGGGTGATACGCCCCATCTTCAATTTCTCTTTTGGTATGATTTTCAGTGACACGGAAATAGGTGCCGCCGTGATCGCGGACTATAAAGACATGGAAAACATAGATTTTCTGGATAACGGAAATCTTACCGTCGGTGGTCTTGGCGGAGCCGTGATGCTGGCCTACGAGTTTCATGACGACGTCAGAGGCCGTGATGTGGACCTGCAGATTCGCTACTCCTATATGCATTTACAAAGCATGGGTGGAAGTCGCTCAGTTAGCGGATATTCTGATTCAGAAACCGCAAATATCTACTATCGCTGGCGTGCCCCATTAGGGGAGTGGCGAATGCTGGGCGAGCCTTTTCGCTATGTCTTAGAGACCTCAGGCTCCCACTATATGGGTGACCAAACCGGAGTCCTGGGGTTCCACTATCTTGCTACCGTGGGCGCCGGCTTTGAACTGGATTCCAGTGACTATAATGTCTGGGTCACCCGCACCCGCCTGGTGGGTCGCTATATGTTCGGTGATAACGTCACCGGTTGGTCCGTGGGTTTGGCCTGCTCGTTTTAGAGGTACCCAAACGTTTTCCTAACGAAACCGAGAGTCCCCCTTTTGAGCCCCCTGTCAAAGGTATGGCCACCTGATTATACCTCTACCACCTCTAAATTGAATACGGACGCGAGCTCGCTTCTTGCTACCCCGTTTGCAAATGTTAACAATTACAATCCTTGGAGGATTAAGATGAAAAAGCTTTTGACCGTTTCCCTTCTTTTGATCGCTGGTATCGCTTCCCAAGCTCAAGCTGAAACTTTGGTTTGCCGTGGCGTTAATTCAACTTTGCAAATTCACGATTTGAAAGATGACGAAGGCAACATGGTTTACGCAAAAATCTTCAGTGCTGGTAATGACCGCGCAAAGTATGCAGATATTTTTGAAGACACTCTTTATGCTAATCAAACAGTAGCTGATATCGTTGCTGCAAACGGTGTTATCGGCACAAGCGGTAGAAAATCATTCGCTCTAGATTTGACTGCTAAAACTTTGACTATTAAATCAGGTACTGTTTCTTCAGAATCTGTTAACTGCAAAGTATACTAAGACAATCGGATAATACCGATAATTGGTTGAAAGGCCCCGATAAGGGGCCTTTTTTTTATTTCCGAAGCTTGATTAAGGAACAGTTCCGTCAATGGGACAAAGCCAGCCTTAATTTTCAACAGGATTTGTTTTTTGGTGATTTAGATTCCAGGACATTTTCATACTACTGCCGTCTATTGTTAGCTCTTTAAAGCCAAGCTTTTTATACAGGCACACGACGGGTTCGTTCCGCGTAAACACACCCAGTTCAAGACCCGCAACCCTCATGGAAAGTAGTTCTTCCTTCAGCATTAGCATCAACTGCGAGCCAAAACCTTTACCTCTGAACTGAGGATAGAAATAAATGTCCATTAAGAAAGCGGAGGAACCATCTTTATTGAAGACGTTAGCAAAAAACGCTCGTAGTCACTTTCGACCACATCTTCCCAATTTATCGCTGAATTATTCATAGACCGGAAAGTCTTTCTTTTATCTCTGCGGATGCAACACTGTCTTCGGCTTGTGTGAAAAAATTCAAACTTTGTTCATAGGCAGCTTTGGCCAGAGCTTTATCATTGGATTTGTGAAGATCCCCTTTTAGGCGATAAAAGCAGCCTCGTTCAATTAAATCAGATTCGTCCATATTCAGCTCTTCATAGCGCTGAAAGCATTCCTGAGCTTTCCGGTTGTAGCCTAAAAGCAAATTGCAATAAGACTGCTCGTAAAAGTTTATCGCCCGGGATTGAAGATCATCAGCTGAAATAAGGGCTTGCTCTTGAATGAATAAATTAACAGCCATGGAAAGGTTGCCAGAACTTCTGTGGACAAAACCAATTTGATGAAGCGCCTTGTGATCATGGGTTCGATTGAAAATTTCCTGCCAGATATCGAGAGCTTCGTTGAACTTCTTAAGCTCGACCAGAGCGAAACCTCTGGCCCAATTGATGGAATCTTTATCTGCTTGAGTCTTAGCCGACAGCAGAAGGCTTCGCGCCTTCTGGTCAGCCTGTTCTGGCGATACACCTAATAATTCATAGATTGCGCTGACTGATTCCATGGCCAGATCATTATATGCCCCTTATGGAATATCAACTCTGTTCGAGATTAGTTGCGGTGAGCAAATTCCATGTATACCGTTATGCCAGCTGAAACTTCTCAAAACGCGCAATTTCCTGCTCTATCAACTTCTTATTCTTAGCTGACTTATGCTTACCCAGCCAGCTCCACTGCTGAATCAGCAATTCCTGCTTTTGTCGGTCCGTCTTTAAATCCAACACGGCCACGGCCTGATCACCAATGATCACAGGCAATGTAAAGTAGCCATATTTGCGTTTCTCTTTGGGCACATAAGCCTCAAAGCGATGATCGTAATCAAAGAACATATGAAAGCGTTTTCGTTGGATCACCAAAGGATCAAAAGGCGACAGGATATGTGTCAGATCATTGGCGTCTTCGATCCCCTCTTCCAGATACGCGGGCTCAATCCAAAACTGAACTTTTTCAATGCCTGATACTTTAACCGGAATCAAAGTGCCCTTAGAAACTCGGGCTTCAATGCGCTTAAGAATTTCTTTCTTGGGCTCGGCCTTTTGCATATAAGCGATCGAATCAAGACTGACCACCCCTTGCGAGCGTAAGGCGCGATCAATATGATATTCATAAACTTCACCAGGCGTCGCCGCTTTCGGCCGCTTCGTCCAAGCAAAGTGTCGATCCGTCAGTTCATATTTCTTTAACATCCCCACCCGTTCAGAGATGACCAAGTCCCCACCATTAAACGCGCATTGAAGAGCTTTCTTAGAAGGCTTCCTACTGGCCCAAGGATGATCCTTATCCACTAGAACTTCGTCATTCACATCGCGAATGGAAATAGGCCCCTGCTTTTTCACCAAGGCCACCGATTTTTTGACATCTGCTTCCGTCACCGACGAATACCAACTGGATGGATTCTTTTTCCGGCGCTTCATATCGTTGATGAAATACTTAAAATCATCCGTCGCTATGTATGCCAAGGCGTGAGTCCAATATTCAAAAACTGTTTTATCTCTGATTTGCGCCAGCTGCAGATGAGATTTTTTGTAATCCGGAATACGCGAATAAAGAATATGATGATGACACCGCTCAATCACACTGATCGTATCAATCTGCACATACCCTAGATGCTTGATCGCTTTCACCGTGGCTTTCGGCCCACTGCCAAACGGATGTGGCTCATGCAGCCCTTGGGACTTGAGCCATAGTGAACGGACTTGGGGTTTGGAGAGAATAGTTTTAGACATAAAAGTGTGCCTCAGACAATCAACGCGCGGGTTGCAAAACGCCGAAAAAACATCAGCTTGATAGTGCATCATCATACATGGAGGCAGATACAAAGTGAACTGGCTTTTTTTTAGAAGACTTTTGCGCAGCTCAGGGGCATTCCTGTTTTGCCACGTATTTCCTCATAGCTATTACGGGAAAACTCGGCTTGAGGCTTCTTTACGTCGCGGCTTTCGTGACGGAAGAATAGATTTTGATCGCCAAATTTTGAAGATACAAAACGAGATGCCGTCTTGATCTCTCCGACCAGACGACCTGGGTCTTGAAGACCTGTGCTTTCATAAACTTCAAATAAGACAGTCCCTTCAGGGATACGCTCGAAAACTTCTCTCTCGTCCTGATATACTTCAGACTGCATTAGGTTCCGAATACTTGGTGGTGCCCTAAAAACAAAACGCCGAGGCGCCGGTTTATTCATGATCTTGGTCATTTCATCAACGGGAATATAATTTGGCGCCAAATGGGCTTGATCAAATATCCACTTAAATACTTTTCCACCGGGCGTATTGCGGATATTGGGAAGTTCATTACTGAATGGGTATACTTTGTCGTCCCGGAAGAAATTGTAGTCTGTCGGCCCCTTGGGATTGTTGCCAATGTGTTGCGAGTCAAATGACTTCCCCACATTGAAATTAATTGAACGTCCCACTCCATCCAGAGGTATTTTTATAGAAAAGCTTGGGTACATAAGACCCCCAGAACCATCAACCGCATTAGACAAACGGATTAATGCATCAAAGGCATTGTATCCTGAATCCTTGGGCTCAAAGTGAATCAGAGCAGTTGATCCTAATTTGTGAATTACCTTTTCTCGTCCCTTGATAATGATATCCGTATTATTGTTAAAGGCCTTACTTAAAGCGGCCGGCAGAAATAACGACATCTGTTTCCACATGCCGCTGCTCACATCGGCGTAGGTCGGGCGCTGATCGTATTCAGAGTCCACAATGCGCTTCCAAAGAACTTGCAGCTTTTCTTTGCCTGTAGATCCGTCGTAATTGGAAGGCAAGACCGCTGAAAGCTTTTCCGTTTTTATAAAATATCGATCAACCAGATCACGCGAGTATTCCGCCGAGTGCTCAACGGTTGAAAAATTCATAAGCTCGCCGGCAAAGTACAGACCCTCACGTCCTTGAGTGCCTTCTATCAACTGGTAGGCGTGCTGATCCAAAGCTTCTTGTGAAAAATGGGGGAAGTACTTCCATCCTACGGATTTCACCACACTGTTGATTTTAAAACCATGGGTATCCGCAAATTGCTTTAACCCAGACTCCACCGCTTCCGGGCTCATGAACTGATTTGACAGAGTATAGAAGTTTGCAACATTGGATTTATTCGGCCAACGATGCAACCATGAAACGACATTTCCTGCTTGTGACGAGTCGTAATTTTTTGTCACAACGCCACTTCCACGTTTCGGCAAACCTTCAACTTCAACCAACGCGGAGTTATAGTACTGATACTCGATTTTCGAAAATACGCTTTTCAATTGCGGATTCAGGGGCAATGCCTGCGCGGCCTTTTCCAAAGGGGCCGTCCATATCATCACATCAAAGATTTCTTGTTGGCCCGTATTTGAACGAACATGCCATTCATTATTAATGCGCTTAGCTTCGTTGACTTCAAAATTATTTTTTACTTTTAGCGGAGCCGCAATTTTTTTCCACAGGTTTTGGTAGCCGTTTTCAAGCATACGCACCTGACCGAACATAAATGAGCGCAGCAAACGCGGTGAAAAATATCTTAAAACATAAGCCGCCGGTATTTCGCTCATGTACCCGTAACCGAAGGACACGAAGCTATGCGAAAGCAGCTCCTGCAATTTCCCATGGAAGCGTGCATTCTTCGCGATCCACGTAGAGAAAGGCTCATTAAGTTCTGCTGGAATTGCACTCATGCCAGGATTAGCGAGGTATCGGCTGTACTTGCGATAAATCAGGTGATACTCGACTGCCGCCGCCAAATAACCCAACTTTTTACCCCACGACATCGCCTTCATTTTAGGACTTGCAGGATCCGCCTCAACAACTGTATCTGCACCCGGGGAAAAGGGAACGATTTTCTCACCAACTTCCGCAGCCAATCTAACGACTTCTTCATAGGAGGGACCACTCATGATGGCGCCCATTTCGTAGTTTTGACCTTGATATTGAATGGTCTCGGTCTTCCCGCCAACTTCGGGAGCTCGCTCTAATACAACAACGTTGGTAAAGCCGGCTTTTTGCAAGCGGTGCGCGGCACTGAGGCCGCCAGGTCCGCCACCAACGATACCGATACGCATGGTCTTATCGCCACCGAAGGCGGATAGGCTTAAAATTAGTATGAATGCAAAACCGGCCAAACTTTTCATTCTTTTATACCCTGGCAATAGCGTTGATGGTTAAAGCATATCAAAGAAAATACGCAGCACCGGGATCACAGATGGATCACTTGGCAACTGAATAAAGTCTGGTGAAGGAATATGCGTCGCACGATCTGGACTGATATCGGCCATAAAGGCTTCAGTAACAGAGTCAGCAAAACGCTTGCCCTTTACGACCATGGCCATCTCGCCTTCCACCTTCTCAGAACGTGGGTGCAGGTTGTAAGACATAACCATCGAGTACTCGCCGTCGATCACTGCAAGCTTCGAGTGCAATGTAGAGCCTTTTCTTAGGTACACCTGCGCGCCGATAGAGGCCAACTCGTGGGCACTTCTTAAAATCGGCAGACTGACAATAGGCTCATCCACAGAAGTGTGTGAGTTGGTAAGAACACGCACACGCACTCCACGAGCCACAGCCGCCTGGATTTCGTTTTTAAGAGCCGGGAACGTCACCACATAGGCGTTTTCAATATCCACTGTACTTTTCGCTTCGCGAATACCTTTTAGCAACGTCATCATGATCGTACTGCCCGATTGATCCATTGCTGGGTCGTGGTTCAAAACTGCGACTAGGTCACCCGTCTCTGGCGCCACTTGCTTTTTCTCACGAATCTGAATGGGCTTGAAACTAAGATTCTTCTCTTTCACCTGCCGATTCCAAACGTCAGCGAATAGCTGGCGACTCACGTTGGTGGATTCACCGCGGATGTAAACGTCCGTGTCTCTCCAGCGAGGCACATTAACATCAGGATTCTTATGGCTATACACATCACCAAAGTTCAAGCCACCGGCAATCACGTGCTCGCCATCAATGATCAACATCTTGCGATGCTGACCTTTGAAAGAGTGGGAGGCACTCGTCCAACGAATGACTTCGATGCCCGCTTGTTCCATCTTTTGCACGGCTTCGGTATAGCCGGGTTTACCAGCAACTTGTCCGTCCACGATCAAGCGAACTTTTACGCCGCTTTGATGTTTGCGGATAAGCAGGTCAGCCGCTTCAAAACCGGTTTTGTCGGAATAAACCGCCCACGTCATAATATCGATGGATTTCTTGGCTTTGCTCATAAGGCTGTCACGCATCGCAAAGGACTGCTCGCCATCAACCAGGATTTTAACTTCAGAAGTTTTATGAAATTCAGATTTCGAAAAGTGCAAAATATGATCAAGGCCCACTGGAGCTTTATCCAAGCGTTCAGTCATAGTTTTAGAAAGTACCGGCCACTCAACATACTTTACGTTGGAATTTGTAAGTCCACGCAAAGACAAAACACCTTCAATCGAGCTGACAGCAGTTTCCAGCAAGTATGCTTGTTTTTCAGGAGCTAAACCAATCAACGGATTCGGCTTCCCGCCAAGCTCTGGTAGGGTTTTCAATTGTTCCATCAAAGTCACCAGCGCCGGTCTTAACTTCCCTGCAGTGGAAAGCTTTGCCATCTCCATCAACAGAGCAGTTTCCTGCTTAAGGGTGCCCAGTTCTGCAAGATCGCGAACAATCAGTGGTGAAATAGATTTGCTCTTTAAAACTTCGGCAGGATTGCCTTTTACGATTTGGTAAGCGTACTGTCCCAGTTGCGCTTGAACCTGCTGCTTGAAAAGACTCATTAAGAGCACGGGATTTACGTCAGCAGGAAGTGCCTGGGAATTAGTGGCAAAGACCGCCGAACACTGTTCCGCTGCAAGGGCTTGGGACGCGGAAACAGAAGTAAGCAACAAAAGGCCGCTCACTGTCAAAAACTTATTCACCTTAGAAAGACCCATAGGGCGCTCCTTGCATTTGATAGCAATCTTGAATTACGAAAATGGGTAATTCAGAAGTCGTACCAAATAACCGGTGCAATAAGGGGTTCAACTAAGGGGAATAGTACTTGAGGTCTTCCTCGAAAAGATAGTCCTTGGTAATACTTTGCAGGCTTCCATCTTTCTTCATATCCGCCAAGTGTCGGCGAACTGAATTGCGCTCTTGCGGGGAAAGACGGGATTTTGAAACATAGAAACCAATCGGCGAAATATAGTCAGTATCAAGTACTGTGACCAAAGATTTAACTCGTACCTCTTCGCGAACGAAGTAGTAATTAAAAACTGGCGAAGTGAATGCAGCCTGCACCTTCCCCGATTTCAATGCGCTATAAACTTCTGCAGGAGTTGGGTACTCGCGAATACGATGATCTTTGTAGAGTTCTTCTTTTTCATCGGGTTTAATGAAAAGTCCCCGACCAATAATGCTGCCGAAAATGATTTTCTTATCTTTGAAATACGAGGAAATTGGAGCTCCAGGGACGAAGCTGTCCTTACGAACAATCAGCCAACGTGGAACACGATAAACTTCTACAAACTCACCGCGATTTTCCAGATTCGAATCAGGAATGCTAAGACCATAAATGTCCAGGCCATTACGTTTAAAAAGCTCAGCATTTGCCGCATAGGAAGCTGGATTCTCGCTGGACTTACAACCGATACGCTCTACCAATTCACGCAATAAGGAATATGAATGACCTTGCTTTTCACCTTGATCTGAAACCATGAACGAGGGTCCGGTGTTCACAAAGCCAAAGATGTAGCGTTTTTCACACGCTGCTTTCGCACTCAATGACCCAATCAGAATGGCAAATATAATTGCTAGGCGCATTCTTAAATTATAGCGCCAACATTTAGTGATGTGAACTTACATTTGACCTTGGGTTAGTATCTTAATCCTTTTAAATTTACGTACGTTTACTTTTCAGGGACAGACTACGTGGACGCAAAGAATTTTCTTTTTACATCATCGTGTAACGGAAATGCTAACGAAGTTGCTGGATCGATAACCAGAACTTCTTGAGTCTCGTCAGATTTGAATTTTAAATTTGCCTGATCCACTCCCTTGCAGATTCCAAAGATCAAAATGCGATTGGATTGTAGCGAATCACCAATATGGAATACATCCCAAGCGTCTTCAGAAATACTGATGCCCGTCTCTTCCAGAAGTTCCCGGCTAAGAGCCTGATGGAATGTTTCGCCTGAATTAATGTAACCACCCGGAAAAGCAACCTGCCCTTTCTTGGGCTCGATACCTCGACGAATTCCCAATAAACCATTTTTGTAAGGCACTACTGCAACAGCGACTGGAACTGGATTAGAGAAGGTCATGCACGCTTCCTTTATGTTTACGGTTAACGTTCATTGATGTTCAAAAAAAGTATGTAGATTTCAAAGTTGCAAGTCACGGAACTATTCTACAACGCCATGCACGCCACTCTGCGGTGATTGTAATTTGAATTTCCCTATGGGAGTAACTAGCTTCACTGCCAATCGGAGGTTTTATGAAGAAGTTGATCCTAGGAATTCTACTCACGCTACCGTTGGTTACATTCGCACACAGAGGCACGGCTAAAACAATTGAACTCAATGCTTATGGCAGCAACCGAACGATCCGCCAGGATTTTGGAACGGTTTTTTCTCATACCCAAAATAGCTTGGAATATAGAATCACTGCAAAAAACGGCATCCCCGCTGAAATTCAAGACGTGCAACTTTCGGGATTGAATTTCCACGTAAACACCAACTGCCCGAATGTTTTAACTCAAGGTCAGCAATGCGCAGTTCGTCTGACATACTGGCCAAGTCAAAAAACTAGCAATTCATCCCGCCAATACGACACGGGTCTGTTGGTGATTAAATTTGCTGATAGCCGAGTTGTCATTAAGTTGTCTGGTGAAGCGCTTTAGATAATATAAAGCCTGTTCAAATATTATCTGAACAGGCTTTCGTTATTTTATGTGTATAAAGACTACTGCTTTAGTGCGTACCGATCGCGATATTGAAATCGTGTTCTGAGATGGCCTCGATGCCTTTATCTTCCAACAGATCCTGCATATCAACCTGAGCATCCAGATTCTTATTAACATCTTCACTGACGAAGCTTGTTTGGAAGATGATTTTCTTTTTAGAGTTCTCAACACCAATCACCGCAACAGTGCCGTCGATACCAGTGATGAAAACGCCACCCAGCTCTTCAGCTGATTCTTGAAGTTCTTTAAGGTGTTTTTTGATCAGTTCAGTAGCTTCAGTTTTAAATGATGACATAGGAGCCAATAAATACTGGGTCTTGGGCGGATTGTCTCTAAATAGAAGGAAGTGACGCTTGGCGCCAAGCCGGCTGTAGTTGTTTCAGAGTGCGGCAAACTTGCCGCACTTCGTACTTGGATAAACTGAAGACGGAAAAATCTTCGAAATGGATATGGTTATTTCCCGCTTTAGCAACGTACAGGCTGACGCTGCGAAACTTTGTAAGCAAATGAAAGCCCTGAAAAAATCAGGTCGCGCTACCAATCTAATTTTCGAAAAATACTTTAACTACGAAAAAGATACTGATCGCTTGAATATCCTGGGACATGGGGATCAGATTTTCTTAGATCCTCTTTATAATGGCTAATGACCCGTCCATAAGTGGAACAAAAAAGCCTGTTCTTTTTGGAACAGGCTTATCTGGGAACCTAAATATTTTGGATACTATTTCTTCGTTAATAATTCACGAATTGATTTCGCCAGTTTCTGATCGACTCCTGCCGGAACAAAGGTTGCTTTTGAGATATCGAGCTTTAGTGCATCTCTGGTCAAAACCAACGCCTCAACATAAGAGCCAAGGACTGAGGGGTGACTCCAGTCATCCTTCAGATAAAGATCATCCTCCCCGACCAGGCCCTTCTTTTGAAGAGTAAGCCAAGTATTTCCGACCATCGACAAAGTCACCTTTTTGCCGGTGGCGTGCTTTTGATAACTTGCATCGATCATTTGCTGCAGTTCAAACTTATCTGCCCCACACCAACGCTGGCCAGCCTTAGCACTGCCAGGAGGAAAAAGAAGGCCTTCCGCACCCGGCTGAAGATTTGAGTTTTTGAAGTTCCATCCCCAATTCACAAACACTGTCACATTTGAATTCTTAACCAATGCTAAATCAATGACCTTGGGCAAGTTCACCGAAAAGTTTTGCACTCCGATCCCAAACTTGTGCCACTCCGGAGGCAGCTCTAGTGACTCGATACTTTGCCCCTGAAGAATCACACTGTCATAAGAGTTCTGCAGAAGATTCTGGGTCTTTGGATCATTAAGGTGTTTTTCGTAAGTGTAACCGCCTGGAGTATTGTACGCGTATTTTAAGTTCAACTTCGAATCAATTGATTGAATAACTTGACCAATAATTTTAGGCAGAGCTGGATCTTCAGGAGTACCTTGGGACGGCAGATAGATGTAACTATTGCCGATAAAAAGAATCGAGAGGTCTTTAGCCTGCGCAACAGCACCGCTCAGAATTGCTAAAAACAGAATAATCAGTTTAATGTTCTTCATTTTCCCCTCGATCCAATAAATATTTGCTTACGACTGAAGAACCAGGCGGAGCATGCTAGAGCCGCCTTTAGATGGAGCTTCAGTAACTTGCGATAGAATTTTAAACCCTGCGCGCTCTACTTCTTCCATGACCTTCGATGCCGGATAAAACCGTCTTTGAGCACACCAGTGCTGACCCTCGATTTCGATGACTCCGCGAGTATCGGAAGGTTTCGTCTTGTGCCACAAGATGTAGTTCTCATCAAAGCGCAGTGTATCGATTGTACTTGCCGGGTCCCAAATACCATCAACAACCGCCGTGTCTAGAATAAAAATGCCGTCTTTAGAAAGCGAGTTTTTGATTCCATTGAACACAGCTTGGCGATCTTCATCAAAAACAATGCAGTGAAGGCAGTGACTGTCATAGATGATATCAAATTTTCGATTTAGGTTTTCCAGTCGAAGGACATCACCAACCATAAAATCAATCTTAAGGTTTTGTTGATTCGCCAAATCCTTGGCCATTTCGATGGCTGTTGCCGAAATATCAATTCCTGTAACATTAAGACCAAGTTGAGCCATGGTAAAAGCGGTCGCTCCAGCGCCGCACCCTAAATCCAATGCACTTTTTCCGGCAAAGCCTTTGCCCGTCCATTGTTGAATAGAACTTTTCAAATAGTTGAGCGTGATAGGGTCCACTACGTCATTCAGAGTTTTCGCATTTCCCCAGCCGATGTAACCTTTGGACTTAATCTCTTTGTAAGCTCGCTCATGCGCATCGTAATATGATTCCATGTAAACACCTCCAGCTGGTGTCATTAATCATAAAAGCTACGCGGAGGAGGTCAATATATCTTTTGTTTATAGAGCTTCGTCGTAATTGCTGGATTCTGCACCCAAAGCTCTCATGAATAGGGCACGAAACATATCATTTGAAAGACCGGCCTGATCAGCAAGGTTCTTCATTTCTTCGGTGATAAGTTCGTATCCGCCTAGAAAGAAAAAGACGTTCTTCATTTTACCCGGATTATTCATAAGCCAGGTAAATTCATTCTTTGTGATGCTGGGTTGATTATACTTAACAAGAGTATTGGGCAAAAGAAAGACCACAGGCTTGTTGGTTGCTGTTACCTTTTCCAAGAAAATCGCCGTATGGTTTTTCTCTTTCTTCCAATCAATTCCAAAACCAGCATAGGCCTCGGACCACGCGGTAAAATTCATGCGCTCCGAAAGCATTTCGTACTGGCCTTCTTTCGCCGACAGCCCCAAGGAATAGCCGCTTTCAACTGGTTTTTGCGCTAACAAGGCGCCAATCGGAAACAGTCCACGCGAATGGTCTGTGATAAATTGGATTGTTTTTGCATCGAGGTCGGAAGCCTTGATGGCGTCCTCCAGTGAAGGTGAATACAGGTTTTCCATCAGAAGGACTAGCTGATCGAAAGCCTCTGCCCTTGGAGCAAGCTTGGGGTTCCCGCGATAGGAGTCGATTTCTTTGGTAATTGGCTCAGGCACCGTGAATTTTCCAGCCGCCGAAGCCTGCAATGAGGCACCCAAGGTGAACGCAGCGATGAAGCATAGAATGAAGTATTTCATATAAGTCCCTGTGTTTAAGTATTTGGCAGATGCCAATTTGAAGCGGCCTAAGGCTTTCCAAAAGCCAATAGGCACGCTTTAATCTTAGTACAGGGAACTTCAGCAAGATTCATACTATTATTTGCAATCCAGGTCCCAAGCATCTTCAATAAGATCACCATCGTTCAACCAATAGTCGCCCTTGTTACTTAGAATCAAAGTGCCTTCTTCCGTTGTAAATGTCGCCGTCGTCTGGCCATCGTTTTGAACGGAAACAACTTTTTGAGGTCCGTTGGTCATACCTTCGATTTCGAATTTCACTTTAGTATGCTTGGCGTTCAGAGTAACAAAGCTGTTATCCGGACCAGAACATAGAACGCTATCATTTGGATTTAACACATCGTAATTTGCATGAGCGGCCATACCGAATAGAGATACAGAAACTGCTAGGAACATTGTCGTGATCTTCATTTTAACTCCTTAGATTTATATAAAAGTGACAGGTCATTGGATAGAAGGCTTATACGACATGCTGCATTCGCGGAGCAATAGAGGGGAGCCACTAACTGTACGGCAGTGTTCGGCAGTTCTTATAGTAAGCGGAATTGAGTGGTCAAGGCTGGTTACCGTAAAAGATGTTCACAATTTATCAAAAAAAAAGACAGGCCGTTTGGGCCTGTCCTCGTTGCTCTATCATTTAATCGAGCTTACAAATCTAACTACTCAAACTCTTTAATTTCCATTCCGAAAACTCTGACGTGTGTCTGGCTATATACGTATCCAGTTACAGTCACGGAAGTTAGTTCCGCGCCGCCTTGGCCAGTTGTTGGATCCACTGGAAGGTTACACATAACCGGAACACTGAACTTCTCGTTGATTCCATCCACTGCGGTGATTTGGATATTGTCCAACTTAGGCGTAGAGCATTCAAGACCGCGCATTTTAGCAACGGTAAGAACCACAGCTTGAACTTCCGGGCTGGAAAGAACAGCTTGTTTAGATTTTTCAGAAGTACCAGCAAAAGATGTGCTGGCTGCAATCATAAGAATACATGCGATAAGGTGTTTCATTATTATTTTCCTTTTATATTGATCTAGATAATTATCTGCTTAAGTCTTCACACTTCAAAGTCACAGATACTGGGGTTTTGTAGTGAAGATCCAAAGTGCCTTCAAGTTTTACAGTGGCCGCACTCAAATCAAGAGTGAACTCGCCGTCAAAACCTGAACGGTCTCCAGACAACTGTACGTTACCGGAGTACGAGCTTGTGTTGTCAAAAGCACCCTTCAATACCCAACCACCGAACAATAGAGTCAATGAAGTCTCTCTGCCCGCAGGACCTTTGCGATGTTCAAATACGTTAACTACCAATGAGTTGTTTTCACCAAATACCACTGTTTCGCCTTTGCAAATCATCCATTTGCTGTCTTTTGCAAATGCTTGAGTTGAAGCCAATGTCATTCCAAGTACCAAGATAAGTTTTTTCATTTTCATTTCCTTTATTAAAAAGTTTGTTTGTTTTTCTGAGACTACCTTTACAGTGCGATCCGCTAAGAAATCGAGTTTTCAGAGTACATAGTGTCCACTGAACTAAAAACTCAGTTTACATACGTAATTATTTCATTTCCCCTCTGTGGATCCCGATTCAGATAACCTTTTTACAGGCTATTCACCGACTCTCGGCTCAGTGAACACTCTGATCACTTTATTTGTGGCGGCCCTTCAGAGTTTGCAATAAAAGGAGCCCATGAAACTGGATCAGTCCTTCCACTACAGATATTTAGCAGATGAATTCGCGCGCCGCTCGAATGCCAACCCCCATTATTCACTGCGATCATTTGCTCGTGATCTTGAAGTTACCCCCTCGTGGCTCTCTGACTTTCTTGCCAATAAAAAAGGTATGGCGCCGCAGACGGCAGAACGTTTGAGCGTCGTGCTTGGGATGACTTTATCAGAGAGTCGTCTGTTTATTCTGAGCTCCAAAGCTTTTCATTCCCGCAGCGAGAAAGATCGCAAAGCTGCAACCCTGGAGTTAGCGTCCTTCAAGCAGACAAAATCCTACAAAATGCGCCCTAAGGACTTTTCCGCGACAGGCACTTGGTACCACCAGGCAATTCTTGAGCTGACCGAAGTCGAAGGTTTTTCTCATCATGAATACGAACTCATGGAGCGCCTGCGCCTTCCCCAGGCAACGATTCGCCGGGCGATACAGGATTTGATCGCTGCCGAGCTACTAAAGATCGAAGACGGCAAAATGAAGCCGTGCTTTCCTGAAACAGAAAGCACCATGGACATTTCCTCGATCGCTATTCGTAATTTCCATGAACAGGTATTAAACAAGGGCATCAAAGCTTTACATGAACAAACAGTCACGCATCGTGAATTTGGCAGTACAACTTTCGCCTTTGATGACAGCAAAATAGACGAGGCCAAGAAGGCCCTTAGAAAGTTCCAAAAGCAATTTGCGGAGGAGTTTTACACAAAATCCGCCAGCAAAAACAGTGTCTATCAATTTTCAGTTCAATTTTTTAGAATCGACCGCAAAAAAGGAATGTCATGAAATCCACAATCATAGCTCTTGCAATGCTGCTTCTTTCGTCCGTTTCTTTCGCTGGCCCAAGATATGTTGGAAACGGTGGCGACACCCACTCCCTTCAGTTCTTGGTTTATGCAGAAAAACTGAAAGAGTATCTGCAATATTCAAATATTGAAGGATTGAATGTAAATCTGCTGCGCGATTCGATTGCTTCGACAAAAGTAGAATCCACGAATCAAATGCTGGTTCTTAATGGCATCCCAAAAGACGCCATCAACTACCCTGCTGAAAAAAGAATTATCTTTAACAGCGATCGCTGGGTTGGTTTCACAGAAGACGAAAAACTATCCTTAGTTCTGCACGAATACCTTGGCCTTATTGGCCTTGAAGATGCGAAGTATACTTACTCAAAGTTGATTCTAAAAGACATGACGACCGTTCAGCGCATTCGTAACGGTAGCGACAGCATGTGGCAGATTTGCCAAGACGACACCCTGGTTGTAAATCTTTATGAACATCGCGCCGAAGTAGAATCCACACCGACTGGAGCCATCCAGCATCGTGCGACAAATATCACATTAATTTACGGAGGCTGGGTTCTAGTCGGCGAATTAAGAGATGCTTCCACTGGAAACGTAACTCTTCGCCACGCCAATGGCTCCTACTCTGGTCAGGTTTCAATAAACTCGAACGGAAGACTTACTTTGGCCGGCACTCTTAAGCTGGCTGGCTATGAAGAGCAGTTGAATATGACTCTGCTTTGCGCGGAAAAGTTCCGGAGGTAAAATCGTATGTTTAAATATATTCTCATACTGGCAATTTCATCCGTAGTCCTAAAATCCCAAGCGTGGTCCATCATGGATGCGACCACTGGGGGACCTAAAACTCGTGAACAACTTCAAATGGAATATGATGACGCAATCAAGTCTGGAGATGCCGAGCGCTCCGACGAGTTATGGGCAAGGCTAAATGGATTCGATTATACTTTGAATTCATACGATTCCCTCTCTTCAGACAAGGCACCCCAAACAGCCCGTGAGCTTTGTAAATTGAATGACTCCGCCTACGGAATTAACCAGCTCTTAGCCAACGAAGAAAATCGCATGGCCTTCACAAATCTGAGTGGAGACTTGGGCACAGGTCTTTGCTGGTGGCACAGCTCACTTACCAGATCTGCGGCCATGCTTTCTATTTATCAACCCGGCAAACCACGTCCCAGCAAACAAGAAGCAGAACGCATCATCGACACGTTGATTGCGATGAACGGCATTGTCACCATCCCTGGTTTTTCAAACTGGCGCGAATTTTCAGGGTATTTTAGTTCAGAGCTTGAATCTAAAATGAGTGCCTGGCAGCGACGCGAAGCCTTGAATTTCGGTTGGATCCGCGGATTAAAAGGAACTTCAAAAAGTTCTCAAGACTTGCGAGCTAATTTAGATCAAACGGAGCATGACTTCCGCCTTTACAAAAAGCCCGTATACGTGATGTTACAGTTTGCTGGCGCAATGGCACACTCGTGGTTGATCCTTGATATTAATAAAACAGAGACTGGCTATAGAATGTTCGTATTAGACTCTAACACGAGCACCATTGATCGCTGGGACTATCGGTTCGGGCAAGAAAGCATAAACTATCCAGGACTAAGTGGGTTTATTCCTTATGTGCAACCCAAAGAAAGACAAGACCTGTTAAAACTACAATCTTTAACAGATAAGTTCTGTAAGCCGTATAGAAAATAGAGCTGCGGCAGGATTGCCGCAATTTTGGGGCAGGTAAACTCTGAGACTCATGATGGTGATGGCCTTCGTTTGCTTAAGGAAAAACCTTTTCGAATTCCTCGAATACGATAGGCATCGATTCTTCGAAGGTAAGATTCATTGGCTCAAACTGTCTTTTGTAATACGCGACGTGAACTCGGCGCCAATATTCAAGAGAGCGATCCCCCTCGCCTTCCCTGAAGGCATTTGCTTCGCTAATTTCATTGAAGGGAATAATGGATACCTTGGTCGTTTTAACGATGCAAACAGCCTCGCCCCGTCCATCAACGACTAAAAAAATACCGCCCACCGCGGGAATTTGAGATCCCGTCTTTTCAAAAGACCAAAGAGCAGATGCCGTAGCCTGTTTGATACCTTGATCTACCAGGATAGCAAGTTCGGTCGCTTCCTTTTCGTTATCCGAAAAAAAGTCGGCCACGATTTCAGACGGAGCCGGAACTCCGATTGAGTCGTGATACTTCTGCCACATTTTCTTTACTGATTCAGTGTGTGTCATGATGAGGTACTATACCAGTGTAGGCCGTTCGAAACTAGAATTTATTCAAAGTCAGCCCGCACATAAAAGGAATCATGATACCGAACTTTTTCATTCCCAAATTTTTGCGACAAGAGCTATTTCTGTCAACAAAACCAAGTGAGCTAGATTATTTTTTACGAGCTAACATAAGACCGTCGCCAACGGTCAGCAGACATGCGTTTACTCGTTCGTCCTGGCTTACCTTTTCGTTCATTTTACGAAGCGCTTGGGTGGTCTCATCTTGAATTTGTGCGTCCGCCACAGCTCCATCCCACAGCATATTATCAAGAACGATCAGACCGCCCGGACGAAGAAGCTTAAGACAAAGCTCATAGTATTTATCATACCCAGTTTTATCAGCGTCGATGAAAGCAAAATCAAAAGTATTTTCCTGACTATTCGCAATCAAAGCCTCTAGAGTTTGAACCGCTGGTGCAATTTTCAACTCAATCTTTTCAGAGACCCCGGCTTCTTGCCAATAACGACGTCCAATACTTGTCCACTCTGGGCTAATATCACAGCAAATTAACTTACCTTCTTTGGGAAGAACTGAAGCGACTTTAAGTGCAGTATAGCCAGTAAATGTCCCAATTTCGATAGCTTTTACTGCGTTAACTGATTGAGCCAAAATCCCCAGGAATGAACCAACATCACTGCCGCTGATCATCCCACCCGCCTCAAGCTTCGAGGTTTCAATTCGCAGTTTCTTTTCTAAGGCAGAATCTAAAACAATTTTTTCGACAACGTATCGCGCGACATTTTCGGAAGTAATAGAGCTTTTCATTGGAAGTTGTGTATTCATTTTTACATCGTAGCAGCAGCTTTCAAGCGGTCAACAATGTAATGCTTTTAAGCCATCTAAGTTACCATCCGATATATTCGGCATGGGATTTTGATTTTTCTTGATATGCCTTGTTGAACAGCTTTCTTGCGTCCTTAACGTATTTAAAACGCTCAGAACCCAGAAACTTCTCGATATTCTCGTCCATGCTTGCATAGGCTTGCTGAGAGATTGCGCTCATTGCTTCATACTCTTCATCACCAAGGCCGTAAGGCGAAGTAGACATCTCCCTCTGAATTTCCTCAATAACATCAAGGTGCTGGCTTAGCAATTCATCAAGTGCGGTTAGGTCGCCGCCCTCAACCCCAATATTTTTATAAACCTGAACTCGATAATCGCGCCAAGCTCGGTTTAGACTTTCTTCATTCTTTTTAAATGACTGCACCGCCAATTCAACCAGTGCGCCGTCGTTAAGAGCAGGTGACTCTCCATCTTCAGTAGTAGATGAGTCTTCAGCATTCTTAAGTTTTGGCTGAAGAGGACTTTTCACGGAGCTCCATATCTCCGCTATTCTGGGATGATACTTTTGTTGGATTGAGACGCGGAAAGCACCTTTACTATCGACGTTGAGTTTGTATTTATAAATAGAATAGCAAAACAAAATACCTATCGAGGCAGCAAGAGCGAACAAGATTGCCTTCGTTCTTCTTTTCAGCATTCATAAATGATAACAACTTAGCGTTGTATTGCAACGAGCACATTCTGAGGGGCCAGGCTGGAACTAAAAAGCCTGTTCTTTTTGGAACAGGCTTGGGATGAGAAATATGTGATTGTTGAATCTAGAAACTATCTGACTTGAGTCAACTGCTTATAGTCTATCAACCTTGAACGGCAAGACGTGAACGTCTCAGCAAAGGTAACAATACCATTTGCAGCGCAGCTAACAGAAGCAGTTCCGCTATTCACATTAAACTCAGCTTTGGAGCTTCTCTTTTCCAAGTCCTTAGTAGCTTCGCATCTTAATTCAGCATAGCCAAACTCCGGAGTTGGTCTTTCCAGGTTCATTTTGCTATCGCAACTGCCTTTAGAACCACGGAAGGCCTCGCCACAGAATGACTCGTAATCTAGGAATTTGCGCTTGCCGCTTACAGAAGAATAAGCCGTAACAAAGTTCACACCCTCTACTAAAGTCATCTGACCAATAGATTTGCTATCACAAATATAAGCCACTTTTGCATCTGTAAGTGGGTTGCCTACCCAAGCCGTAATATCGAAATTCAAATCCAACGATTCGCATTGCGGGGTCGCAACTACTTCAAGTGTATAGTCACTGTTTTGAGCTACGTCCACTTGATCCAGAACTGTGACTTTGCGATCCGTGTTTTGACCTTTAAGAGTCATTTCGATTTGAACTTCAGATTGAGATCGATCGCAAACCGCATAAAGGGTTTGGCGTGTGTTTACAATTTTGAAGCTTGAGTTGTTTGCCGTGTTGAAGTGATAAGTGATTTTGTAAGTGCTGCTTCGGCCTGTACCTTTAATTGAAACCGCATTGCTTTTCGCGTTCCCAAGGTCATCGTTGGTTTGCAACAAATTAAGGGTCGCCGATTGGCTATAGTCCTTAACTTTGTATTCAGGGCTGATGGGATTGTTAGAATTGGATTTGTCTGAGCAGGCAGCTAGTCCCACAACAGCCACGCAGAAGGCGATCTTAGCCAAAGTCATAAATTTCTCCTAAGTGAGGAGATGGTATACGTAAAAGTAGACGAAATATCAAATTTTGGCAGTAGGCTGGGGTTTCGTTAATTTGATATGCTTTACTATGCTTGTATGCGATTTAAAGCTTATACAGAGCTCTGGGAGTGTTTATTTATTGGTTAAATCTGAAGTTTTTCCAAGGCCTCGGAAAGAAGCCCCATGGGTTACAAATAGGCCATTTCCATCTTCATTGGCTGACAACGAACTCCACTCCCGCCAATTTGCGCAAGGATTTCTGGGGCCGAATCTACGAAGCCAAATTTTTTATAAAAACCGTGGGCCGTCATGGTTGATTCAAGAGTTACTTTGCACACTCTCTTTGCTTTTATTTCTTCAATCATTAGTTGAAGCAACTTCTTGCCTACCCCGGTACCAACTACACTTGTTGTTAGGTAGAGCCCCAAAACATGGGCACAAAGCATCCCCTCTTTTTCATTGAAGGCAATTTGCGCATAGCCTTCAATCTTACCGCTATCTTCCACAACCCAAACGCTGTGATTCTTAATTGCATGAAGTCTGTTTTCTTGGCTATAGGGTCTATTGCCCCAACCTTTAATTTCTTCGGGAGAATGATCTTTAGAGCAAATCTCTTGGATTGATCGCATATGTGCATCGTGAATCCCAGGTGCATCTTCAATAAGGGCTCTTCTAATCTGTGGCATAAATCCCCCTGGTTTAGTTTAATAAACACACAAAGAGGAATTCAATGAATAATTGTTTCTATGCTATCAAACCGCTAAGAACGTACGGCCCCTACTGTTCCATAGGGACATGTGAAATCGATAGCAGGTCGTTCATTGGAAATGATTCTAAGCCCAATCACTCGCTGGGCTTGGTGTTTTCATAGGGATATAGGAGAAGATGTTTGGCGAGGGTAAGTTGGAATTAAAAAGGTGTGCTCAAGGCAAAAAAAAACCGCATCTCTGCAGGTTTGATATTTCTCTCAGAGGCTCATTTTCGGAGAAACTTCCATCAGAACGCATCCGATGAACTATATCTACTTCGGCGGAGCCGAAGTGTAGACAGTAATTTTTCGCCGCCATAGTGGCGGTGAAAAATTTGATTCTGATATTGCATGAAATCTCAGTGCAATCAACAATTTAACCAGGAGCTTGATGGCAGTTGATGGTAAAACAACCTTAATATGGCCAAGCCCCGAATTTCAAAATACAGCCGACCCACAATAGAATTGAAATTAGTGCTGCAGGAAGGGACCTTTTAAAGGTAAGGAAGCGCCAACAGCAGGCAATTACGCCTCCCAAATAGCTAGTCGCCAAGAGGCAGCCCAAAAGTCTTCCAGCTGGTACAATTAATAGCATTGCGGCAACTATCTCTACGCTGGCAGCCAGAAGCCGATATTTTAGAAGTCCAAATTGTGTAAATTCAGCCATTACGCTTTTGTTCTTAAAGAACTTAGTAACTGCGCTCAAAAAAAGGATTAAGCCGGGTATTAGAAAAAGGATATCAATGATCATTATTTTGAGCCTTATTTTAGGGAAGTGCCGGAGATCAAGTGTTTGTTCCGGCACGTGAGGTTATTTAGCCAATTTTTGGTAGAACTTCAGTGAACATGATTTGAATTGCTTGCTGACCTTGAGGGGTACTCCAGTCTTGCGCAAGCTCTGCAATCGCAGTATTTGTCGCAGTTAATACCACTCCAGCATCCGCCATGCGTTTTCTGCTTAGCTCCTCTGAAAGCTCATATGGGGATCCAGACGCATCCATCACTGCTTGAACATTGAAACCATCTTTAACTGCATCAATAGACGGATAAATCAAACATACGTCAGTCGTTACGCCAGCCATCAACAGATTTTTTTTGCCCGTAGCTTTTACAGCTTTTTTAAATTCAGGATCTGTCCATGCATTTACGATACCCGCTCTTTTCACGCGTTTTTCGTAAGCTTCAGGAAATAGCTCTTTAAGTTGAGGAATAAGAGGTCCTTGAAGTTGATCTTCTTGCGAAGATGTTAGTACCACTGGCAGATTGTATATTTTTGCGATTTTCGCAAGTGCCACAGTCATTCTTTCAGCAAGCTTCACATCAATATTTTTAATAAGTTGCATAGTGCCGACTTGGTGGTCGATTAGGATAAGTGCTGTATCTTTTGGGTCAAATGTAGTTGTTTTCATATAGATCTCTTTTCTTAACTAATTTTTTAAATATCGGTGATTTCAAAATAGTTTATTTCATCTTCGGATAATCCGTATAACCATGCGCTGTTCCTCCATAAAATGTTGCTCTATCTGCTGTTGCCAACGGGGCGTTAGCTGCAAATCTTTCCGGCAAATCGGGATTTCCGATAAACAGAGATCCAAATGCAACTGCATCTGCGCCATCTTGCTCTAGAACCTTTTCAGCAGTATTTTTGTCATAACCAAAATTGATAATTAAAATGCCAGAGAATATCTTTCTAATTTTCGGCGCCAAAGGCTGCACGTCTTTTGGCAATTCAGAGCCTTCCATCAAATGTAGAATTCCAAGCTTTCTTTTCTCTAGCTGTTCGACGACATACAGATATGTCTCCTCTGGATTTGAATCACTCATGCCGTTGTAAGGATTGCGCGGCGACAATCTGACCGAGACTCTTTCTGGCCCCCATACACTAATTGCAGCATCCGTTACTTCCAGTAAAAACCGAGCGCGATTTTCTAATGATCCGCCGTAAGAATCAGTTCTTGTATTTGCGCCGTCTTCTAAAAACTGAGCTGGCAAGTAGCCATTTGCTCCGTGCACCTCGACCCCGTCGAAGCCAGCAAGTTTCGCAGCTTGTGCGGCTTTTCTAAAGTCTTCGACGGTAGCTTTTACTTCTTCAGTGGTTAAAGCTCTTGGCTCGACCGTATCCTTTGGTCCTTGCACGGTGAATGCTTGACCTTTAAACGCAATTGCCGAAGGCGCGACAGGCAACTTGCCACCGTGAAAATCTGGATGAGAAACTCTGCCCACATGCCATAGCTGGTTAAATATCAATCCACCATTTTCATGAACGGCATCAGTGATTTTCTTCCAACCTTTAATTTGCTCGTCAGAATAAATACCCGGCGTAAAGATATAACCAACACCTTCAGGACTAATCTGAGCACCTTCGCTGAAAATCAAACCAGCAGACGCGCGTTGAACATAGTACTCTTTCATCAGTTCAGTAGGCACATTCTCCGTTGCACGCGAGCGAGTCATCGGCGCCATAAACACACGGTTCTTAAAGTGGAGTTTGCTATTTTTAAGTGGTGTTAGAAGTTTTAAATTGCTCATTTTACGTTTCCTTATGTGGGTTGTTCTAATCTAATTAAATTGCGTTATTTATCTTCACGTGGAAGAAGCTCGCCGAACTCGCCGCGACGATAGCGATTGATGGTTTTATTCATTTCATCAACATCTGTCGCAACGAAAGGGCCATGGAAGATCGCTGGCTCATCAATGACCTGACCTCTTATGATCACGACATCACTGCTCACATTTCCGAAGATTTCAAAGTCTTCGGTGATGCTGCCTTTGTTAGCTACGGCCACTCCAGCATATTTAGGAACACTGGAAAATCCCGTATCACTTAAAGTCACCGTGTCTGACATATTCAAGACCAAGGCACTTTGACCCGGACGAAGTGTGATTTTTGCTCCGCCATCTTTTTTCCACTTCAGTTGCAAAAGATCTGTTGGCCAATCGACTTGCATTGGTGAACTTGCTTCACCAAAGTTTCCTGCAGCCACTTTCACTTCTGCGATTCCATTTTCTGACATAACTCGCGGAGCTTGTGCGTTTGCAATGTGATAAACTTTTGGATCAGAGTCTTTTAGTTTCTTAGGTAAGTTGATGAAGATTTGTAGACCATGGCTCACTAAACCATGAACAAGAGGTGGCTCTTCATGCATCATGCCTTTGCCAGCTTGAGCCCAGTGAAGATCACCGGGATTGATATTGATCTCGTTACCTAAGGTGTCTCTATTCAAGATACTCGTAGCGCTGTCTTCAAACATGTAAGTGATTGCTGAGAATCCTGCATGCGGATGTGGTGGAAATGTGGGCTCACTCATAAAGTAGTGGTCGACATTTAAAACCGGATTTAAAAGTCCGCTAAATGCGGAGTCACTTAGGCGATATGCCATAAAGCCTGTTCCGTGCTGAGCTTTCTGGGGAATGACAACTTTGCTGTATTTGATGTTTGGGTTCGACATAAGAACCTCCCTATACCTAAAAGCCTAGCACCAGGATCAGTAGGGATAATCAATTGAATTAGAATAGAATTGTTGCTATAGTAGGACAATGAGTGCTGATTATGAGACCCTCAAATACTTCAATAAAGTCGCGGAAACACTAAGCTTTGTGCAGGCTGCGAATGATTTAAATATTCAGAAATCGCTCTTAAGCCGTAAGATCGCCGAGCTTGAGAGCCAGATGGGAGTCCGGCTCTTTCATAGAACGACTCGAAAGGTAACACTAACTGAAGAGGGCATGGCGTTCCTTCAGGAGGTCCATGACGGCGTTAAAATCTTCGAGCAAGCCATCGAGTCTATTCAGTCCACCCGAAGCGCACCACAGGGTACTGTGCGAATTTCCACACCGATTGAGTTTGGATTGTACTTACTTGAACATGTGATGCCGGGATTTTTTGAGACCTATCCACTTGTGAAAATTGAATGGGATTTTTCTGGTGAACAGCGAAATTTGGCTCAGCATAGACTTGATTTGGTAATTCGCGCGGGGCACCCGAAAGAAGAAGCACTAATAGCAAGAAAAATAGGGCCGGTTCATTTTTATGCGTATATATCGCCGTCCTTAAGTATTCAGAAAAGACGAAAACTTGATGCTGAAATACTTGAACAACTTCCCTGGATCACATTTCACAGGCAAGCCATTAAGCCTGGACGTGATCCTCTAAAGGTCGCTATCAATGGTGAGGAAATATTGTTCACTCCAAAAAACAATGCTCCCTATAAGGCCAATAATTTATCTGCGATAAAAACGATGATTCTACAGGGAAATGGGATTGGATTTCTTCCTGATTTTCTTTTTAGAAAAGAGATAGAAGAAGGAAAGTTAGTTGAACTCCAGCCTCGAATCGAGTGGATGACCGAAACAGAATTGTACTTAGTTTATCCATCGAAAAGCTTTATTCCACCGAAGACAAAGGTTTTGAGTGATTGGATAATTTCCAAGTCAAACTTGGGTAGGTAGATGGGCATAAAAAAACCCGCATCTCTGCAGGTTTGATATTTCTCTCAGAGGCTCATTTCCGGAGAAACTTCCATCAGAACGCATCCGATGAACTATATCTACTTCGGCGGAGCCGAAGTGTAGACAGTAATTTTTCGCCGCCATAGTGGCGGTGAAAAATTTGGTAGTGAGAGGCGGACTTGAACCGCCGACCTACGGATTATGATTCCGTTGCTCTAACCAGCTGAGCTACCCCACCAACCGTAACGCTTGCGCGTGAGCCGCAATTTTTATTAGTTCTGCGTCCTTATGTCAAATGTTGCGTTTGCGTTATTCGAAGTTTTTCGAAAATCCTAAGGGGCCCAGTCTTTAGTCTTGACCCCGCTGTCATATCACAATGGAATAATTACTCGGACATAATGTTCAATCTCAGGGAAGGGATAATTATATGAAAAGACTGATGATGGCAGCCCTACTGCCAGCAATTATGGTGGGTTGTTCGAACTCCAACAATCACGCCATTCCCACGGATTTGGACGGCTCTGGTCGCCAAATCAATGCTTCCGCTAACAAACTTTCCGTCACAGGTATGGACGGAGTCGCACTTGCGGACGCACAAGTTCTTATCGGTGATGCACTCAACTCTCCGTTTGAAGGCAACCTTCTAACTACGGACGCGGCGGGTCAAATCGAGATCCCAGCTTCTTGGACCGCAGCTTTGCCGGTCACGATCCACGCAAAAGGTTATGTGCGCATGACTTATATGTCTGTGGAGCCAGGGCCTTTGGCGTTTAAGCTTCGCCCGCTAAACACCATCAACCAATTTGAAGTTAAAGGCACAGCCCAAGGACTTCCAATTAAGAATGGCGATGGCAACATCGACTTCGGCTTGGTGATGCAAGGATTCACGAAGATGCAACTTTTTGCCTTCAATATGGATTCCGTATTGAGTGCACAAAGCGACAAGATTTCAGCATTGGGCCAGGAAATGGAAATCCCAGCTAACTTGTCTTTGCCAAAACAAAGCGAAAAATACGCCCTATTCACAGTGACTTTGGATAAACCGGCTTACCGCATTTACTTCGGTCAACCGGGTGTGACTCGTGTGTTTGTTGCGCGCGGCACTTTCCCGTTCAAACAAGTGGTTGATGGGGTTCGTGGCGGAGCAAAACTTTACGAAATGCTAAACGTCTTCGACCTGACAGCAGGTGCAGTCCGTGACGTGAATCTTTCTAAAGCCAGCACTCCAGTGGATTTGCCGACGAATGAGTTGAAATTCACGACTAAGAACACTTTGGTGGCTCCGCAAATCCGTGGCGATGAAACTTTCATGGCAGCGGCTCTTTCTGGTCAATCAGGCTTCCTATTGCCAACTGACGTTAAGAAATTAAACGGTGGTCAAAAAATCACTCTGAACACGGTTCCAGGAATGGAAGCGAATGCTTTGGCGGTTTTGACTAAAACTGAAGATCTTCGTAACGACATTGACCGTGTTTCCACAGCGATTATTCCTTTTGCCGGCACAACCAGCCCGAAAGTACTTCCTTTGATCAGCAATCCGTCTGTCACTGGTGGTGGCCGCGAGTTGATTCTGCCTCAATTTAACTCTATTGATGGTGTGAATCCGATTGCGACTTACGCGGTGTTCTCAAACCAAATCGAAGTCAAACAAGGCGCTGACAAAGTGAAATTGATGAATCCGACTTGGGAAGTTTACGCTGACAAATGGGTGACGAACATGAAAGTTCCAAACTTCCCGAACGACGCTCTCCTAAATGGTGTTAAGCGTTGGGAAGTGAACTTTTTAGGTTCACAAACGGCTTCACAAGCGCCTATGGGCCCTGCTATGATCGAAGCTGCAACACATGTCACACACAGCTCGGTTAACTTCTAGAACTATTTTCTTATCTCTTGTGATTATCACAGGCTGCACTGTAATGGGTTGCAGCCTGTTTGATAAAAGACCTTCGACCAAGCAGCAAATGGCGAAATTCAACAAGCAAAGAGTCTTCTTTGCGCCGTATGACACTGTTTGGAGAGCCGCTCACGCGGTGATCAAGTTCCCCATCGCTCAGGAAAATCAGGACACTGGAATTATTGAAACCGAGTACATCAAGGGCATTGATGGCTGGTTGCCACCCGATATAAACAAACCACCTTCCAGTGGTATTCGCTATAAATTGATTTTCACTTTCGCCAAAGGCACGGCTGACGGCCGTGAATCCACTCGCGTGACCATTGATAAGAAAATGGAAATCCTGCGCGACTTTTTCTCGACCCCTGAGTCCATTGAATCCGACGGCCTGGAAGAAAAAATTCTGTTCTACAGAATCGAACGCGAGCTGGTTGTTATGGATGCTTTAAAGCGAGCAGCCAACTAAGTTTTGGTTGTAGTTCGCAGTTGCGGATTAACAGCCGCATACAAAGTTCATTGAATATCGCTAAGATCAGGTAAAGCCTAATAACATCAACAGCATTTTCAGAAAGGCACATCTATGAATATCAAAAGCTTTCTTTGTACGACGAACGCAGGGACAACGGGCCAAGTGGGTTTACTATTGCTACGACTTTTTGCAGGACTGGTGATGGCATTTGCTCACGGTATGGGAAAATTCCCGATCTCTGAACAGATGATTGCCGGGGTTGAGTCTGTGGGCTTTCCGATGCCTGTGATGTTTGCTTATGCAGCAGCATTGACTGAACTTGTTGGTGGCGTCTTGTTAGCGCTGGGATTGTTCACTCGTCCGGCGGGAATCTTGTTGGCGTTCACGATGTTTGTGGCCGGCACGTTCATTCACGCGGCTGATCCATTTAAGATCAAAGAACTGGCGTTCTTGTATATGTTCGTGTTTATTTTCTTTGCTTGCTACGGCGGCGGCAGATTTTCTTTGGATAACAAACTGGGTTCTAAAGCTTAATTTGATTTCGCGTTCAAAGCTGTCTTTTTCATTTCCGCTTCGGAAGTGAAAACGCCAACTTTGAACGCATTTAAAAAACTTCTAGTTATCTTTAGCCTTTGATACGACTTCTTCTTTTTTAGCTTCACTGCGGGATTTGGCTGATTTCTTTTGCGCCTCAGCGACTAGTTTTGCCGTCGCTGGATCTACTGGTTTATCCAACTCTTTCAACAAAGCGGCAATACGCTGGATATTTGAAGACCAATCTGAAAAGATGATCTGGTTGGCGCGGGCATTAACATTCAGCTCACCATCTTTAGATGGAAACATTCTAATGTCGCGATTTACATCCATTGCAGAAATATTTTTAAACGTATAAATCCAAGTAACCATTCTTTCTGGCTTCTGAGCTGGAAGATCTTTAGTCACCTCAATGGCGTCCCTTTGAACATTGCGCGCAGCTCGCACAATCATCGTGTCGCCTTGAGTGCTGATAGCAAACCCATTCAATGCCAATGCGCTGGAAAGCTGATTGAAAGCTTCATCTTTAGAAACTGCCCCTGGAAGAATGATGCATGCATTTCCGCGAACGCCGGCATCGACCACGAACTTTTGCCCCGTGGCTTCAGCATAGGTATTGATTAAAGTATCCAATTGGCATTTTTTGGAATCAAACTTCACTTGAACGTCGGCCTGCGCCTGACTTGAAACTGCTGACAGAGTTACTAAAGCTGCGATCATCCATTTCATGGGAATACTCCTTGTGTAGAAACAATCGTATTCCCGGTGGTCGCTTTGTTAAAGTCCGAAAAGTTCAATTTCAGAAGATTTCGAAGACAGAAAACCCCGCTGAAGATTCAGCAGGGTTTCATAGATTTTAATTCTCTGGAACAGCCTCCGCAGACTGAGCCGCCGATGGAGTACGAATAGCTCCCCCGTCCGCTACCTGGGATTTGGATGGATCCGCACACAACTGACTTATATTAAAGTGCTCTGGCGGATCATAGGTTTTGTCGTTCGCGGCATCGATGGCCATTCCGATCAAACCACCGAAAACGATATTCCCGGCGACTCCTGCCAAGGCATCGTATTTGGTTTTAATCACACCCTCTCGAGATTCATTGTTACAGGTAACGGTTACCGGAATATCCTCTTTAGACCGCGTCACTCGAATAGTGGTTTGGCCATTCTTTAAAGTATATTGACCATCCGGGAGACTGACATGCGTATCACCATTTTGCAGTCCTCCGGAAAGACGCATTGAAGTCCTTTCGGATTTTACGATCGTCGCGCAGCCCGTAAGATAAATTCCCAACGACACTGCTAAAAGATACTTCCCGTTCATCTCGACCCACTTTCTTTGGTTGATCAATAAACAACGCATCTTTGTACACATCGGTATGTTTACTGGACCACTCAAACCAGAGGGGCTAAATTGATTGAAAATTGACATCTAGGCAGACAAGCCTTGAGATACGGTTTCTTCTGAGACACGAACAATAAAAAAAGGCAGCCATGCAGCTACCTTTTTTTTATGTTACATTTTCTTACTTAACTTATAGATTTTCTTTTTTAACGTAGTCTTTCCAAAGACTGACTAGCTCATTTTGCTTCAGCTTGTTTTCGCCAAGCTTCACGCCCGTCAGTTTTTGTAAACCGCGAACTGCTGGCAGCTGAACTCGATCGTCAGAGTCGGTCAACAAACCTGCAAAGGATTTGATTTCGTGGTCCACCGGTTTTTTGGCTAACTGCTCCACGATTTGGTGGCGCACCCATAGGCTTTGTTTGTTTTTGAAATTGTAGTCCTTGTTCAACTCTTCCCACAAAAGATCGCGGGTCTCGGAAGTCATGTTTTTACCCAGAACTTCAACCGCGGCAGAACGAACCACCAGGGCTTTATCTTTTACTAATTTTTGCGCAAGCTTTTCGGCTTGAGTTGGGTTCACTTCAGACAAAGCAACCAACGCTGCATTTCTCATGTACCACTGATCGTGGGAACCGGCCTTCATCAAATCAGCCGTTGCTTCACCCTTTTTGGATTCAGCTGCCCCCATCAATGCCTTCCAGCGCACATTCATGGGCTGCTTGTCATTGAAGGCCAGGGAAATAAAAGAATCATAGAACTTAGGGTTACCATCAATCGCCATGCGTCGATTTTCACCAGGCAAATTCAGGACTTCCATCGCGGAACTTAAAGTATCAGGTGAAGCCACGATCTTGGCTGCGAAAGCACTTGAAGAAAAACCTATAAGCAAAACGGGCAACAGGATTTTTGTATTCATGGTGACCTAACTTTTTTTGTTTACGAAGTTCTCGAACTCATCCATCAACTTGGCATCTTCATCAGATTTACCAGCGGCCGCTTCGCCCTTACCGGCTTTTTCGGCTGCGCTATCCAAGGCTTTGTTCTTTTGACCTTCAACTGCGGCTGCGAACTCTTTCATCAATTCATCATCAATAATGGATTCTTCTTGAACGGGAGCCGCTGTTTCAGCCGCAGGCTCGGAAGCTACCGGAGCTTCTTCCGCTGGTGCTGCCGCTTCAAGTGCTGCAGTGAGCTCAGCTTCCGCTTGTGCTGCTGCTAAGGCTGCATCCACATCTGCTTCGCTCAAACCCGTGTCGGCAATGGTTTCAGAAACCGCTGGAGTCTCAGGAGCCGGCTCCGGAGTCACAGGTGCTGCTGCCGCTTGCGGAGCCGGAGTCGGTTCTGCCGGAGCAGGTGCTGCAGTCCCCGCCTCTTTAAGGCCGGTGATCTCGGTTTTTAGCTGTTCATTTTCTTCTTTATAACGAGAAAGATCAGCAATGTCTTCGCTGATGATTTCGTATTCCGCCAGGCGCGCTTCAAGATCTTTGATCTTATTATCCAACTCGGATGTATCCACCGCTGGAGCGGCTCCGCCACCTGCTGCAGATGCATTGGACTCGCCCGCCACCTGCAGTTCAGCAACTTTTTTCTCGGAGATTTGTAGTTGCGCACGTAAAACTTCAAGCTCTTTAATGTTTTCACTCAAACTTACTTTGAGCTGCTCAACTTCTTGCGGAGATTCAGGATGGCCGGAAGCCCCTTCCTTAAACGCGTCTTCCAAGGCTGCATCGCCAGATTTGCGCGCAGGCCCTTGGTTGTCTAAAATCTTTTGCAGAGTTTTTTCAAGCTGAGAAGCATCAAGGCCCCCGCCTAAGCCGGAATCAATATCCTTCTTACCGAAAAAGCCTCGGTAGCCCACGAAAAGGCCCAGAAGAATAATAACCGCAATTAAGCCTTCAATGATGGCCACATTGTGCTGACTGATAAAATGAAGAAATTGGTCTATTGTCACAATCCAAATTCTCGCCTATCAGCGAGACCTCGTCAACGCTGGACCTTTGATCCAGTCTGGTGGTACAGTCCCAAGTGAAGAGGTGCTAGATGTACGACATTATAATCCGAGGCGGAACCTGCTTACTTCCCCACCCGTCCAACAACGGCTTGATTCAACAACAGGCCGATATCGGTATCACCAATGGCCGCATCACAAAGATTCGCGAAAAAATCTTCGACACCGCACCCTCTATGATCGATGCAACTGGACTTCATGTATTACCGGGTGTGATCGATAGCCAGGTTCACTTTCGGGAGCCAGGTCTAACACATAAAGAAGACCTGGAAACTGGCACCAAGGCAGCCGTCTTAGGTGGAGTCACCAGCATCTTTGAAATGCCGAATACAAATCCTGCGACCACATCAGTTCAGCACTTCCATGACAAACTTAATTTGGCAAAAGATCGCGCACATGCGAACTATGCTTTTTTTGTGGGGGCTGGTCATGACAATGTGGGAATTTTGCAGAATCTTGAAATCCTGCCTCACTGCTCGGGGATTAAGATCTTTATGGGCAGCTCAACCGGAAGTTTGCTGGTTGAAGACGATGCCACTTTGGAAAACATTCTAAATCAGGGCCATCGTCGAGTTATCGTTCATAGCGAAGACGAAATGCGCCTGCGCGAACGCCGCCATATCGCTGTGGAAATGGCCGACGTCCATTACCACCCGGTCTGGAGAGATGTGGAAACCGCCGTCAGCTCCACCAATCGCCTGTTAAAGCTGGCTCGCAAAACGGGTCGCAAAATTCACGTACTGCACGTTTCAACTGCTGAGGAAATGGACATCCTGCAATCAGCAAAAGATATCGCAACCGTCGAAGTGCTGCCACAACATCTGACTTTATATGCACCGGACTGCTATGATCGCTTGGGAACTTACGCCCAACAAAATCCGCCGATCCGAGAGAAGCGTCACTTGGATCGTCTGTGGAAAGCCTTGCAAGATGGAACTGTCGATGTGATCGGTTCAGATCACGCCCCACACACTCGCGAGGAAAAAGACCGTCCATATCCATCCAGTCCTTCTGGTGTTCCTGGGGTGCAAACCCTGGTTCCAATTATGCTGAATCACGTGAACGAAGGCCGTTTGTCGCTGCAAAAATTCGTAGAGCTTGTGACCGAAAATCCGTGCCGCGTGTTCAATGTTAAAAACAAGGGCCGCCTGCGCGAAGGTTATGATGCGGATATCACGATCGTGGATATGAAAAAACAAATGACCATCGATAATTCGATGATGGCCAGCCGCTGTGGTTGGACTCCATTCCATGGGATGCAAGTGACCGGTTGGGCGACGCACACAGTGGTTTCCGGAAAACTGGCGATGGCTCATGGTGAAATCGTGGAAGCTCATTCCGGAACTCCGGTGAATTTTGAAGGCACTCTTTAATGTCCCAGAACTCTGCTAAATCCAAAGCCGCCGCTGTCTTTTTCGCAGGACTTTTACCGGTCATCGCCTTTACGGTGATCGAGGAAAAATACGGCACCATCGCGGGTCTTATTGCCGGGATGATCTTTGGTGTGGGTGAAATCTGCTTTGAACTTTATAAGCATAAAAAAGTGCAAAAGATCACCTGGATCGGTAACGGCTTGTTATTAGTTCTGGGTGGGATTTCGTTGATCTCTGACGAAGGCATTTGGTTTAAAATGCAACCGGCCATCATGGAAGCTGTCTTTGCGGTCGTCTTGTGGGTTTCGGTTGTAATGAACAAACCCCTGATCGTGGTGCTTGCAGAACAACAAGGTCAAAAACTTCCGGAATTTATGAAAACGCGCATGAAAGGCATGACCTTTCGCATGGGTGTATTCTTCGCAGCTCACACAGGCTTAGCCGTCTGGGCAGCTCTGGACTGGTCAACCACCGCGTGGGCGATGCTGAAAGGTGTGGGCCTGACAGTAAGTTTGATAGTTTATATGCTGCTTGAGGTGTTATTCATTCGCAGATCTGCGATGAAGGCACACTCGCCCGAAGAGATCGCGGAACAAATCCGTCGAGCCCAGGCACAAAATCCGGAGTCTGGTACCTAAAAGACTTTCCCGGTAAGTCCCAGTTTTCTTTTCAGATCCCGGCTGTATCGAAGATGACGAGGCTTCGCTTCGCCGCTTTTGGCGCATTCGATTTGGCGTTCTACCATTTTATCAAACACATAGATCAGGTCGTCGTGTTGGCGGGAACCAATGTCAAAGCCTAAAGACTCCCCGATAAGTTCAATCGTTTGGTGGATGGCCTCGATCGTGGAGTAGCAAAAGTGTTTTGGCTGTTTACGCACGCGAAAGTTTGATGGCTTATCGGGAGCGAAACAAATGCGCGGGATGTTTTGCAGATTCGTGCTTTGACGAATGGTCTTAACCGCTGTCGCCCAGGTGCCGTCGATCACGAACAACGTTAAACGTTTGCCCTTGGGAACCAGCTCTGACTTTTCGGCCAAATTCATTTCGCTTAAATTTGCGGAGTTTTTTCCAGGATATAACATCACACAGTGCCGACTGGGATCGTTCAGTAACTCGTTCACTTCAGGATCTTTGGAATAATCCTGCCCGCGAATCAAAAATGAATTTTTCAAAACCAAATACGACATGCGGCCCGTAGCGATCCTGCGTTTCATCTCGATCGGATGAATCAAGATCACCACATCCATGCCGGGATCAAACTCCTTTACGTGCTCGCAGTAACAACTAAAGCTTGGTTGCACACACGCATCGCAAAGATCGCGATACACGGGCCCCTGAGTTTTCCGTTGTTCTTTATTAGCAAGATAGGTCTGAAGATCCATGAACGACTACTTACCACCGAATTCAGGGGATTTCTTCTCTTTAATCGCTTGAAGTGCAATGAAATGATCTTCGGTCCTTTGGGTGATTCCCTGATAAGCGGCGGCTTGCTCCAAAACTGTATTTGAATCCTGTAGGTAAGCGGCTTTCATCAGTTTTTTAGTCATTTGCACGGCAACCGGTGCATTGGCGGCAATTTTTTCCGCAATCTTTTCTGTTTCCGCCAACAAGTCAGTCGTGGTGAAGTAATTTAAAAGCCCCCATTTAAAGGCTTCCTCCCCCACAACCAGATCTCCGGTTAAGGACATTTGCATGGCCCGGGAATAGCCGATCACTCTTTGCAAAAAGAAACTGCCACCATCACCGGGCACCAGCCCCAACTTTACGAAGGTTTCGCCAAACTTGGATTTATCCGATCCAATTCGCAAATCACACATCATCGCCAGATCACAACCGGCACCGATGGCGCCGCCATTGACCATAGCAATCACCGGAGTGGAAAGCTCTTCGATGCATTTAGGAATCTGCTGAATACCGTGAATATAGCGCATGCGCAGTTCGTTGGCTTCACCGGCAAACATTCCGGTCTTGGTGGACATCGCTTTCACGTCCCCTCCTGCACAAAAGTTCGCACCTTCGCCGGTCAGGACAATCACACGAATTTCGTTATCGAAGTCCGCAAAACGCAAAACCCGAGTCAAAGAATCAATCATCTCGTAAGTGATTGCGTTGCTTTGCTCGGGATTATCCAAAGTGACCCACAGTTGATGCTTCTTTAAAGAGACCTTCAGGTGCGGGAAACTTTGCGCGTAAAATGACATGTCCAAGATCCTATTTTTTCGGGAATAGTCCTTCGCGTGAAGTCAGGACTTTCTTTAGCCAAACGCCAAAGCTGTCTTCAGGCCCTGGCAAACGTTCAGGAACCATTTGGCCACGAGACTTCAGGGTATTGCAAAGATTTTTAATGTTACCTGCTGAATCTACTTCTTTAAATTGAATTCCGTAGCCAGTGTTTGTTTTACTTTTGAAAACCACTGTGCCAAGGGCTTTGTAAGTTTGGCCCTCAAACGACCATTCCAAGTTCACACTTTGGTCTTCAAACAGGTTTAGCCCTGTATTGATGAACAAGCCGCCTTTGGAGATATTGCTGATCTCACCGTCAGCGCCATTCACAGTCACCGCATTTTTAAAGATAAAACGCGGAGCCGCCTCCCACCAACGCATTCTTGGATCAAAGTAAACCTGACGAACCGCAGGCACCACGAAGTACGCCACTGCCAACAAATCCACCAGCAACACGACGATCAGATATACGAAGTTCAGCAACGTCATGTTTGCCATAAAGGCCATCACGTTGGTGACGAAGATAATTGCCAGGCACACCAGGTAGGCCCAGTAAGACCAGCGCTTACAAAGATAAATGAAAATCCCTGCTAAGATCGGCAGACATACATAGATAAGCATGAATGCTGGCGGAAGAACTTTTGTCCAAAAATACCACTGTGCTTCGAAAGTGCGCCCTGCCCGCATGGCATTGAAGATAAAACTTCCTAGAGGGGCAATGATGTGTAGAAGTGCAAGAACGATAATGGCCCAAGGTTTTCTTTTCATATGACATTAATTATTAAGAAATATTTGGGCTGACACAACAAAAAAGAAAAGGGCCCCTAACTGGAGCCCTCCCTTAAGATTCAAACTCTTATGTTCCAATTACTTTTGGCAGAATGGAAGGTCTGGTTTGATTTGGCAGATGATATCGCACATTGATTGATCACCAATTGGGCAAGAACCATCGCCTGGGTCACCTGGGTTACCCGGATTGCCTGGGTTACCTGGATTTTGAGAGGCTTTTTTACCTACATTGATGTCCAATGTGGATGCAGTTTTACCATCAGCATCAGTTACAGAGATCGCAGTCGTACCATTTGCAACAGCCGTGATAACACCAGCATCAGAAACAGAAGCTACTGAAGCATTGCTGCTTGTGTATTTGAATGGCGCTTTACCGTTCAATACAGACAGGTTTAGTGTTTCATTGCCACCCAAAGTCGCCGCAGATGGAACCACAACCATTTTCTTACCCATTACAGCGTCAACTGCGTTGAATGCATCAACACGGCAGTTACAAGCTGTTTGGATAGAAACTTTAGCACCAGTTGTTTGCAAGATCGCGCGGATCTGAGCACCCGTCAAAGTTGGGTCCTGAGATTTCATCAACGCTACGATACCAGAAACAAGCGGAGTTGCCATGGATGTACCAGACAAGTTGCCGTACTTATTTTTTGGCAAAGTAGACATGATTTCTTCACCTGGAGCTGATACGTGAACTGTTGCAGTTCCGTAGTTAGACCAAGATGGTTTTGCATCGCTTGGACCAGATGCAGCAACTGTGATTGAATTCGGGAAACCGTTGTTTGCCGGATAAACTTCAGTGGAGTCATTGTTTTTGCCATCATTTGCAGCGGCAGCAACGAAGATTACACCTTTATCGTCAGCACGTTTAACAGCTTCTACAAGTGGCATCGCTTGGTTTCTTGGAATTGTTGCACCCCAAGAAGCAGAGATCACTTGCGCACCTTTTTCGATAGCGTAGTCGATAGCTTTGATAGCATCGTTCAGGTCACCAGAACCGTTTTCGCCCAAGAAGCGAAGTGGCATCATGGAAACGTTTGGAGCGATACCAACGATACCACCATCAACCAAACCAGTCGCACCAATCACACCCGCACAGTGAGTACCGTGACCTGGGTTTTGGTAAGAAGTTTTGTCCATTGGATCGTTGTTTTTGTCTTTAAAGTTGTAGCCCGGAACCATATTTGGCGACAAAGCTTGGTGAGTGTAGTCAACACCAGTATCGATAACAGCAACGATGATGCCTTTGTTACCTTTGTTACCAGCACGTTGCCATGCTTTTTCAGCGTTAACTTTACCCATTGCCCATTGCTCTTTCAAAGCAGCTGTGTCAACAGAGTGAGTGAAAGCCTTCATTCTTGCGTTTGGTACTACGTACTCTACGCCTGGTTGAGACAACAAAGTCGCCAATACTTCAGCTTCTTGTTGTTTTCTGATGTCAACTTTAACAAGGCTTGCAGTTTCGTTGTGATCCATCACATTCAAAGCTGATACACTTACCAAAGACATCGAGTTCATAAGATTTAGAGCGCTCGTGTTGTTGTACTTGACCAAGTATTCCCCTGCGAATGCTTGAGATCCAACCAACATTGCACCCAATAATAATGCACGTTTCATATTTCCCTCCGTGGTTAACGAAAATCATATTCGGATTTTCTACGAACACCATATTTTTTTTAAACTACAGCTTATTTTAATGACACGCGTGATCGAAAGTTGATCCACTGATTGAAGCTTACAAGAATATTGCCGGCTGATTATCAACATTGATTCCTCGAGGTTCCCATGGATTTTATGCACGCGATTATTTTAGGTATAGTTGAAGGGATCACCGAATTTCTGCCGATCTCTTCCACCGGGCACATGATTATTGCAAGCTCCATGATGGGAATCGAAGACAGCACTTTCACGAAAGCCTTTGAAGTCATCATTCAGTTCGGCGCAATTCTTTCGGTACTGGTGTTGTATTGGAGACGCTTTTTGCCAAACTGGAGTTTCTATAAAAAACTTTTCGTGGCATTTCTGCCAACGGCCATTATCGGATTTTTGGCAAAGGATGTTGTCGAACACCTTTTAGGAAGTGTTCAAGTTGTGGCTTGGTCCCTCATTTTGGGCGGTTTAGTTCTGGTGTGGTCCGACAAGTACTTTGCCCATTTGACGTCTATGGGGCGAACTACCAATGACCTTAATTATAAGGACTCGGTCAAACTGGGTTTGTTTCAAGCCATCGCCATGATCCCAGGGGTGTCGCGTTCAGGTGCCACGATTATGGGTGGTCTGACTTTAGGGATGAATAAGAAGGAAGCGGCAGAGTTTTCTTTCTTTCTGGCAGTGCCGACCATGGCCGCCGCAACTTTGTATAAACTATTGAAAATCTATAAAACCATCGAGCCCCAGCAGATCAACCTGCTGTTGGTGGGCATGGTGGTATCTTTTGTCGTTGCGATGATCGCGATCAAGTTTTTCATCGGTGTCGTCAGCCGCTATGGCTTCCGTGGCTTTGGATACTACCGTATTGTTTTGGGTATTATTATTTTGGCCTTGATCTACACAGGTCATGACCTGCAAATGAATTAAAATTTAAGGATCAATCATGGAAAAGTTTTTATTCGAAGAAATGCAGATGTTTTCAGCCGACCTGACAGTGTTCCTAAAAAAGACCTATTTCATTTTACCCACGTGGAAATGGATTGCCCTGGCAATCGGCATCACGCTGGCTTTTGTGCTGCGACCGGTGGTGCAATGGATTTTCAAGCAACTGAAAACCCACAATCCAATTGCGAAACGGTATGCCAAAAGTTTTTCAAACTATCTGTTCCGCTTTGAAATCGAACGACCGCTGGCATGGATCTTCATTATTCTGATGCTTTTCGCCTTGGACGACGGCCTGGAATTAAGCGGTAAGTTCGTCACTTATTACGAATATTTGCTTAAAGCCTTCTTGGGTTTCCACGCCATACGCATTGTCTATTATATGGTTGATGCCATGGGATATGTGTTTGCGGACCTGGCTTCAAAGACCGAAAGCAAAATGGATGACAATCTGGTTCCTTTTGCCACTAAGGCCATCAAAGTCCTGGTTGTGGTGATGGGCTTTTTGCTGATTCTGCAAAGTTTCGGTCTGAACGTCATGTCCCTGATGGCCGGTCTGGGTCTGGGGGGTTTGGCACTGGCATTGGCAGCTCAGGATACGGCAGCAAACTTATTTGGTTCCGTCACTATCCTTGTCGACAACCCTTTCCAGGTCGGCGACTGGGTGAAAGTAAAAGATATGGAAGGCACTGTCGAAGAGGTGGGCTTCAGATCCACGCGCGTTCGTACTTTCTATAACTCTGTAATCACGATTCCCAATGCGATGATGGCGAAAGAAACTATCGACAATATGGGCGTGCGCCCTTTCCGCCGCGTACGTCAGATTATTGGCATCGCGTACGAAACTCCACCAGACAGAATCAAAGAGTTCTGTGATCGAGTTCGGTATTCGATCAAACAAGATCACACCGTGAACCCCGAAACTGTCGTGGTGAATTTTAATGGCTATGCGGATTCTCAGCTAAACGTATTGGTGCAATTCCATTTGCAGGTTTTCACAGGCCCAGAAGAAATGGAACATCAACAGGCCATCTTTATCGAGATTTTGAAAATCGCAGCCGAACTTAAAGTGGACTTCGCTTATCCAACCCAAACGGTTTACTACCGTGGTGGCGGAGAAGCCGATTCACAGCAGGCCCAACAAACGGCTATTACATAGAAAACCAAATCGAACTCACCGACTTTACTCTTACCCACAGCTTTTAACGAAGTTGTGGTTTTTTTTCGGATGGGGCTCCATCCGGTTTTGGTATTAGTCGATAAAACATTCCTGGCGGTACTTGTGTTGATTATGTTGAGCACAAAGAATCCGCAAGTTTTGAATATCATTCGTTCCTCCAGCCCACACCGCTTGTCTGTGATCTACTTGCAAAAAACGAGTGCTTCCACAGATCTTGCCCGTTTCGCGATCTTTAAACTGGCAGCATTTGTCCTGTTTAAGCACGGTCTTTTTAACTGAAGCCCGAAGTGGTTTCCGACCAGATTCAGCCAGGAACCGAACTTTTACCTCGCTTTTTTGAGTTCTATTGGAAGCGCTATCATTCTGTGTCGCAGCAACCGCTACGGGTGTGAGCGCTTTTGATTCTTTCATTTTAGTGCGACGTTGAATTTCTTTATTAGCCAAATAGGTAATGGCATCTGCCCAACTATGTTCTGGCACAGCATGTGCGATCAGATCTTGCGCTTGCTTCAAGATAGCCATTTGCTCTTTGCTCAAGGTGATCGTAAGGGTGACAGACTCGTCCCGATGGATTCTTTCTTTATTCTCGACCAGCACAGGCAAAGACAATGCCTGACACAGAATGACTTCCGTCTGCTGCTGGGTGGTATGCTCAATGCGGTTCAAAAGTTCTTTTTTCTCTTCAACATCTAGCTTGCGATCTTCAATTTTCTGCACAGCTCTAACCGCTTGCTGCATCTTAGATAGTTGCGACAGATTAAGAGCTCCACTTTCAATTTTCGCAGCCACCTCAGGAACTTCACGCAGAAGTCGAGCAGACTCAATACGTCTTAAAGCTGCAGAAGAACTATAGCCAAACTCTTGAACTAAAAATTCATACAGACTGGAATAAGCTTTATCTAGATACAACTTGCGCGTATCTATTTCTGCAATACACTCTAAAACTAAATGCGTAATCTTGCGCTCAGTCTGTACAAGCTTCCCAAAACGAGTAAGCAAATCTGCATTCGACAAATGACCAATATTTAAACCTGGGTTGTTCATTCTTTACCTCCGCTACGGAACTGAAGGTACCTTACCACGGTTTTTCAGAGTGCTTTTTAAGGTTTTTCGCAGGATAATTTGCAATCAGAAAAGCAAAAAGAAAAACGCCTGTACCGCTCTAAACGCCTCAAGATTGATAGCTCTAAGTAGCCACATCATCCGTCGCGAGTAAAATATTTTCGTTGAACGAGAGTGAGATAAGAACCTCGAAGACACCTCGCAAGAGAAATTTTATTACAAATAAAACGACATCATGCACGGCAAATTTCTGAGTTTTGAACCACACCCGTAGCGGAACTCCAAAAGGACTTTCGAGAGCACCCTCTCGGAAGTATCGTTTGAGACACAAGACTTCATTCAGAATCAGAATCCATAACGAAAACGAAGTCCCCCAAATCTAATCCAAGAATAAAAAACCCACAGTTCGCAGAAACCGTGGGTCCCAAATCTCACAAAATCTTTCTTGCTATCCCGCACTCTGCAGCACACGCTTCTTACGCGATTCGATCACTCCATCAATCAATCCCAGTTCTTTTGCCTCGATGGCTGTCATATTATGATCACGCTCCATCAGCTTCGCCAAATGTTTGGCACTTTGGCCAGTGTGTTGCGCATAGAGATCAATCAATTGCTTTTTTGAGCGCACCAATTCGCGGGCGTGGATTTCGATATCACTCACCTGCCCGCCGATGCCACCATCACCTAAATGCGGTTGATGAATCAGGATGCGACTGTGAGGCATCGAAAATCTTTTACCTTGGGCACCGGCTGAAAGAAGGAAAGAGCCCATACTGGCGGCAACACCAATACAATAGGTTGCCACATCGCACTTGATATAGTTCATAACATCATAGATCGCGAGCCCAGCCGAAACGGAACCTCCAGGAGAATTAATATATAGATGAATGTCCTTGTCGGGGTTGTCTGATTCCAGGAATAACATTTGCGCGATCAGGGCGTTCGCGACCTCGTCGGTGACGACGCTGCCTAAGATCAGAATTCGGTCTTTTAATAGGCGCGAATAGACATCATAAGATCTTTCGCCGCTTGCGGTGCTTTCAATAACATAGGGAATAGTGGCCATGGTTTCTCTCCTTTGAGTGGACGTGAGTAGGAAGACTTCGTTTGCCTGAAGGATTATGTTGCAATCCGTGTGCGCAGAATCCCACGAATGAAAGTGAATCAAGATGATTCACTGAATTTGCTAACTCCAAGCTATACGCAAAAGAATTCCTGGTTGTGGGATAGGGAAAATCACGTCGGACTTTTTTGGGCGGCTTCGGAGACGATCTTGCGCCTCTTTAAACTCCGGCAACCTCCTCTTGGGAGAGAGCTATTGCACCGATAAGTTCAGTGTGAAATTCGCGGTGATATTTTCCATTCTCATTTTGATACTGGAACCGGTGGCGGCAAGATCCATCTATAAAGTCACGTGCGAAAGCCCCGATGCATGCCCTGAATCTGTGGTGGGCTTAAACTACGATGGCAAATCCGTCTGCACCGGAGTCTTGGTCGCTGAAGACATCGTCGCCACCAACTTGCACTGTATCCCCGAAGACATTCGCCAAAACGAAACTTCCTGTAAGGGCCGCATTACTGTGACCTTCCCAGCATCACATTCGCGCGAAGAGGAATACGGAGATTGCGAACAAATCAAATGGGTGTCGCCGGCATTAAAAGACACCGCTTTGACACCGGATTGGGCTTTCTTCAAGCTCGCTAAAAAAGCCCCCCGCTTGCACGCACCGATTAACACCAACGGTGTCTCTGATGGCGAAGTTTTGACGCTTTATAAAATTGATCCCACTGACAAGGGCACCGGCATCTTAAGAAAAGTCTCCTGCCCTGCCGTGCAAAATTCTTTGGCCAATCCTTTCTTTATTGGTGTCAAAAGTCCGATCTTGGCCATGGTTCCTTGCGAAACCATGAAGGGTAATTCAGGCTCGCCGCTGATGACTCCGAACTTGGAAGTCAAAGGGCTGCTGAACTCGATGGGAACAGCTGCGGATGTGAACTTGAAAAAAGCCCCGTTTTACCACGTAAGCTTTGGTTCAAATTTCGCCTGCATCAGCATCCCCGGCATCGCTTCGGCCTCTTCACCCCATGCTGATTGTGGTAAATCCATTGTCTCTGACAATATCCGCGAAGCCTCGGCTACTTTGATCAGTCGCTTTACCGATCCGCTGATGAAGTCATTTAACAATGATGTGAATGCAGAACTGGATAAAATCCACGCGCAAAGCAAGTTTGTAGTCCTTTGGGACGTCGAGCAAAAAAATCGCGCCTTTGACGGAGTGCAAACCAAGGTCAGCGAAGTCACCTACAAACCTTCCTGCATCAACTTTAAAAAAGATAAGATGCGCACTCAACAAGGACGCCTGCAGCATGGCATGGTCACTTACAACCTGGAATACCTTGAATGGGGCATGCAAATCCACCTGGATAACGGTGGCCGCCCCCGCGCCGAACTTGTTCCTAAGAAAACACAATCGACCTTACAGTTCAGTCCCGCACAACTGACATCAGGACAGCCCGTAGCTTTTAAGCACGGAGCACAGTCCTACACTTTGTCCTTCTGCGAAGATCTTAAAAAGAAATAAGGCCTTAAATACTTTTGATATGTTTAAATGTCTGATCTAACATTCCTGCATGTTGAATCGCCTTCTATTCACCGCTACTACTCTTATGTTGTCATTTGCGTATGCTCAAGTACCAGAGCAACCAAGCTCTACGACTTCGATTACTTCCGGTGGATACTTTCGCTGGTCCCAGGAGTGGTTCCATCACCCGAATTTTGGGCGTGGCACTGATGAATCCCAAGGCTACTTTCTGCAGCGATACTTGGCCCACGTTGAGGTCAAGGACACTGAAACTGGCGTGCGCGGCTATCTTCAGGCGAAGTACTCTGAAATCGCGAACAAGTTTGGTAATGCCAGTTCTACGGACCGGGATAATGGCGATATTCATCAGGCGTTTTTTGAAAACAGATACATTCGCGCCGGTCGACAAGAATCCCCGGTGGGTTCGACATTACTAGTTGGTGTGCGCGAAGGTCCCAATTCCCGCCTTAGCTTTGATGGTTTAAAAGGTTTCATAAATAGCGGAATCAACACGGAACTATTCCTGGGGCATCCCGTGGATATCAACTCGGGCTTTGTCGACAACCGGCCCGCTGATACGATTTTGGGATATGTCTATCTGACTTCTGGAGTGAAGCTGGAACCTTTTTCAGCTGACCTGTTTGCCATGTACTATGATGACTTCACGTCAAAGCTTTATACGATTGGTGCGCGCTGGATCTATAAAACAGAATCTGCGAGTGCCGATACGGATTTTATGCTGCAGTACGGGCGATACGACGATGACCTTGATGTGCAAGCCTACGGCGTCGCCTCGCGCATTAAAGTTCCCCTGATTGCATCACTTGAAGCGACCACTCTAATAAGCTATTTTTCTGGCGACCAAGATCCCAATGATGGTCAGTACAACACTTTTAATGCGCTCTTTCCGCGGGGCCAATATTATGGTTGGTCCGCAGAAATCGGTCATCCGAATGTGATTGCCGTTGTGCCGGGATTGACTTGGCATATCTCAGATATGTTGGCTTGGTTGAACAATGTTGCTCTTTACTGGCGAGAAAGCATTCACGATGGTGTCTATCGCGGCAGCGGCAGTCTTCTGCGCCCTGCGACCAACGATCAACGCTATACCGCCACTCAGCTGAATTCATCGGCGGAGTGGAAGATCAATAAGCTGTTTTCAATCTACTATGAGTATTCGTACACGATGACCGGAGATTTCATCGAAGATTCCACCGACTCTGACGACAGCCAGTACTTTGCTATTCGGACCGCACTACGCTTTTAGTTGCGTTTTGGTGCGCCTTTGTCATCCATGGAATAGATGGTGGTGTCTTTGCCAGCGTCAATTCGCATAACTTCCGCACAAATGCTTTGTTTGGAAATTTCTGACATGCGTTTGGGAGCTGCTGAAAGTTTCAGGGTTTCAGTTTTGCAAGTGATGGATTCAGAATTCTTTTTGCACAAATCAGCAAAGGATTTCTTAAACTCTGGATACTTCTTATTAACGAAATGCGCGATCATTTCCTTGCGGTCAGCTTCCGCAACTTTGGTGAAGCACTTATACCCTTGCGCGTAAGATACGGATGATACCAAAAAGAACACGCCGATAACCGGTAATAAATGTTTCATACTTCTCCTGCACTAATGCCGGCTAAATGGTTTTATCATGATAGGTACTTTGTGGGGCTTCCTCAAGAGAGATTGCAAGTTACCACTGGACCTTGCCTGATCCGTGGAAGCTCCTCAGTCTATAAAAAACCTATGGTGAGGGGAACATGGACTTAGACCTAGCAAAGGCCGATAACGAAATCATCAACAACAAAGCCTATGATCAATTGGCCGAGCGCTGGTATGAGGCGCAAGACGACCCGATTGCACTTCTTAGAAATCAACACAAACTGGAAATGCCCTGGATCCTTGAGGCCATTCAAAAACACATTGGTCCCTCGGCACAAATTCTGGATATGGGATGCGGTGGTGGTTTTCTATCCAATGACTTGGCGGCAGCAGGTCACCATGTTGCAGGAATTGATCTTTCGGATTCCAGTTTGAAAGTGGCGGAAAGCCGTGACCATACTCATTCGGTTAAATATCAAGTCGGAGACGTCTATCAGGTGCCCTTTCCTGATCAAAGTTTTGACGTGGCTTGCGCGATGGATTTGTTAGAACATGTCTCTGAACCACAGCGTGTTCTGGCAGAAGCCTCCAGAATTCTTCGGCCCGGCGGACTTTTCTTCTTTAACACTTTTAATAAGAACCAACTGGCTAATTTAGTCGTCATCAAATCCATGGAGTGGTTTGTAAAAAACACGCCTGATGACTATCACGTGTATTCGCTATTCATTAAACCAAAGCACCTGGTGGAATGGATGAAGGCGCAAGATTTGAACAATGCAGAAATTCGCGGGATCCGACCGGTTTTCCTGCAAAAAGGAATTTGGAGCCTTCTTCGCACCGGTGAAGTTCCCAAAGATTTCAAATTTACTTTTTCGAAATCACCTCTGATTGCATATACGGGTTACGCTAGGAAAGGTGCTCCCATGTGAGACACTTCTCAGTTGCGAGCACCCAAGAATCACTCAGGTTCAGCAGATACTAAATTCCCCAAAGTTATTCATAGCTTTTAATTGAGACGAGGGATTGTGAGTCCGCATCCCTCGCTTTATCCTAAACGTATCAGACACAGAGGTACGTTTATGAATCTGAAAACTCACTACCGTCGTTGCCAACACTGCGGCAATCTACACAATTCCGACAATGACCTGCTGATTGACTGCGAGTCCTGCGGCAAGGAACTGGTTCCGCTTTATTACACACAGCTCGTGAAACTTGCCCAGGAGCAACTTGCAAACTCCAGCGAACTGATAAAGGACAATGCCGTCATGAAAGAGATTGTCGTGGTTGGCCTTACTGCCGACTGGGACTTGGATCCCGACCCTTTCTAATTACATATTGTAAGGGCCCCTGAATAAGTTCACCATAGGTTCTAAGAGGAGGCTTCTTATGCGAAGTCTCGACTTAGCCACGATATCAGGGAATGCCAAATTCGTAAAAAGAGCCAAGACTCTTGCCGATACTTTTTCATTCGAATTTGAAAGCTTTGACAGCTCTGACTCTTTCTTTGAAAAAACCGAGAACTATAAATCCATCACCTGTATAATTTTAGATTGTGCCGAAATTGAAAAACCCAATGAGGCCGCCGGAATGGTTCAGGTCGCCTGTCAAGTCGCTGCCGACAGCTACATAATTGCCGTAGTGAACTCCAAGCTTAAACCAGAAGATGCAAGAATCGTAAAGACCTCGGGTGCCTCGTTAGTCTTGATGGAAAATGAACTTTTCACAACTAGCAAACTTGAATTCGTAACAACTCAAGTAATCCGCTCATCATATATACCCGTCAAAATCTATGATCTCTATCCTGACAGCGAAACATCCTTTCCACTGTTTTATATGATGCCCGCCAACAAACGATTTTTGAAAATTGCAAAGCCCGGCATGCAAGTCAGCCCCACCTTTCTGCAAAAGTTTTCTGAGATGGGCGAACTCTATATTAAACGACAGGATTTCAAACAATGGGTAGAGTATTCCCGCAGTTATGATTCTGCAGATGAGGCCAGCGCCCTGCGCCGCTGCCGCCTGCAATTTCTGCAAATGTCCCAGTCCTTCTTGGAATTAACCCTGATGGTCAGTGATCAAAGTTCCTCGTCCTCTTTCGCTCTGGGAAAAGAGCTGTACGGAACTTGTGAGGCGTTCGCCAAGGAGCTGTTAAACACTCTGCATGTCGTGAAGAACCCTTTCGAGGTTATTAACAGTTCCTCCATTGGCGACTTTGGCTCCCTGGAACGGGCTCCGGCAATAGCGTCCTATGCCGCAGTACTAAGCCAGAACACAGCCATTGGAAAACCACTGGAGGTGATGATCGCAGCCCTGCTGTCAGACATTGGTTATCTGGATCTTTCCCCGTCTGCCTCTGCCAAACTTCGCGCCAATGCCATTCAAAACATGAATGCAGAAGAACTGATGGAGTATCAAAAGCATCCCATCTATAGCTTAAACCAATGTCTTTCGCGAAAGCTCCCACTTACGGAGCCTGTCAAAATGATGATTCTGCAAAGCCATGAACGTATGGATCAAAAAGGATTCCCCCATCGCATAAATCCGGAAAAGATCCTGGAGGAAGCAATGCTTGTACGCCTTTGTTGGGAATTGGATTCAAGGACTCAAGTCCGCTTGGGCGAGTCCCACCCTGACATTTACAAAATTATTGAAGAACTCTCTGCAACTGTGGGGGATACCGGGAGTTACTCCATAGGTTTTACGGTCAAAACCTCTCCGGTACTGAAGGCAATGCGCTTTCATTCTGAAAATCAAAGCCCGCACCAATAAAAAACCCGGTTCTTCACCGGGTTTCCTCAATTCCAATTTGGAAGTTATCTTATTTTTTCTTTTTCTTTTTTGGAGCTGGCGCTGCAGATTCAGCTGGTGCTTCGCCAGCGCTGCCCGCTCTGATTTTTGCCGCTTCCAACTGAGCTTCTGCAGCTTCAGCCTGAGCCTTTGCTGTTTCAGCGCGGATCTTAGCGTCTTCCGCTCTGTTTTTCGCGTCTTCTACGCGGGCTTGGACTTGTTCAAGCTCGGCTTTAGCTTTTTCAGCACTGGCCTTGTACTTTTCCAATTCCGCATCAGCGTGTTTAGCTGCGGCTTCGTTGTCTTCAATGGACTTCCTAGCACGAGCCAACTCCTGGGAAGCTTTCGCTTCTTCCTGGCGGTACTTCATGCGGTTGCTTTCAAGTTCCTGCTTCGCTTTTGCTGCAGTTTGCGCCACTTTCGCTTCATCTTTTTTGATGTCGTTCAGTTTTTTGCGCTCGTCTTCAACTTGAGAACTCAATTTTTTTGACTCTTCATTTGCAGATTTAAGCTCGGACTCTGTTTTTTCGATCATCGCTTTGGCTTGCTCTTCTTGAGCCTTTAAACGAGACATCTCAGCTTCAGCCTTGGCTTTTTCTGCATCAGCGCGAGCGATTTCAGATTTTGCTTTTGCATCGCGGGCTTTAGCTTCAGCCACCGCTTTTTCCACCAACAATTTTGTTTTGGAAAGATTTTGGTTTGCTTTCGCAGACTCCAATTTAGCGGCTTCTGCTTCACGTGTCGCTTTCATACCCGCTTCGGTTGCAGACTGTGCTTGTTTCTCAAGATCTTTTGCCTGAGACATCATGTCAGCCGCTTTTTTCTCTTCAGCTTTCTTCAAATCCATCGCGTCGTCGCGGGACTTCTTTTGTTTTTCAATTTGATTAGCAGCCGTTTTACTGCGAGCTGTTGCTTCCGCCTGGTCTTTTTCAGCTTTCTTTTGATCGCGATCAAATCCAGCAGCTTCTGCTTTCATTTTTGCGATATCGCGCTCTGCATTTGCTTGATCTCTTTTAGCATCTGCTTCCGCGGAACGAGCTTTATTAATAGCAGTTTGAGCATCAGAGCGTGCCTTATCACGGGCTTTGCGCTCTTCATCCGCACGGCGCTTAGCTTCGGCCGCTTCCGCTTTTGCACCTTCTGCATCAGCAATCGCTTCCTCTGCTTCAATTTGTTTGTCTTGTGCCAGTGCTCTTGTCGCTGTTGATGTCATCAAAGCTGCAACAAGAAGAATTCCCAATGTCTTGAAATGCATGAATGTCTCCTTAAGCTGTTAACAGGCAATAGGATATATGCATTTAAGGGAAAAAAAAAGCGACCAGGATTGGGGGGGGAGGATCCTGGCCGCAAGGGGGGGTTGCTTTAGTAGTAAAGCAATCACGGTGCCAGACCAACATTATGTTCAACTCCAATTAAATGGAGTTTAGCACGGTACCTCTGTCGAGAATTTATACGGAAAGCGCCAATTGTCGGCCCCGCATCTGAGACTGGACTCGACAGAATTTGTTCAAGAAATTCTACTTATAGTAATGACCTCTATCAGATTGAAACAGTTTTTGTGTTCCCTATTGCTTGGAGCCTGGGCATCCCCTGCTTTTGCTGCATTTCACATCGTATTGGACCCCGGGCACGGTGGAACAGACAAGGGAGCCGTCTATAACTCGATCAAAGAGGCCGACCTGGTTTTGACTGTGGCTCGCAAACTTCAAACCCTGCTAAACGAAGACCCGCATTTTGAAGTCACTATGACCCGCGATAATGATCGCGGCATCTCCCTGCCCGAGCGTGTGAAAATGGCCGAAAAAGCCAATGCCGATTTGTATGTCAGCCTTCACGCCAACGCAGCCCCGGATCAACGGGCCCGCGGTGTGGAGTTCTTCTTTCAAAACAATCTGCCCGCTGACGAGGACTCTTTGTTTTTAGCTAACCAGGAAAATCAGGCCATCGTAAATGCCCGCGAGCTGCACTCTCTTTCAGGCGGCGATGAACTATCAAAAAAAGGTGACATTGCTGCGATTGTGGAAGACCTGCGCCGACAAAATCGCATGAACTCCAGCTTGCGACTTACCAAGGCCCTGACCACGATTTGGGAAAACGATGAAAACGCCATGCAGGCAACTATCAAACAGGCACCTTTTTATGTGATCTCTAAAACGTCAATGCCAGCAGTCTTAATTGAGATTGGCTTTATTTCCAACCCCCGTGAAGCGCAGCGCCTGCAGCGTAAGGACTACCAAAAGGATTTGGCCGAAAAAATCTATAACGCCCTCGTCTCATACAAAGAAAAGATGGACAATTCCTCGGCCAAGAATCTAAATTAGGGTCTCTTTCATCCCCTACATTCTTAAGGAGCCCCCATGCGCAGCGACGGCCGTTTATTTGATCAGCTTAGAAATATTAAAATCACACCCAATGTCGCTGAATACGCTGAAGGCTCGGCACTAGTTGAATTCGGAAAAACCAAAGTTCTTTGCACGGCCAGCTACGAATCCAAAGCGCCACAATGGTTGGCTGGCACAGGCGCTGGCTGGGTGACGGCAGAGTACGGTATGTTGCCGCGCTCAACTCACACACGCATCAAACGTGATAAAGCGGCAAACAGCGGACGCACCCAAGAGATCTCCCGCCTGATCGGTCGCTCCCTGCGTGCTGCGGTTGACTTGAAACTCTTGGGCGAAAAACAAATCACTATCGATTGCGATGTTTTGAATGCCGATGGCGGTACTCGCACAGCTTCTGTTACAGGTGGCTATGTGGCTTTGGCCCTGGCTCTTAAAAAACTGGCTGCTGTCAGTGAGATTAAAGCCAATCCTTTGATCAATTATGTTTCCGCGATCAGCGTGGGTCTTCACAACGATAACATCCTTTTGGATTTGAACTATGATGAAGATTCCGCAATCGGCACTGACATGAACTTTGTCATGACCGACAAAGGAACGTTTGTTGAGGTGCAAGGCACGGCAGAGCACGTTCCTTTCACCCGTCAACAATTGAACAAGATGATGGACGTGGCTGAAAAAGGTTGCCGTGAGCTTTTCATTCACCAATCAGCAATTATCGGTGAAACTTACCGCTTGGCTGGCGCATAATTTCAGTAAGGGATAAACAAATGGAACTTTGGATTGCGACTGGCAATAAAGGCAAACTTTCTGAATTTCGCGTTCTTCTAAATGAAGTCGTCGATCTGCAATTGCACCATCAGGGCGAGATCGCCTCTTTCACTCCCCGACCTGAAGACGGCAAAACGTTTTTGGATAACGCCCGCATCAAGGCTAAAACTTTGCGCGCAGTTAAGAACAACGCGTGGGTCCTTGGGGAAGATGCGGGACTTGAAGTGGAAGGTTTAAATAATCTTCCAGGAATTCATTCTGCGCGCTATGCGGGCCCTAAAGCTTCTGACAGCGAAAACGTGGCGAAGCTTTTAAAGATGATCACACTAAAGCCTATGGCGAATAAAAACGCCCGCTTCGTTTGCACGACGGTGGTTTACACTCCGACTGGCGAGGAATGGATTTTCACTGGTGAACTTAAAGGCACGATCATCAGCAAGCCCGCAGGCCTGCACGGCTTCGGTTACGATCCTGTCTTTGTCCCTGAAGGCCAAACGCAAACCTTGGCAGAGTTGGGAAGCGGCTATAAAGCCCAGCACTCACACCGCGCCCAGGCTGTTAAACAGTTTTTAGAACGCTATAAGACCACACTTTAGGAATAGGAGACGCTCGCAATGCGCTTTTGGATAATCTGTTTGGCAGTTTTATTTTCAAGCCTTGTGAGCCATGCCCAAATGCCGGCCTTCACTGGATTTGGCGAGGGCTTTTCAGTTCAAAAAGGTTCAGACATAGTTCTTGATAATCTTCCACGCACAATGTCCCAGGATTCCATTGGACAATGCGCTTCCTGGGCCGCGACGGCAATGCTGCAAATTAATAACTGCCGTATTAAAAAGCAAAACTGCAAAGACCTGCCGGAATCAGAACTATTTTCCCCTTTGGATGTCGCACGCTTTGGCAAAAAAGCTGACGGCGATATTTCCTATGAGTCCAGCTATCGGGGGATCAGCCTTGATGGCAGTACAGCTGCTCTGGCGATGGAAGTGGTTGGGTTGCATGTTGGCTCCGCCGCAACTGAGGCCTGCATGTCCCTGGATAAAGTACTTGAAAAATTGGGTGGCGTTACTGACTATGCCGAACAAAGTCAGTCAGACGCTTTTGATAAGCTTAAAGAACTTTACGCAAAATCCCAGAAGATCGACAAGAAATGTGAAACATGTCTTTCAAAATTTGTGGATTCGGTCGATCAGGATATCTGCGAAAGATTTAACGTCAAAAATGATCCGAAGGTTTTACTAAAAGCTTTCTCGGAAGATACTTTCGAGAAGTTTCTTGATCAGTTGGTTTCCCCGCCTGAGTGCAAACGCGCAAAAAATCGCGCTTTCTTCGAGGGAAAAGACTCCATGGAGCTTCAATCTTTTCCCAAAACTGAAAAAGATAAGAACTATAAATCCATCGTGGCAAAAATTAAAAGCGTCCTGGATCAAAAGTTACCTGTTCTGATTCAGGGAATCTGCGTGACGGAAAAAAAGACGAAAAAATGTGACTCCAGCAACTCTCATGCGACAGTCATCACAGGGTATTCCCGTATGTGCGATACTGCTGGCAATTGCTATGATGCTTTAAAAATCCAAAACAGCTGGGGCGAAACCTGGCAGAAGTCGAAAAACGGTGGCTGGGTGGCCGCTGACGAACTCCTGCAAAACACTCCATTTCAAACCGAAACGTTAACCTGGCTTCAAGATAAGCCAAAATAAAAAGCCGATCAGTTGATCGGCTTTTAGCGAAACGCTCTGAAATTTCCTATACGCTCTTACAATTACGCTCACCCAAACGCACAAATTGAATTTTAAAATCTAATACTGTCCCGGAGTCGCCACACAACGGAAGCCGACGTTCTGAACGCTGATTCCCCATGATGCTGGCGCCTGCACTTCATTCGCGGTGATATCCCCGATATTAACCGTAAAGATACCGACTGTGCCTTTGTTATTCACACAGTTCGCTCCGCCACGAATCACTTTACCCGAGCTGCCGCCAAACAAGTTCCCCAGAAGTACATCCTTCTTAGGAACATCTGACATGCCGGTAAAATCAAGCATCGCTTTAGATCCTGGCTTCACATCCCAAGTGTTATTGTGATAATTACGACCATAAGGGGATGAAAGATCTGGCGAGTAAGAGTTTCCGTAAATAGTATCACTCACCCACTCCCAAGCATTTCCACCGAAGTCCCAAATCATATTACCGCTGGCAAGAACAAAGGTACGACGTTCTTCACCCTTGTTTTTTCCGGTGCCATCGTAAGGGTTTGCCACATTGCTGACTTCAACCGGCTCGCTCCATCCCGAATAGTAACCGGTATAAAGTGTGCCGGAAAGTTTTGCTCCGCCGGTCCAATTTTCACCGCGGCTATAAATTTCCAATGCCGTTGCATTCCATTCGGCGTTCGTCGGCAAACGATATGTCACACCCAAACTTGCACAAGCCGCAGCGGCCGTTGCTTTGTTGGCAATCCAAGGTTTCCCGGACGCCGTTGAAACAGCGGCACCGTTACTTTGTTTCATCTCGTATTTTGCAATACAAACCGCTGAAGTTCCCAACGAAGCGTTCGCCGCAACTAATTCAAAATTCGCAGGACAACCCACAACTGGCGTCGGACTTGGCGATGGAGAAGGACTCGGTTCTGGTGAAGGTTCAGCAGTTGGGCTTGGACTTGGCACCACAGTTGGTTGTGGCTCAGGAGCCGGCGATGGGGTCGCTGTCGGCGCAACCGTTGGCTGAGGCGTAGGAGAAGGCTCTGCCGTTGGGGACGGAGCTGGTGATGGCGCTGGAACAGGCTCCACAGTCGGAGATGGCGAAACTGTCGGAGACGGCGTCACAGTCGGCGCCGGAGTTACTGTTGGTGCGGGACTTGGCGATGGAGCAGGAGACTGTGTGGAATCATCAGAGGGTGCCGCTACTTCGCTCTCTTCGCCAGACGAACACGAAACTAAAAAGCTCGTCATTGAAACGCAAAGCAGGCTTGCGATCCATGTTTTCATCGATTCCCCTCTCCAAGGTATAACTGATGCTCTCTACGACTTATTTTTACCGCTTCTTGACATTTTCCAGAGAAAGTTTTGTGTTCCGACATTAAAAGTAGACCAAAGCCCCCAGCAAACGGGCTAATTTGCGGACAAAACGCGAGAATTCCCTAGGTTTTTTCCACCGTTTCTTGTTTAAATTGCACCCCAAACTAGTTTCAAACCGACACCCACTCCGCAGAATTTCTAAACTCCTCCGATAGCGAAGTTTTTCACAATACGGCATTGCAGAATAGCCCCTGGGAAATCGAAAAAAAGGGTTTCCTAACTTTACTCTGACAATGGCGTTTGCTAGTGTCCTTCAAACGCAACCCTACCCCGCTAAAACCGGGACAACTCTGGAGACTTTGAGTGATGAAGGGCCTAAAACTATTTACCGCTAATTCCAACCCCGAGCTGGCTAAAAAAGTGGCCGCTGCTGCGGGACTTGAACTCGGTTATTCCGAGGTCAGCACCTTCGCCGACGGGGAAATCCAAGTCGAAATTCATGAAAGTGTTCGAGGTCAGAATGTCTTTGTTATTCAAAGCACCTGCCCGCCTGTGAACCAAAGCTACATGGAGCTTTTCGTGATGCTGGATGCGCTTCGCCGGGCTTCGGCAGCTTCCATCACCGCTGTGATCCCTTATTACGGTTATGCCCGCCAGGATAGAAAGGTCGCGCCTCGCGCCCCTATCTCTGCGAAATTAATGGCAGATTTGATCACCACAGCGGGCGCTGATCGCGTTGTCTGCGTGGACCTGCATGCCGCCCAAATCCAAGGGTTCTTCAATGTACCGGTGGATCACTTGTTTGCGATTCCGACTCTGGCTCGTGCTTGGCGCGAAGCTCACGGTGTGGGCAGTGATTTTGTCGCAGTGAGTCCTGACGCCGGAGGGGTGGAAAGAACCCGCGCTTTCGCGAAAAGAATCGAATCCAGCATGGCCATCATCGATAAACGCCGTTCCGGCCCTAACGAGGCTAAAGCGCTGCACTTAATCGGGGATGTGACTGGAAAAACTGCCGTGATCGTCGACGATATGATTGATACGGCTGGAACCCTTACACAAGCAGTTGACAGTCTCTACAAGAATGGGGCAAAACGTGTGTTCGCTGTTGCAACGCACCCCGTTTTATCGGGTCCTGCGATCACTCGCCTGAAGGAAAGCCCTATTGAAAAAGTATGGGTCACCGACACCGTTCCGTTATCGGAAGCGGCTAAGGCCTGCGGAAAAATCGAAGTGGTTTCTGTAGCTCCCGTTTTGGCGGAAGCGATCAAACGAATCCACGGAAATGATTCTGTCAGCAGCTTATTTGATTAATATAAAAACACTTCAGGAAACTGAAGAACAACAACCAATCCTCTATCGGACTAGAAGGAAGACATTATGAAAAATAGAATCGAACTAAACGTAGAAGCTCGTCAAACTGGTAAAGGTAACAGCCGCGAATTGCGCGTTAACCGCCAAGTTCCTGCAGTTATCTACGGTGCTATCGCTCCAGTAAGCGTAACAGTTGGTGAAAAAGAAATCGTTAAGTACAACGTTCGTGCTTACGAGAATGCTCTTTTCAACTTGAAATCTGGTGTTAAAGAAGCAAACGGTATCGTTGTACTTGTTAAAAAAGTTGACGTTCACCCAGTTACTCGCCGTCCACAACACGTTGATTTCTATGCTCTTGATCTTAAAAAAGCAGTTCGCGTTAACGTTGAAGTTCGTCTTGAAGGTAAACCAGTTGGTCTATCTGAAGGCGGTATGTTGAACGTAGTTAACCGTCAAATCGAGATCGAAGTTCTTCCAACTGAGATCCCTGAATTCTTCACTGCTGACGTTTCTAACTTGGCAGTAGGCGACGCTCTTCACGCATCTGACGTGAAAATCTCTGGCTCTGCTAAATTGATCTCTTCTGCTGACACAACTATCGCGGTTGTATCTGCTCAAGAAGAAGAAGTTGCTGCAACTCCAGCTGCTGCTGCTCCGGCTGCTGCCGCTGCACCTGCTGCTGCTGCGAAAGCTGCTCCAGCTGCTGCAAAAGCTCCAGCTGCGAAAAAATAGTTTCCACTACTCCGACGAAGTCGGAGTGCAAACAGACTGTTTTATTTCCAAAAAGGCGGCTCTCATCGAGTCGCCTTTTTTTTTGATTAAGGCTTAATGAGGTTTTTATGTCATCATGGCTTGTCGTAGGTTTAGGAAATCCAGGTGGAGAGTACAAACTCACTCGTCACAATATTGGATTCATGGCTGTCGACTATTTCATGCAAGGCCTGGGCAATCCTTCTATTAAAAACCAATTCAAGGCCGAGGTGGCTCAGGCTTCCTGGCAAGGTCACACGCTTTATTTCTGCAAGCCTCAAACATATATGAACCTGTCTGGTGAATCCGTGCAGCCGCTGATGGGCTACTACAAGATCCCACTCGACCATTTGATTGTGATTCATGACGACATCGACCAGCCTTTCAATCAAATGAAAATTCATAAAAACCGTGGGCACGGCGGTCACAACGGAATCAAAAGTATCTCGCAATTATTGGGCACCCAGGACTATGCTCGCCTGAAATTGGGCGTCGGTCGCCCTGAAAACCCAAATTACCCTGTGGCAGACTATGTTTTGGGTAAATTTACGAAAGAGGAGTTCGACAAAATGCCGGACTTCCTGAACAAAGGTATCGACGCTATTGAGAGTATCATTCTGGATGGTATTCAAAAAGCTTCGACAAAATTCAACGGGTAAGCTACATTCCCCCGTGTTATAATTTGGTTTTTACTTAGGAGTTACTCATGGCTTTACAAGTCGGTATCGTCGGCCTTCCAAACGTTGGTAAAAGTACGCTTTTCAATGCGTTGACTTCAGCTAAGGCAGAGGCAGCCAACTACCCTTTCTGTACAATCGATCCGAACGTGGGTGTGGTAACAGTTCCAGATCCTCGCATGGATAAAATCACTACATTCATTAAGCCTCAAAAAGTAATACCAACAACTATGGAATTCGTGGATATCGCGGGTATCGTAAAAGGCGCATCACAGGGTGAAGGTTTGGGAAATCAATTCCTTTCCCACATCCGTGCAACTGATGCGATCGTGCACGTGGTTCGTTGTTTTGACGACCCAAATATCATTCACGTTGCTGGTAGCGTGGATCCACTTCGTGATATCGAAATCATCAACACTGAGTTGATGCTTGCGGATTTGGATTCAGCTGAAAAGCGCGTGAAGTCTCGCGAAAAAACTGCGAAAACTGGCGCCGACAAAAAAATCAAATTGGAATACGAAGTTGCCAAAAAAGCCGTTGAAGCTTTGGGCAAAGGCTTGCCTGCACGTTCTGTCGAATTGGACGAGCAAGAAGCTTTGATGATGAAAGACATGCACTTCCTGACTGCAAAACCAGTTCTTTACGCGATGAACGTAAACGATGCTGATTTCGCAGCGGGCGGCAATGATTGGACAAAAGCCGTTGAAAAACGTGCTGCTGAAGAAAACAATAAAACAATCCTGATCTGTTCTGCGATGGAAGCAGAGATCGCGTTGTTGCCACCAGAAGATCGCGCTGACTTCCTGGCAGCCTTGGGTTCTGAAGAGCCCGGCTTGAACCGTTTGATCCGTGAAGCTTACACGCTTTTGGGTCTACAAACTTACTTCACTGCTGGTGAAAAAGAAGTTCGTGCCTGGACGATTCGCGCCAACACGAAAGCTCCACAAGCAGCGGGCGTAATCCATACGGATTTCGAAAAAGGTTTCATCCGTGCAGAAACTTACCACTGTGAAGACTTGTTCACTTACAAGTCCGAGCAAGCGGTTAAGGATGCGGGCAAGTACCGCGTGGAAGGTAAAGAGTACGTCGTAAAAGACGGCGACGTTTTATTCTTCCGTTTCAACGTTTAATTTTTTTAAAGGGTTCCGCAAGGGACCCTTTATTCTTTTTCGGACACTTAGACAAATGTTAGTGAGGAATCATGTTTCAGAAGTTTTTTAGCACGTTGCTAGTTGTTCTTACCCTGTCCCCTGCTGCTTTCGCCGCGAAAGTCACTGACGGTGACATTCACAAAGGTGATTACAAGTGGTTCCAGTTCAATTTCATACAATCCATAGACAATAAGATCCCGTTCGAGAAACAGAACGACACTTATTTTGAATTGGAATTCGGTGGTCGTTCGGGAATTGTGGATCTCTACGGCTTCCTCGATGTCTTTGATACTTTCGATTCTTCAAAAAGTGACCGCCATGACGGCGATAATTTCTTCTTCAAATTCGGTCCGCGCTTATCCCTGGACTACATGACAGGTCACGACCTGACAGCAGGCCCGATTCAAGAGTGGTTTATTTCCACACTTTTCTACGTCGGCGATCGCGATTTATTTGAACAGTACATCGGCTTAGGAACCGACATTCAAGTTCCATGGTTGGGCAAACTGGGTGCGAACCTGATGGCCCGCCACGTGCGCGAAAACTTTGATGCCGACGACGAAGGCGAATGGAATGGCTATATCCTAACAACAAACTGGTTCAAGCCACTTGTGGAATTCGAAAACAAATCATTCATCACATGGCAGGGCTACCTAGACTACAAGTTCGGCGCCAACAAAATCGCCGACGACGTGGATCGTACATCTTGGTCACTTGAATGGTTCAACGGTTTCTACTGGCACTCCAAACAGTACGCTGTCGGATATGGCCCGAAGTACTACCAAAACATGGCGCTCTTTAAATCCGGCGGAATCGCAGGAGAAACATCGGGCATCGGACACTACTTCGCCGTCATTTACAAATTCTAAAAGGTACGGACTTACTTTCTCCAATGCAAAAGCCTCAACTGTTTCGGTTGGGGCTTTTTTGTGTCTTGTGGGCAAAGTTGTCAGTTTGTACATCCGTATCGGATGTACAAACTGACAACTTTGCCCTCACTCCTCTATTCCGAACGATGTCGTTGCTCGCGGGCGAAGTCGATCAGGATGTGGAAGCTCCACACGGTCAGAAACAAAATCAAACTTGGAAATAAAATCAAATGCGGAAAACTTGAAAGAGTTTTCCAGCCCTCAGAGACCAGGATGCCCCAGCTGGTGTAAGGCGGATGCACGCCGATACCAATGAAGCTCATGAAGCTTTCATAAAGGATATTAGTCGGAATTTGCATCGCTACCAGCACCAATAATGAACTTACGATATTGGGTAAAATATGGCGGGCAATAATATGTGCACTGTTGCCGCCGATTGAGATCGCTGCTTCCACAAACGGTTTTCGTTTGGTTTCAATCACCATCCCGCGCGTAACACGAGCCAGATTAATCCAATGAGTAAAAGAAATACCCACGCATAATCCCACCAAGGCTGCCCACTGCGGATCTTGAATAGGTAGGATCACCTGAACACTTAGGCACAAGACCGCGACCAGAATAAAACTAGGAATCGCCATGACGATATCACAAAAGCGCATCATCACGCGATCCGTGCCTCCCTCGAACCAACCAGCCACTGCACCATAAACCAGACCGATTAAGAAGGTCAGAATTGCACAGACGACCCCCACAGTTAATGAGACCCGCGCACCCAAAAGCACTCGCGCAAATAAATCCCGGCCTAATGAGTCGGTTCCAAACAAATGGGCCCACGTTGGGGAAAGAAGCGTCTGCTCGACGTTCTGTTCATAGCCTTGGGTAAAAAACCACGGCCCCACAATGACGGCTACCAATAGCAAAGATAAAAACGAAATCGCCAGAATCACCGAAGGACGCTTCATGCTTCCTCCCGAATTCTTGGATCCACCGCGCGAATTAAAACGTCGATAAATGAATTTACGATGATCAGCAATGCCCCGTAAAACAAAGTCAGGCCCACGATCAAGGTGTAATCACGATCGCCCAAGGCGATAATGAACTGGCCACCTAATCCGGGAATTGCAAATAGCATTTCGACCAGGAAGGATCCCGATAACAAACCCACTAGCAACGGCCCCAGAAAACTTAAGAATGGAACCAAGGAATTACGAAGCACGTGATGAGTCAGAACCTGCCACTCTTGCGCACCCTTGGCCTTGGCCGTACGAACGTAATCCAGTTCGTAGTTGTCCTTTAAGGAAGTCTTAAGCAAGCGCACCAAGATCGCCATCGGGCGCACACACAATGTCAAAACCGGCAGAATATAGTTTTTAGGCTCTGTTAAGAATGCCGTGGGCAAAAGATCGAAGTAGAATCCAAAGAAGTAAATCAACAAAGGTCCCCAGAACAAACTGGGAAGAGAGATAAACGTGATCATCAACTGATCCACGGTTTTTTCAAAGTAACCACCACGATAGCGCTGCGAAGTCAGGGCTAATACAAAGGCACCGACCAGCACCACGATCAAGGCCACCAAATTCAAACTAAAAGTATTCGCAAAGCCATTGGAAATAATAGAAGACACTGATTGATCAGGACGAGACATCGAAACGCCCAAATCACCGTGCAACAACGAACTCAGGTACTTGCCACTTTGAACCAGGGATGATTCCTGAATCCCCCACTGCGAAATCAAGGCTGCTTTGACGGTCGGATGCAAAGCCGCTTCTTCATCAAAGGGCCCGCCCGGCAAAGCTTTCAGCAATAAAAAACAAAACGTCACCAGCACCGCCAGTGACGCTATAATTTCAAAAGCTTTCTTAATTAAAAAACGCACCCAGTTGTTATTCAATGCTGCTCTTTCAAAATCCGATTTAGATATCGTCCCAGTTTTCTTTTCCTACCAGCTCTGCATTTACTTTTACAGGAACTGCTTCAGAGAGGTATGGGAAAAGGTTGTTATTGTTGCCGTACAATTTTCCGTAAACGTAGGCGTTTGATACCACACGTTTTACATAGTTGCGGGTTTCCAGGAACGGAATGTGTTCAATGAACTCGTCCGTTTCCAAAGTACCAAAAGACACCAGCCAGTTTTTCACACGGTGAGGTCCGGCGTTGTAACCAGCCGCGACCAACGGGATCGTGTTATCAAAGCGATCCATCAGACGTTTCAAATAACGCGAACCAATTTGCACCGCAGTGTCTGGTTCAAGCAGCTGAGTCGGTTTGAAATCCTTCGCCCCTACCATCGTCGCCACTTTGTAACCCGTAAATGGCATGACCTGCATCAAACCCAATGCACCCACCGGGGAAATCGCATCACGGCGATAAGAACTCTCGGCTCTCATGATGCCCCAAACAAGTTCCGTAGGTACTGTGAACTTTTTCGTATACTTATCAACTGAGTCTGAGAACGCACGCGGGTACGCCAGTTCCCACATCGCACGACCGCCGTCAACACCTTGTGTTGCGCGAGTCGTCCCGAACGTCACTTGCGCGATATAAGAAGAACGATTGAAGTGACCTGCTGTCGAATACTCAGACATCAAAGTTTTCAAGTGTTCGCGATTGCGGGTTTTTCTTTCGATGTCATAAAGATCCCAACGAGCCCATTCGTTTTCACCGATGATCATCAGATCACGGGCACGCTCGAAGCGCTTCATCAACACCGGACTATTAAAGACAACCTTGTCGCCGCCTTCAGAAGCTTCACCTTCAGCCGGAGCCGCATCGTCTTGTGCAACTTCCACAGCTTTCGTGTCTGGATTTTCCTCGGCCGCCGCTTCTTCGTCGCTTTCTTTTTCATCATCCGTCGAGTACTGCGTGATCATCAGATTTTCTTCGGATTCAGATTCGTCACCACGATAAGTGATGTCATCTGCATTCGGGGTCAAAAACTCCCCGGCAGAAAAGCGTGAAATCATACGTGGAGTTGTCGGAAGATTTGTGGTGGCCAACTTTTGCAAAGGCAGAACTTCCATTTTCTTTAGACGTTCCTGAGCCGCGATAGAGTAGTAACCCATCAACGGATCTTTCGCCAAAGTCGCCATCTTATTGCGGGCCTCAGTCATCTTGCCTTGGCGATACAAACTCATGGCCATCCAGTAACTGACACGGTCGTTCGGGAATGATTTCCAAGCCCGCTTGTTACGGCTCTTTTCACTTTGCATTTCAGCGAAGGCTTTATTGGCACCTTGATAATCACCTTTAAGATACTTTAGCCAAGCCATGTGCCACTTTGCATCTTTAGTAAGACCCGAAGTCGGATAAAGTTTCATGAACTCCTGGAATCTGCGGGCGGCGCCATCGTAATCCTGGAACTGATAACTTAAAAACGCGGATTGGTACAAAGCCTGACGACCTGTTTTGGAACGTGGACTTAGTTTGTAAGCAGAGTAATAAGATCCCACTGCCAACTGCACTTCCCCGGCGCGTGCGGAAGCTGACGCGAAAAGAATCAGGTAATCGAAATCACGCTTCTTTTCTTCATAGTAGGGTTTTAGCAAATCAACGGCTTTACCCAGCTCCCCTTCTTGCATGTAGAACTGTACCTGCAGTTTATCTGCAAGATACTTGTCCACTTTTGCAAGATTGGATTTCATCGTGTTAATTTCAGATTGAGCCCGGGAATCAAGACCTGCAAACAACAGATGTCTTACGCGAGTACGGAAGTCCTCGGTGCTGGTTGCGCAAGCGGTTTCCTTGCCTTCGAATTTATTGGCAGCAAGATCCACTCCCCAGTCTGCAACTTTGGAGTACGCCGGATGCTTTTCATAAAGCTTCACCAGCCATTTACACATTTGTGCACGCTTCCCCAAACCTTGTTCGGCAGCAGCAAGATTATAAATAATTTCAGGATAGGATTCGGTATTGCGAGTGCGCTTTTCAAGTTTTGAAAAAACTGTCGCCGCATCTTTGAAATTCTTTTTCTCAAGATCGATTTGACCCATCATACTTTGCACGTCGATGGTCATCTTCACATTCGGAGAAAGCGATTGAATCGCTTCAAGCTCTTTATAAGCCTCATCCAATTTGGAAGTTTTCAGGTAAGATTGCGCCAAATAATAACGCGCATACTCCTGCATTTCGGTTTTATTTTGCGCGATAGTTTGGAACACCGGGATCGCTTGTTCGTACTTACTCGCTTTAAATTGCTCTAGTGCCTTTTTAAAGGAATCCAGCTCGTCTTTTCCAGACTGAGCCATCGCCAAAGGCGCTGATAATAAAATAGAAATCAAAACAGACTTTGCTGTGGTCCGCATCCCGTCACTCCCTCGAATCTCAGATGGCGTCATCCTTGTCACCATCTCCTAATAATGATACCGAATATCTATGGCAAAATCGAAAAATAAAACTGTCTATACCTGTCAAAATTGTGGTGCCCAGCGACCTCGCTGGGAAGGTAAGTGCTCTGACTGCGGCGCGTGGAATTCTTTCGTCGAGGAATTGCAGCTGGAGGAGCCTAAAACCAGAGGATGGTCCACAGGAAGTGTCGAAAAAACAAGCACTGCCCCTGGAGCAGGTAAACCAGTGTCTCTGGACCAAAGCCTTGAGGCGATTAAATTGGATCGCTTTGATACGGGATTCCAAGAGTTGAATCGCGTACTGGGCGGCGGATTGGCGCGTGGAAGCTTCGTGTTATTGGGCGGATCACCGGGAATTGGTAAATCGACTTTGCTTTTACAAATGGCCGGCGGCCTTGCCGCTGACAAGCGCAAGATTCTTTATATTTCGGGCGAGGAAAGCGTTTCACAAACGGGCTCCCGCGCACATCGCTTGGGGATTCGCTCCCCGCTTATCGAAGTGGGTGCGGAAAGCAACCTTCATAACGTGATGGAACTAGCTCGCCATAAAAAACCGGATGTTCTGGTCGTCGACTCGATTCAAACTATGTATTTGTCTGATTTGCAGGCGGCACCGGGTTCCGTATCACAAGTTCGCGAGTGCGCCGGGCATTTGATGGGCTTAGCAAAACAAGACGGCATCGCCGTGATCCTGATTGGTCACGTTACTAAAGATGGCACGATCGCGGGTCCAAAAGTATTGGAGCACATGGTGGACTGCGTGCTCTCGTTTGATGGCGATACTTCCTATGATTTCCGTTTATTGCGCACTTTGAAAAATCGCTTTGGTGCCGCTCATGAACTGGGTGTTTTCCAAATGAACTCCAAAGGTTTGGAAGAAGTTCTGAATCCTTCGGAACTTTTCCTGGAAGAACGTGGCGATCAACTGATCGGCTCTGCGGTTTTTGCTTCGATGGAAGGGACTCGTCCGCTTTTGTGTGAAGTTCAAGCCCTGACACTTTCCACGAATATGGCGATGCCTCGTCGTACTTCCTTGGGTATTGATGTGAACCGCCTGCATTTACTGACGGCGGTTTTGGATCGTCACTTGGATGTACGCCTGTCGAGCAATGATATTTTCGTAAACGTCGTGGGTGGATTGAAATTGATTGAACCGGCTGCGGATTTGGCAGTCGCTGCTGCCATTTTGTCGACGGAAGGCCGACGCGATCTTGACGCAAAAACGGTTTTCTTTGGTGAGATCGGTTTGACCGGTGAAGTTCGCGGGGTTTCCTTCGTTGAAAGCCGAATCAAAGAAGCTGATAAGCTGGGCTTCCAGCACTTCGTGATTCCACACTCGAACAAACGGCATCTGGCGGATCTGAAAATTTCTGGTGATAAGAAAATTTCTTATATCAAGAACGTCAAAGATCTGAGTAGAATAATTTAAACCACCAAAAGGGGCAGAGGCGAATGTCAGCACTTGAGCAGCTTCATAAGCAGGAGTTCAAAGCCGGAGAATTTATTTTCTTTCAAGGGGATGTGGAACGACACTTCTACATCATCGAGTCCGGCACCGTAAAAATCTGCACCATGGATCGAACTGGCAAGGAAGTTGAAATTAGCACCATCAATGAGGGCGAATCCTTTGGTGAGTTTGCCATGCTGGACAACGCTGCCCGCTCTGCCTCTGCAAAGTGTGTTACTGATGTGGTTGTTGTACGAGTTTCCGAAGATGGCTTTCAAGAGCTACTTAACGACCTGCCGGTATGGGCAAACTGCATGTTAAAGGCGTTTGTCGGTCGTTTAAAGAAAATGATGGAAGACCAAAAAGACCAACAGGCTTAAACTTAAATAAGGCCCTCCAACGAGGGCTTTTTCATTCTAAAATCGGCAAATTTGAGCCCCTGTCAATTGCTTCAACTGGCGCAGTCTATGCTATTCGCTCAGGGGCTGGCGCAGGGTTTGCTGAAGGGGATCTCATTGGAGATTCGAATGAAGAAGTCCCTTCTGAATGTGTCTATTCTTTTGACGGTTATTTCTCAACCCGGCATCGCGGCTGAACGCTGCGAAGCTATATTCGGAGAACCTGCTAACAGGTCACTTGAGGTGACCGGCCCTTCCCTTCTGACTCAAAAGCAATATCAGGATTTTTTAAATTCCGTTGATGCTTTGTTAGGTCCTCTGCAGACCCCTGAGAATCTTAAAGTCACCATGACTGAACCTGGCGTTGGCGGTGTTTTTTCAAAGGATGACAACTACATCAGTGTTCCATCGACATTTTTAAAGTATGGAGTAAAAAAAGGCAGTCATCCAAAGTTTACGACTGCCATTTTGGCCCACGAATACGGGCATGCCGTTCTAAATCAAAATATTAAGAAATACTCCCCCCTGTGGGAAGCCTATGAAATCGAACGCACTGGCAGCATGGAGAGTGCTCAAGCAGCGCTGAAAGAAACCATGGCGGCATTGGATGCGATACGCAACGCCAAAACTCCAGAAGAAAAGTCCGCTGCAGAAGCCAATAAAGTAAAAGTATTCGCCGAAATTAAAGTATCCGCCGAACGGTCGGCAGACCGTGTGCAAGTGTTAAAAATCATGACCGCTTACAATGAGATGTTTGCGGATACAGTGTCAGTAATTCGCTTTCAAGATCCAAGAATTATATATAAAGCCATATCTGGTGATGCGCTTATTGCCAGCTCTGTTAAGATGTATAAGGATCCGGCAACAAAGTATGCCGTTAGATTTTCGGAAAAAGATTTGAAGCGGATAACTTTGGAAAATAGACAGTTTGATAAAAGCTGGGGGCCCGCTAATTTACAACAATGGCAAAAAGACATTGCTGCCACAATCGCCAATAAAGAGATGCACCCTTATCTTTTGCTGGCTCCTGCAAGATCAGCACTTTGGGATGCGATTAAAAACAAAGTTCATAATCCTGAAGAACAACAGCAAATTCTGGCCAAGCTTCTGCAAGTAATTGGAAAACATTTTGAAGCGAATTTTCAGGATATTAAGAATGTAAGGACATTGAATCCTCTGGAGTTCAATCAGTCGCTCATTCGTGACATTGAAAAAGCTTTCGCCAACTAGTAAAGCTCCAGTTAGCCGACTTAATCCAAATCCAGGAGTCGATACCCGACTCCTGCTTCTGTTTCGATAAGATCCGGGATGTCTTCCCGAGTTTTAAGTTTCTTTCTAACCGCTCCAACATAGACACGCAAATAGTGAGTGTGCTCAACCGAGTTGGGGCCCCAAATCTCGTTCAGAAGCATACGATGGGTAACGACTTTGCCTTTATATTTGATTAGTACTTTTACGATATTAAATTCAGTGGCCGTCAGCTTAATCATTTCGCCATCCACAAGAACCGTATGCCCGGGAATATCGACAACCAAGGGACCGCTGCGCAGTTCAGTTTTACTTGCGACCACTCCACTGGAATGACGAAGAGCCACCCTCATTCGCACCAAAAGCTCTGGAACACTAAAAGGTTTTGTTACATAGTCATCGGCCCCACCGTCCAGCGCCGCGATTTTATCTTCATCAGAATTTTGAACCGTAAGCACGATGACTGGAACCTGCGACCATTCACGAATTTCTTTTAGAACCAAAAGACCATTTTTATCCGGCAACCCTAAGTCCAACAAAATAATCTCGGGACGAAGTGAGGCGGCCATCGCCAGACCTTCTTGCCCGCTGGAGGCTTCATCCACGTGATAAGCATTCGCTTCCAAACTTACCCGCAGTAGTTTGCGAATCGCGTTCTCATCATCGATTACCAGTACTTTGCGAAGACTGTCCTTCATGTTGCATCCTCAGTCAGAGCCAAGGGTGGAGTTTCAAACGGCAAATCGATCACAAACTCTGCACCCGAGCGATCTTGTCTGTTACGAGCATAAACTTTACCGCCATGAGCTTCAACAAATGCCTTCACAATAGCAAGCCCCAATCCCACGCCCCCCGTCGGGCTTCCGGGAATTCGATAAAAGGCTTCAAAGATCTTTTCTAGATTTGCGGTCGGAATTCCCGGTCCCTCATCAATGACTTTTAAGCGAATCCAGGAGCCTTCCCGACTTAAATGAACCGCGATTGGCGTATTGTCGGGAGCATAACGAGAAGCATTAATGATGAGGTTGGATACCGCATGCTCCATAAGACGCTCATCCATCTGCAGAAAACAAGGGTCGACTTCAAACTTTTTAACTATCTGATGTGACAAAATCAAAGGTTTAATTTTCACCAGCATAGTTTCAATAACATCGACATAATCAACCCATTGCTTCTTGGGCTTCAGAACACCGGAATTCAAGCGAGACATGTCCAAAAGATTTTCCACGACTTGATCCAAACGCCGGGAAGACTCGATCACGGCCTCAATCAACTCACCGCGAACACCATCCGTCGGACTGACTTTCGCATCCTGCAATGCGGATGCAGAACCTATAATCGCAGTCAAAGGCGTGCGCAATTCGTGCGACACTGAGTTTAACAGCGCCTGATGTAATTTTTCTGAAGCCTCCAGAACTTTTACATCCTGCAATCGTTTTTGCAGCTGCAAGCGCTCCAAAGACATCGCCAGCTGGCTTGCCACTGTCTCCATAAGGTTCTCTTGATCCAGGGACAGACCTTGTGATTTACGCGGATAAAACAGCAAAACGCCGACCAGTCCATTCTTGCCCTTAAGAGGTAGACTCAAACACCTTGATTCAGTCAAAGTATCTGTCCGCCATCCCGCTTTCTTTTTGTTTTCGAAAGACCATAATGCCAGAGCCAGATCTTTTTCATTCAACTTTGCAGTGTTATAGGGTTTCCGCTCCAACTTACCCAAAGCATCCACAAGTAAAATTTTAACTTTTCCATTCAGAAGAGTTTGCAGATTTTGCTCGGCAGAAAGGCAGGCTTCGGTTTCGGTGACTGACGATGACATGTCTTTTACAAGCTCATACAAAGCTCTATTGAATTGATCTCTTTGCAGCAGATCACGATCTCTGCGACGAATCTTGGCGGTTAAAAATCCACCCATCAAAGCAACAAAGAAATATGCGATACACATCATCACGTCTTCGGCCGCAGAAATACGCATAGTGAAAAGCGGCGGGATAAAAAGAAAGTTCCAAACCAGCACACTTAACGTCGCGGCAAATAAAATCGGTCCCAGGGTCGTGATAAAACCCATCAGCAGGATACCCATAAGGAAAATAAATCCAACCGCGCGATAACCCAAATACGGATTCACCAGTTCACTGATAACAGTAATGCCGACGACAAACCAAAAAGTATTCCAATACGCAGATCCTGGAGCATAAAGTGCCGGCGGAGTCCAACGCACAGCCTTTTTCTTTTTCTCCTCTTCCTGACGAATAACGTGAACGTCCACTGAGCTGGATTTTTGAACCAATTGATCTAACAAAGATCCGCGACGATCAAAGATATTCCACCAGTGGCGTTCGGGGCGCCCCATAATTATTTGCGTGACGTTACGTTCATGGGACGTGCGCTGAATGGCTTGGGCAATGTCGACGTCTCTGACCGAAACCACTTCGGCACCCAGCTCTCGCGCCAAGGCCAGATTCTTATGCAACATATTTTCATCCGCGGGATCCAACTGCACACCGACATCCACGTAAAGTGCAATCCAAGGTGCTTCCAGATGATAAGCCATACGACGAGTCGTTCTGATCAATCGTGCGGAATAGGGACTGTGCCCCACCGCGACCATTAGTCGTTCCTGAGTATTCCAGGGACCCACAACCCTTTGAACAAGCATGTGATCCTGTAAATCCTGATCCACTTTCTCGGCAGTATAACGAAGGGCTAATTCGCGAAGGGCATGAAGATGGGCTTCTTTAAAAAAGTTCTCTTCCGCTTTCGCGACGCGATCCCCTTGATAAACTTTTCCCTCTTGAAGGCGTTTGCGCAAATTCTGCGCACTGATATCGACCAGTTCGATTTGTTGCGCACGATCCACGACCGAATCAGGCACACGCTCAAAAACCCGAACTCCGGTTATCTGCTGGACCAGATCCGAGCGACTTTCAATATGTTGGACATTGATCGTCGTATAGACATTAATGCCCGCATCCAGCATTTCCAAAACATCTTGATATCTTTTCGGGTGACGGGAACCAGGGGCATTCGTATGAGCCAATTCATCAACCAGAACAAGATGCGGACGCCGCGCGAGGATCGCATCCAAATCCATTTCTTCAAGTACGGTATCTTTATATTGAATTTTTATTTTCGGAACGACATCGAGGCCCAAAATAAGCTCTTCAGTTTCCTTTCGTCCGTGCGTTTCAACCACACCGACGATCAGATCCGTCCCTTGGCGAATTTGCTCTTGCGCTGATTTAAGCATCGCATAAGTCTTACCCACACCAGGGCACATCCCGAAAAAAATCCGAAGATGACCTTTGTTCAAGGCCTCTTCTTCTTTTTGAACCCCCTCTAAAAGGCGATCCGGATTCGGGCGATACTCATCACTCATAATTTATGGTCCAATGCCAAATTGAGTTTTAACACATTCACTCGAGGTTCCCCTAGGAACCCCCACTGGCGAGGCTCAGTATATTCCTGAATCAAAGCCAATACTAGATGCCTTTGCTCTAGCGTCAATTTACGCTCTCCGACAATTCTTCCCACTTGGTCATGCGCTGCTTCGGGGCTGATATGTGGATCTAAGCCACTGCCCGAGGCATAAATCTGTTCGTGCGTCGCTCCGGCTTCTTTACGTTCGGTGGTAGCTTTTTTAAGTGTGTCATTACCTAGAGACATGTTGCTTCCCACCGATGCCGTACCATTGAAGTCATTCATGGAAGGACGCGACTGGAAATACTTTTTATCCACGAATTTCTGCGAAAGAAGTTCGGATCCGACAACGCTGCCATTGTTCTCGATCAGTGATCCCCTCACCTGGTAGGGGAAAATCAAATCTCCGACAATCGCCATAGATAGTGGATAAAGGATTCCAGTTAACAAACTTAAAGCGACAAAAACTCTGACGCCAATCAACCAATTTTTCATGACACTACTCCCAGAGCCACAACAACCAAATCAATAATCTTAATACCCAGGAACGGAGCTATAATTCCGCCCACTCCATAAAACAGAATGTTTTGGCGCAAAATCACATTGGCACCGCGTGGACTGTATTTCACCCCCCGCAAAGCCAATGGTACCAGCAAGATGATAATTAACGCGTTGAAGATCACAGCACTTAAGATCGCACTTTGAGCTGAATGCAAACCCATAACGTTAAGCCTTCCTAGCGGACCTTGCGCTGCCTGAGTTGCATACAAAGTCGCAAACATCGCCGGGATAATTGCAAAATACTTCGCAACATCGTTCGCCACACTGAAAGTCGTCAGTGCCCCGCGAGTCATCAAAAGCTGTTTTCCTGTTTCCACGATTTCAATCAGCTTCGTTGGATTGGAATCCAAGTCGACCATGTTCCCGGCCTCTCGGGCCGCTTGCGTTCCTGTGTTCATTGCAACACCAACATCTGCTTGAGCTAACGCGGGAGCATCGTTCGTCCCGTCCCCTGTCATTGCCACTAAGTGACCCTTGCTCTGTTCCTCGCGGATACGCGCCAATTTTGTTTCTGGAGTGGCCTGTGCAATATAGTCATCAACTCCCGCTTCAGCGGCGATGGCCGCCGCAGTCAAAGGATTGTCGCCGGTGACCATCACAGTTCTAATACCCATTTTTCGAAGTTCGGCGAAGCGCTCTTTGATACCACCTTTAACTATATCTTTAAGATAGATTACTCCTAAAACCCGATTGCCTTCAGAAACCACCAGGGGCGTTCCACCTTTACGGGCAATCCCTTCGACGATTTCTTTTGCGGCCAACGGATAGATTCCACCTAGGGATTCCACATGCTTTTGAATCGCATCACCTGCGCCTTTTCTTAACATGCGATCACCTTCAGGTACTTTCACGTCCACCCCGCTCATGCGAGTCTGGGCGGTAAAGGGTACGAACTGAGCAGAATGCGGGCCCAAAGCTTTCGCACGCAAAGAAAACTTATGTTTCGCCAGCACGACGACCGAACGACCTTCAGGCGTTTCATCACTCAGCGAAGCTAGCTGAGATGCCTCAGCCAGAGTTTCCTCATTAACTCCCGGCACCGGAATAAATTCACTGGCCATGCGATTTCCCAAAGTGATCGTCCCCGTTTTATCCAACATCAGAACATCGATATCGCCGGCGGCTTCCACTGCTCGTCCGCTTTTAGCGATAACGTTTTTGCGAATCAAGCGATCCATACCACTGATACCGATTGCACTTAACAAGCCACCAATGGTCGTCGGAATCAGACAAATCAACAAAGCGATAAGAACTGTAATCGTCACGACGCCCGAAAGATCCTGATTTGCCGCCTGCGCCGAAAAAGCCGCAAAGAATTTCAATGTTACCACCGCCAACAGGAAAACAACGGTCAAAGCGATCAGCAGAATTCCAAGGGCAATTTCATTCGGTGTCTTTTGTCTGCTTGCACCTTCGACCAGGGAAATCATGCGATCCAGAAAGCTTTCGCCAGGGTTCGCTGTGATTCGAATTGAAATTCGGTCACTGATAACTTGAGTTCCCCCGGTCACCGCACTGCGATCACCACCGCTTTCGCGAATCACCGGAGCGGACTCCCCCGTAATGGCGGATTCATCGACCGTCGCAATACCATCGATGACTTCACCGTCACCGGGTATAACGTCACCGGACTCACACACAACCACATTTCCCTTACGAAGCTCCGTGGCTGCGACAGCGACCTCTTTGCCGTTTCGAATAAGACGGGCAATACTGTGAGTTCGGGTGTTGCGCATACTCTCGGCTTGGGCTTTGCCCCGCCCTTCTGCCAAACTTTCAGAAAAGTTCGCGAATAGAACTGTGAACCAAAGCCACAATGCAATCTGCAACTCAAATCCAAAGGATACGCCCGATACTATATGAGTCAGGGTAACTACGCTGACAATAAGAGCCCCCAACCACGTGATCATCATCACAGGATTTCCCCACTGCGCCTTCGGGTGAAGTTTTTTGAAACTGGAAACAATCGATTCTTCTAAAAGTTTTTTGTCAAAAAATGAATTCTGCATAACTACCTGTCCTTAAACTTTTGTGACCAAAAGTAAGTGTTCTAATATTGGACCTAAAGAAAGCGCCGGAAAGAAAGTCAATGCGCCCACGATCAGAATCACCGCTCCTAAAAGCGCGCCGAATAAAACCGTATCAGTTTGAAAAGTTCCCACAGAAGGCGGCGATACTTTCTTAACACCCAGACTGCCCGCTATTGCCAAGGCCGGAATAATCACAGCAAAGCGGCCAATCAACATCGCGATACCTATCAAAACATTATAGAAAACTGAATTTACGGTCAGACTGCCAAAGGAGCTGCCGTTATTCCCCGCACCAGAAGTGAAAGCGTAAAGAATTTCACTAAGTCCATGAGGTCCTTGATGTCCCAATCCCGCAAGACCAGCGCTCGAGGTCACCGCCAAGGCCGTCCCAATTAAAATCGTTGCACAGGGAGCCAACACACCGATCATCACCCAGGTAATTTCCCGCGCTTCGATTTTCTTACCCAGATATTCAGGCGTGCGTCCCACCATCAGTCCCGCCAGGAAAACGGTGAGAATTACGAAAAGCAAGATGCCGTACATACCGGCACCGACTCCGCCAAAGATCACTTCACCCAGCATCATGTTGAGCATCGCAATCCCGCCTGAAAGCGGAGACATGCTGGAGAGCGTTCCATTCACAGATCCGTTGGAGGCTGAGGTTGTGAAGATGGACCACAAGACGGTATTCATCACACCAAAGCGAGTTTCTTTACCTTCCATCGTTCCAAAACTATATTCAGACCAAAGAGAAAGACCCAATACCAGAATCATCATCGCCATCATGGTTCCGAATAGAACCAGTCCTTGACGACGAGAGCCCACCATCAAGCCAAAGAGATAAGTGCAGCCCGCAGCTATAGCGAGAATACTGATAAGTTCTAAAAAGTTTGATAGCGGCGTCGGATTTTCCAACGGATGCGCTGAGTTTGTCCCGAAAAAGCCACCACCATTGGATCCCAGTTGTTTGATCGCGATTTGTGAAGCCGCGGGTCCTTGAGGGATGACTTGCTCCACACCCTCCACCGTTTTTACGTGGTCATAGGAACGAAAGTTCTGCACCACACCCTGTCCCATCAAGGCGACAGCCAACAAAACTGACAATGGCAAAAGCAAATGCACAGTTCCGCGCACCAGATCGACCCAGAAATTTCCCAGATTTTGACTTTGTTTGTTTGCGAGTCCCCGCGCAACGGCCAACAGCACCGCCAACCCTGTCGCCGCACTGACAAAGTTCTGAACTCCCAAACCCAACATCTGAGTCAGATAGCTCATGGTACTTTCACCCGAATAGGCCTGCCAGTTGGTATTCGTAACGAAACTTACGGCAGTATTGAAAGCCAGGTGCCAGGAAAGATTCCCAAATTTTTCTGGATTCAAAGGAAGGGACGCCTGCGCCATCTGCAGGACCATAAGGAATACAATTCCGATAAAATTAAAAATCAAAAGAGTCTTTGCATACTCTTTCCAGTTCATTGATTGATCTTCACGAATTCCCGAAATTTTATAGATTCCTGATTCCAGGGGCCGCAAAAAACGAATCAATCCGCGACGATCACCACTGAATATTCGAAACATATAACTGCCCAGAAGAGGCGTTAAAAGAGTCACGACTCCAAGGGCGCAAACAATCTGGATAAAATCCACAGTACTAAATGCCATAAAACAGATCCTTTATTTGGATCCATCCTACGCCTTGAGACCTCAAACCAAGATAAAAAGGGTCTCGGTGAGCATAAAGAAAAAGTAAAAATGGTCCGCCCCAACCCGGGACGACTTTATTCCTGAATCAGGCGATACAACATATACGAGTTCGCCGCGATGATGACGGCGCAAATCCCCCAACCAAATGATTTCATTGTCCAAGACATCACCCACGAGCCCATGATTTCTTTATTCCCCGCAAACGCCAACAGCGGCACCACAGCAAACGGAAGCTGCAGACTTAAGATAACCTGCGTTCCCACCAAAAGACTGCCCACCGCGTGCTCGCCAAAATAATGTACACCGATCCACGCAGGAATGATGGCCAAAATACGCGCGATCGCACGGCGCAACCAGATCGGCATTTTAAAATGCATGAAGCCTTCCAAAATAACCTGCCCAGCGATAGCTCCGGTGATCGTAGAGCTTTGGCCCGCAGCGAATAATGCCAAGGCAAATAAGAAACTTGCAGCACTCGCGCCCAACAATGGACTTAGCAATTTATGCGCATCCTGAATTTCCGTGATGTTCAGATAGTTATTCAGATGAAATGCGGAACCGGCAACAATCAGAATCGCCGAATTAATAAAGAAGGCAATGCTTAGACTTAAGATGACTTCCCAGGTGATCATGCGCATCGAATAGGAAAGTTCCGCATCGTTGCTTTTCATCACCCGACTTTGCACGACGGCTGTGTGCAGGTAAAGATTATGCGGCATTACGGTCGCCCCCATAATCCCGATCGCCACGTACCACGCGTGAGCATCTGGAAAAGAGCTTAAGCGCGGGATATAACCTTTCGCCACCTCCAGCCATGGCGGCGAACTCCAAAAAACTTGCGCCACAAAACACAACAGAATCATGATCACAAATCCCAGCACCAGCGCTTCCATTCGACGCAAGCCCTTGCCCTGGAATATAAAGACGAAGATCATGTTCAAGGCGGTCATTAAGACGCCGGTTTCAACTGACACTCCCAGAATTAAATGAAATGCCAACGCAGTTCCCAGAACTTCGGCAATATCTGTCGCTATGATGGCGATCTCTGCCAACACCCACAGCACATTTTTAACCCATGGACGGTATTGATCACGGCAGAGCTCGGCCAGATCCTTTCCAGTCACTGCGCCCACGCGCACACAAATTGATTGTAAAAACATCGCCGCAATACTGGATAGGAGAACCACACAAAGAAGATTGAAACCAAAGCGGGAGCCCGCCTCAAGATCCGTAGCCCAATTCCCGGGGTCCATATAACCCACGGCCACCAATACTCCGGGACCGATAAACTGCCAAAAACTGCGCTTTTGAATCTCAACGTTCATGACTCCATTGTTCATGGAGTCATCTAGGATGGGAAGGTAAATCTAGAGTCAGTCCTCTGACGGATACTTAATGAAAATCTCCCGCTGCAGATCGACCATCATACTTAACAGTCGACTCTCCAAACGCGTGTCAACATTCAGAAACTGCATTCCTGCAATCTGAATTCCCTCTTTCGTAGAAACATAGCGAACTTCCAAATCAAAATCGATGGGACGGCGTATGCCTAATCGCATGGCTCCCTGGACAACATCCCCTACTTTAAGGGCGGGAATTTCATGAGGAAAAGCAATTCGCAAACCACCGGCGCTGACATCCAAAATTTTTGAATCCAGAAAAAACTTCTGAGCCCCGTGTTTGGTCAGTCGAAAAATACCATCATACTTACGCGGTAGTTCAATGCGGGCGTTGGCCCGGCGTTGTAACTGAAACAAATCTCCATCAATTTTCAGATGTGCCCAGCCCGCAGAGAAACTTAAATCCGTGCGAAAAAAGTAGCGCTCGTCCTTAAAGGCAAAGTTCACCATCACAGATTGATTCTTTTCAAATGCCTGGGAGTTGGACGTGTGATGACAAAGTAAATCCGTGTCCTTTTCCGTCTGCACAGCGATCAGATTGAAAAAGGAATCATCATCACCCTTCACATTGATCTGCAACTTGTCGTGGGCAATTTCCCGAAACAAAAATTTCTTTTCAGAAACCGGAACTTTTTTGAAAACGTTTTGAGTCATTTGAGCCATAATTACACTCTACTTAAAGCTTCTTCCCAGCGAACTCGGCGCGCCTTGCGATCCTTTAAGGACATTTTGACCTTAAATTCCTTTTCAGTCGCCCATATTTTTTTAATTTCGTTTATATCGCGCCACAAACCACACCCGAGCCCCGCCATAAAGGCTGCTCCCAAGGCAGTGGTCTCCAGATTTTTCGGGCGAATGACATTTACACCTGTATAATCCGCCTGCATTTGCATCAGCAGATCATTGGCGGCAGCCCCACCGTCCACACGAACTGATTTAAGTTTTTTACCCAAGTCTTTTTCCATGGTGACCAGAATATCCACATTTTGCAAGGCCATGGCTTCCAAGGTTGCACGTGCGATGTGTGCCTTGGTCGTCCCGCGGGTTAAGCCGCAGATCACACCACGCGCATCAGGCTTCCAATGAGGAGCACCCAAGCCCGTCAGCGCCGGAACAAACTCGACACCTTCTGTGGTTTCAACTGTCTTTGCCAGTGTTTCAATTTCCGAGGACTGTTGAAATAGTCCTAAACCATCACGCAACCATTGAACGGCTGCTCCACAAACAAAGGCTCCGCCCTCCAGCGCATAGGTCATTTCGCTGTTTTTCAATTTCCAGGCTATTGTCGTCAACAGACGATTCTTGGACTTCACTGCTTTTTTGCCCGTGTTCAAAAGCAAGAAACTACCTGTTCCAAAGGTGCATTTGGAATCACCCAAATCATAACAAGCTTGACCGAATAAAGCGGATTGCTGGTCTCCCAGTATCCCACATATAGGAATTCCATCCGGCATAAAGCCCAAACCTTGAGTCACACCAAAATCAGCATTAGAAGGACAGATCTCGGGCAACATGCTTTCGGGCACGCCGAAAAGTTTAGTCAGCTCATCGTCCCACCAGCCCGTGTGAATATTCATCAGCATCGTGCGCGAGGCATTGCTCACATCTGTTTTGTGCGACTGACCTTCGGTTAAGCGCGAAAGTAAAAATGTATCCACGGTGCCAGCGATCAGCTCGCCTTTGCGGGCACGCTCTTTGGCGCCTTTTACATTTGATAAAATCCACTGAATTTTCGTCGCGGAAAAATAAGGATCCAGCACCAATCCGGTTTTTGCGGTGATGACTTTTTCTTTTTTGGCTTTTTTCAGTTTTTCACACTGAACTTGCGTGCGACGGCACTGCCAGACGATGGCGTTGTAAACAGGTTTACCGGTTTTCTTATCCCACACCATCACCGTTTCACGTTGATTGGTGATCCCAATGGCTTTGATTTCTGACGGTTTGATTTTGGCTTTCTCGATTGCCAAACGCATGGATCGTTGAGTTGTGTACCAAATGTCCTCAGGATCATGCTCCACCCAACCTGGTACGGGAAAGATTTGTTTAAATGTTTCCCGAGCTTCGGAGACAAGACCTCCGGCTTGATTGATAATGCAGACCCTTGAGCTGGTTGTCCCTTGATCAATCGCCATGATAAAAGTAGAAGACATATATTCACCTCTGGCTTGTCCGCCGAAGCTTGAGCGAAGGCGGAGATACATTAGTAATCATGAAGAATTTCTTGCAGAAACCCAACGAAAAAATCTTCGGATTGAAGAACCTCGACAAGGACACCTTGATCTTTCGGGTTTTGCCGCGTTTTTTATTGGAAATCCTACGCAAGTATTTTCGCATGGAAATCATCGGCGCTGAAAACATCCCCCGCCGAGGAGCCGTCGTTATCGCTCCCAACCATTCCGGGTTTTCAGGGTTTGATGCATTCTTGCTGGGTCACATCGTGCAGGAAGAGGGAAAACGCGTTCCCCGCGTTCTAACTCATCACTTTTGGTTTCTAACAGAGACGACTGCGATCCCCGCGCATAAGATGGGCTTCACCGAAGCCACTTATGAAAATGGCGTGAATTCCCTAAAAAAAGGGAATGCCATCGTGCTATTCCCCGAAGGCGAAGCCGGAAACTTCAAACCCACCTCCAAAAGATATCAGCTGCAGGAATTCAAACGCGGATTCGTGCGTATGGCTTTGGAAACTCAGTCGCCAATTGTGCCGGTGGTGATTTTGGGAGCTGAAGAAACCCATATCAATTTGAAGAAGCTTAAATTTACCAAATTCCTAAAGGGCTCGGTCATTCCCCTGCCACTGAACATCTTGCCTCTTCCAGCCAAGTGGCGCATTCGCTTCCTTGAACCGATTCACCTGCCGTACAAACCCAGCGCGGTTGAAGATGCAGAATTGGTGCATGAAATTGCCCAGGATATTCAGGAAAAAATGCAGTCTGCAATTGAAGAAGAAATCACTCGAAGAGGAAATCCATTCCTATGAGGTAACAGTTTCCTTTTCGTACTGCCACGCAGTACGAAAAGGAAACTGTTACCTACTTGTTGTTAGAGTCTGGAATATCAGAACCGACAGCGGTCAAAATGGAGTGCCACTTCGCGGTCAATGCGCCTGGGTCGTCAGCATTACGACTGACCAGCTGGCTGACTAAAAGAGCCGCCACGCCCGTTGCAATAACTAGGAGGAGCACATACTCCACCACAATCTGACCACGTTTATTCATGTTATTTATGATATCACAGTTCCTGAAGTGCGCCAGAACGAACCAGACTAGCCGGCTTCCAATTGTTCATAGTCATGCGCAAGGTATCGATTAAAAGATCCAGATTCTCATCTTCGAGCGGTCCACGTAATCCGATGACCACATCTTCGCCCCATTTTTCAACTTCCAGAGGATTCTCGGATTTTGCGTTTTCAAAGGAAAATTGGAAACTATCAGAGGTTGGGTAAACCATCACTAGAATGTTGGCACCCGAAGCTTTGGCTGCCTCTTTAGCTTTGGCCGTTTCTTCAACCAGCTGTTGCTGCACCATGAAGTAGATCTTCAAAGCGAGTGCTTCGTGAAATTGCGCAAAGTAAATGCGAACCGGACCGTCGAATATGGCGCTATTAAACGCAGGACTAAAATACTTCGACTGCATCAATGTCGTATATGATGATCTCACAAGCTGCTCCCCCCCCGGTCACAACACAAGACTAGAAAGAAAAGAGCATAGAGTTCAAACAAAAATTTATAATTTATGTAAGATTCTTAAATTTCGTGACGCAATGGATTATTAAAGACTGTCATAAATCTTCTTCCCTCGAGAGAAAACCATCTTTTGAGGTCGCTCACCAACACTATAGAACAAGCAATCCCAGCCTTGATCGATGCACAAAATATCAGCACTCTTGCCAACTTCCAAAGAGCCGATTTCTTTTTGCAGATTCAATGCGTGAGCCGCACCCACCGTGTAAGCCCCGATCACTTGTGGCAAAGTCATCTTCATTTCCAGGCGCGCCAACAACCCCACCAGATTCAGATCCTGTGTCGGCGAAGTACCGGGATTGAAATCCGTCGCCAGCGCCACGCGCGCCCCTTCTGCGATCAATTCCTTCGCTGGAGGATACTTGGTGCGAGTATAAAGATCCGCTGCCGGCAACATCACGCAGGTGACATCCGACTTCGCCAAGTTTTTGATTTCTTTTTCGGTTATTTGCAAAAGATGGTCACCTGACAAGGCCCCCAACTTCACTGCCAGGTCCGCTCCACCTGAAAGAGTCATTTGATCAGCGTGAATCAGAATTTCAAAACCCAGATCTTGGGCTTTACGCAGATATTTTTCGGAGGCTTCCAGTGGGAAAAATCCTTTTTCAATAAAGACATCCACACGGGTTGCGAGTTTTTTCTTTTTCACCTGAGGCAAAACCACGTCGCCCAGATGCTCCAGGTAACTTTCATAGGTTTTAAACTCTGGTGGAAGAGCGTGCGCCCCCAGGAACGTTGCCACCGTGCGGGCACCTTTAAGCTGTTGCACGCTTTGCAGAACTTTAAGTTCGTCTTTTAGATTTAATGCATATCCGGATTTGATTTCCACCGTCGTCACACCTTGCGAGGCAAAGTGATCCATGCGTTGTTGGCCTGTGCGCACCAGTTCTGCGACGGAAGATTGACGGGTGTTTTTCATCGTCGACAAAATCCCGCCACCTTTAGCGGCGATTTCCTGATAAGATACACCTTGATTACGCAGCTCAAACTCCGCCGCGCGATTGCCGGAGTAAATCAAGTGCGTGTGGCACTCGATAAAACCTGGCAGCACGGTCAAACCTTTGGTGCTGACTTCCTTGATTTTGGATTTCGCAAAAGATTTGGGAACTTTTCCAGAAGCCCCCACCCATTGGATGACGCCTTTATCGATAAGAATCGCTTGTTTCTGGGTAATGCCCAAATCAGCTTCAGTCACTCGGCGGCCTTCTTTTTTAGCGGCCCCCGCCATCGTCAACAAAGTGGAAATATCACGAATTAAAATCATGCCTTCAAGTAAACCACAATTTCCCCAGAGGTAACAGTTCCCTTTTTGTACTGCCACGCAGTACAAAAAGGGAACTGTTACCTGGCGGACTACCCGAGTTGTCTAATTATTCTTGCAGGGTTGCCGACTGCTAAAACATTTGCCGGCAGACTTTTAGTTACGACAGAACCCGCGCCAACCACACTGTTGTCGCCGATCGTGACACCAGGGCAGATAATCGCGTTTCCACCAATCCACACGTTGTTTCCAATTGTTATAGGATGAGCTGATTCAAGGCCGCTTTTTCGGGTTTTTGCCTCTAATGGATGAGTGGCCGTATAAAACTGCACTCCGGGCGCGATCTGACAGTCTTCGCCGATGGTGATCTTATTGCAGTCCAAAAAAACCGCATTGAAATTAATAAATGTGCGCGAACCGACGGAAATATTGAAGCCGTAATCAACTTGAATCGGAGGACGAACCACCACGCGCTCCCCGACGCTTCCAAAAATTCGACTCAACAGACTGCTTCGCAGTTCTGCATCCGCGGGGCTTGATTGATTATATTCCATGACTTCTTGCTGAGCTAACACCTGCGCCGCCTGGAGAGCCGTATCCGCCATGTATAGCTCGCCCGCCAGCATCTTTTCTTTTTCAGTTCTTTGTTCGACCATATAAACCTCGCCTCGAAGGTTTATATCTCATGCCTGACAATGCGATGCTATTTAAAAAGGCCACGCTGCAACAACGCAGATGAATCCTTACGCCGCGCTAAGAATTGCCTTTTTATCACGAACCTTTTGCTTAATCTCATTCTTAAGTGTCATGTATAGATTCTGTTCGAGGGACACCAATAAGGCATTTAATTTATATGACTGTATACCGACGGACTTCCGAATTGGATCACTGAAAATCGCAGCTCCAATGCTAACGATAGTTAACAAAAGTCCAACACCTATTGTTGCTGCAAACACTTGAGTTTGGGTCGGCGCCACCGGAAAAATATTATAGAAAACCGATCCCGCCTTCTTTCCAAAAACGAATTGATCTGCGGCGCTTTCATTAGCCATTTTTTTTGCAATCTTTCCGCCCATACCAGCTACGCCCAAACCACCGTCGTTAAAGTAGAACTTGCCCACCAACAAGGTGATCGCCGTGGCAATAAGGTCCGTCACCAGGACCTGAGCTGAAGTGAATTTGTCCACTTCTTCCCTGTAAATATCCAAGGTTTTACGCTTCATGATCTCAATATCAGTTTTCGAAAGACGTGCATCCAGTCCCAGGCGCTCTTGCAAACTGACAAACACCGTCCCGTGTGAGTTTCCTAAAAACTCATCCAGCAGTATTTTTTCAGTGGCTCGCTGATAACGGGTTTTAAATCCGGAAGGTAGCTTCTTAACAATGGAATTTCCATGGCTCCAGCCCACCTTATCCAAAGTCTCTGCAATCTTTTTGATCGTAAGGTAAGGCAAAGACCACAATGTATTTAGCGGATAGTAAACCAAATCCCAAAACACTGATTGCTTTTGAATATCAAAGGCCTCTGCCAGACTGAAATGGCGGTCTAAGAATGGCGCAATCTCTTGCTTTTTCTGATTAAAATGCTCTTCCAAAGTTTCATCGATTGTTCCCAGGATGAAGTTCTTTTCTGATGTATTCATGCTCTCCTCAAAAAAAAGAGCCAACCCTCAGATTGGCTCTTTACTGACGCTCTTAATTTTAAAGTGCAGGCAAACCATTTTCGTCTACGAAAGGCACTTCTTCATCACTGATAGGATCGTAATCCCAGCCGTCCCCTGAAGGGTCGTTTTCATCAGGAGTAGTGATAATCTCCTCTGGCGGATTCTCCGGACTTGGTGACGGAGTTACTGTCGGTTCTGGTGACGGAGTCACCGTTGGCTCTGGCGAAGGTTGTGGCTCGACAACTTCCGGTATTTCCTGTTTTGTCACCGAAAGGAGCTTCAATACCGGTTTCAACAAACATCCGCCATTGCCTTGAAGAACAACTGATTTATTCGCATCAAAGTCTACAGTCACATTATATTGATGACCCGCCTCGAATTGAACTTTGTTGGTCAGAATAATTTTGATCCCGGTTTTTTGGGCACTTGGAGTCTTCAGCTCACAAACTGAATCATCACTCTTAACAATATAGTGTCCAGATTCCTTAAGAACCAAACGGATCTGCTGAATCTGCAAGCCATCCGGAGCAACAATACTTTGCAGTGGCAGGCTGACACCATTTTGCAGTTGCAACAAGTCCACTGGCCCAAGCCCTTTCGCCAATTGCAATCTTCCCGTCTTGGAAACCCCAGCAACAAGCACTTCCAAATGATCAATATCGACCACCACTGACTTAATATCTTTATTGGGAGCATCCACCAAACTGAAATTAACTTTCGCGTGATTTACAGAGTTAGCGGATTGCACGGAAGCACCTGAAAGATCGCCCCCGCCATTCTGACTTGGGCTGCAGGCAACAACAAAAGTTATGCCCATTAAAAGCAGCAGATTATTTATCGACTTATTCATATACCCTCCTGGTGAGATCAGGTCACAAGCACATGGAACACTTTACGTGATGATAGGATATCTGGCCATTTTTGCTCGTCTTGAGGCGATCAAATCGAGAGGCTGAATAAAACTTAGTCAGATTCTGAAAGATTCAGACGTAAAACACCTCGAAAAAACGAGGTGTTTCTAGCTTAAATTTGATGATTGGTAAGGCCCCGCCTTCGCCGAGGCTACGGCGGGCGCGCCCGCCTGGAAGGGTAACAACTGAAACGTGTGGAGAGAGGAAGGAAGGACGAGAGCTCGGGAGGAATGAGAGCGGACTTGTCCGCCATAATCTCGGCGAAGGCTTGCCTTACCAACCTCAAACTTTAGCTATTCTCTATTGCACTTTAATTGAACGGCTTTTTGTGCCTTCGGCTTTTGGCAAAGTCACAGCAAGCACGCCGTCTTTATAAGACGCTTCGATTTTATCGCCCTCGACATGCACAGGTAGACTGAAAGTTCTTTGGAATTTTCCATAAGACCGCTCGGAGTACTTTTTATCTCCGGCCTCTTTCATTCTTTCGCCAGAAATGGTCAGAACGTTATCCGCCATTTCAATTTTGATGTCTTCTTTCTTAAAGCCCGGCAAATCGGTTGTTACGATATAGGCGTTTTCGTTTTCCTCAATGTCTACTGAGGGTGAAAAATCCGCCGTAACCCGAGCGGGAGTGAAACCTCGATCCACATCATTAAAGAACTCTTCAAACTGACTGAAGATATCGGTGGGTGGGCGACGGTTTGACCATGGTGATAATGAACGCATTGACATAAAATCCTCCTAAAATAAACGTTAAACTCTGCTGTGCAGAGGTTACTCCAGCCAATGACTGGGGTGCTTAGATATCGAGGAAGTTTCCGGATCACTTCTCATAATTAACTATGGAATCGATCTAAAAACTGTCAAGGCAAGGTCAAAAAAAAGGGGATTTTTAAAAATCCCCTTTTTGAAAATTATAATGTTTTTGATTACTTTGCTTTCCCTTGATTTGCGACAGCTTCCATCGCCGCCTTCACTTCATCAGGATCGCCCACGAACTCTTTGCCAATTACTTTAAGATCTTTATCGAGTTCATAAACCAAAGGAATACCTGTTGGCATATTCACGCCCATGATCTGATCCGGGGTCATGTTTTCCAAATGCTGCATCAAAGCACGCAAACTGTTGCCATGGGCCACGATTAGGACTTTTTGGCCGGATTTGATTTTAGGGGCAATAGTTTCGTTCCAAAGCGGCAGGAAGCGCGCCACCGTCTCTTTTAAGGATTCTGCGCTGGGCAAAAGTCCCGGAGGCACATTTTTATAGCGCGGATCGTGCGAAGGATGACGGGGATCATTGTTTTCCATAGCCGGTGGCATAACATCATAACTGCGACGCCAGATCTTAACTTGTTCTTCCCCATGACGGGCTGCAGTTTCTGCTTTGTTAAGTCCCTGAAGAGCGCCGTAGTGACGTTCGTTCAAGCGCCAATCTTTGTGGACAGGAAGCCACACTTGATCGATCTCGTCCAAAACGAAGTTGAGGGTTTTAATCGCGCGTTTTAGAACGCTTGTATAAGCAATATCGAATTGGAAGCCTTTTTCGTGGAGTGATTTGCCTCCTTTTGCAGCTTCGGCACGACCTTTTTCGGAAAGATCAACGTCTTGCCAACCTGTGAAGCGATTCTCTTGATTCCAAACACTTTCTCCGTGTCGAATTAGCACCAACTTGTACACGCTTAAACTCCTTCTATTTCAATAAAATCAGAGCTATCATGACCGTGCATCCTTGAATATGAAAACTCTCGATTTTTGCTATGCATTAACGCGTTACAAATGCGCGAGTTTTTGGAAAAAACAAGGGTCTGCGTAAAGTGAGGAATTCCGTGAACAACAATGGTATCAACAGTTCAAATCTTGAATACATTGAAGCCCTGTATGGTGACTTCAAAGCTAAGCCTGAAACTTTAGCTCCCGAGTGGAGAAGTTTCTTTGAAGGAGTAGAGTTTGCTCAATCTGGCAAATTCGGGATGTCCGACAAAGAGCTTTCAGTTTTTCAGTTGATTCAAGCATACCGCGCGCAAGGACACCTTGAAGCGGATTTGAATCCACTTTACAAACCTCAGGCGAACGAAGCCTTGAATCTTAAAACTTTCGGTTTAAGCGATAAAGATTTGAATGCGAAATTTCAAATCGGCGCCTTGGTAGGAAAACAAAACGCCACATTGGCCGAGTTGATCGCACACTTGCAAAAAGCTTATTGCGGTAAGCTTGCTTTGCAGGCTTCCGATGCAACTGCGGCCGAATACAAATGGTTGCTTCAAGAGTTCGAAGCTCCGTCATTTAAACTTTCCACTGAAGAAAAGAAAAATGTACTGGCTTCTTTGACGAAGGCCGAAACATTGGAAAAATTCGTGCACACTCGTTACGTGGGAACAAAGCGCTTCTCAGTTGAGGGTGCTGACTCTGTTCTTGCGATGATGGACACAGTGGTTGAACGCGGCTCTGCTGTGGGCGTGAAAGAGATCCACATGGGCATGGCCCATCGTGGTCGCGTGAACATGCTGGTGAATTTCTTTGGTAAAGGCGAAGAATACGTCTTTGGTGATTTCAATGGTCCGTTGGAACTTGAAAAACCAATCGAAGATTTCGATGGCGACGTAAAATATCACTTGGGTTATAAAACCGAAAAGAAAGCGGCTAACGGTTCTGCTGTTAAGGCCACATTGGCTTACAATCCATCACACTTGGAAACTGTCAATGCTGTGGCATTGGGTATCACTCGCGCTTCCCAGGACTTGAATGGTGGAGATCGCAAAAGCGCCGTCTGCGTGTTGATTCACGGGGATGCGGCGTTTGCAGGTCAGGGTATCATCCAGGAAACAATGCAAATGGCAGCCGTTCAGTCCCACACGACTGGCGGTACAATCCATATCATCATCGACAACCAAGTCGGTTTCACGACGGGCTCCAAAGACGCCCGCTCCACTCGTTATGCCTCTGATGCGGCGAAAATGACTTTCACACCGGTCCTTCACTGTAACGGGGACGATGTTGAGTCCTGCGTGCGTGCGATGGACATCGCGGTTCGCTACCGTCAGCAATTCGGCAAAGACGTGGTTGTGAATTTAATCTGTTACCGTAAGTATGGTCACAACGAGGGCGATGAACCTGCGTTCACTCAACCGTTGATGTATGACCTAATCAAAACTCACCAGACAGTTCGCGAAATCTATGCTGCGAAATTGGCTGGTGAAAACAGCGTGGATCAAAAAACGGCGGACGAGCTTTACCAAAAGGCGATGGATCGTCTGCAACAGATTTTTGAAGACACTAAAAAAGCTTCTCCGAAACTTAAAAACTTTAAGTTCGAAGGCAACTGGGCGGGGCTACGCAAAGGTGTTGAAGCCGATGCTGACAAACCAGTGAACACGGGCTTTGATTTGGCGAAACTAAAACAGATCGGTGAAAAAGCCGCTTCCTACCCTGCGGACTTTACTCCGCATCCGAAGTTGATCAAACTTTTGGAAAGCCGCAAAGACATGGCTTCTGGAAAAACTCCGGTCGACTGGGGTATGGGTGAGCTTCTGGCTTATGGCTCCCTTTTGTCTGAAGGTAAATCAGTTCGCTTGACTGGTGAAGACTGCGTACGTGGTACGTTCACTCACCGCCATGCGGGTATGTACGATGTAAAAACCAACAAAGCGTTCTTCCCTCTTGCTGATACCAACCCAAAAGCAAAACTTTTGGCGGCAGAATCCATTCTGTCCGAGTACGGCGTGATGGGTTACGAATACGGTTATACGGTTCAGGATCCAAACTCTTTGGTTATGTGGGAAGCTCAGTTCGGTGACTTCGTCAATGGCGCACAAATCGTGATTGACCAATACATCGCCGCTGCAGAATCAAAATGGCAGCAAATGTCCGGCTTGGTGTTATTGCTTCCGCATGGTTATGAAGGCCAGGGGCCAGAGCACAGCTCTGCCCGTCTTGAGCGCTTCTTGCAAAGCTGTGCTTTGTACAACATGCAAGTGTGCAACCTGACGACTCCGGCGCAAATCTTCCACGCGCTTCGCCGTCAAATGGTTCGCGACTTCAGAAAACCGCTTGTAATCATGACGCCTAAATCTTTGTTGAGACATCCGAAGGCTGTTTCCGCAATTGAAGATCTGGCGAACGGAACTTTCCAACCGGTACTTGCAGACAACACTGACAAATCCAAAGTGGATACTGTGGTGTTTGTTTCCGGTAAGTTCTATTACGAACTTCTGGATGAAAGAGAAAAATCCAAAAAGGATAATATCGCCTTGGTTCGCCTTGAGCAGATCTATCCATTCCCGGCTCGCCAAGTTTCTGAAATCCTTAAGGGCTACCCTAAGGCGAAGACACTTATCTGGGCTCAGGAAGAACCAAAAAATATGGGTGCCTTCCAGCACGTCTACTTCAAGTTCATTGAAGTGGTGCAAAAAGCTGGATTGCAACTGCGTTTTGAGTATGCGGGCCGTCCTGAAAAGGCTTCCCCAGCAGTGGGTTCAATCCACAGACACAAAACGGAACAAGCTGACATTATTAAAAGCATCTTTAGCTAAAGGATAAGCAACATGAAACAAGAGATTAAAGTTCCCGCAGTAGGCGAATCGATCACTGAAGCGACGATTGGCAGCTGGACGAAAAAATCAGGCGACTTCGTAAAACGCAACGAAGTTTTGATGCTTCTTGAAACAGATAAAGCCAGCGTTGAAGTTGTCGCTGAAAACGACGGTGTATTGACGATTCTTCCTGGCAGTGAAGCTGGCGCAACGGTTTTGATCGGCGCGACGGTGGCGACTCTTGATACTGACGCTAAGGCCTCCGCTGGAGCTCCGGCGGACAAGGGCGCTGGATCGGTTCCACCACCTCCACCTCCAGCGCAACCGGCAGCTCAGACTTCCTCATCACCTTCTCAGCCGGCGGCAACTCCTGCTCCTGCGGCTGGTGGTTCTAATCCAAATCTTTCTCCAGCAGTACAAAGAATCGTGACTGAAAACCAGATCGATCCTTCACAAGTTGCTGGAACTGGTAAAGACGGTCGTTTGACTAAAGGTGATGTTCTTGCCGCCGCTCCAGGCTCTGCGGCGAAAGCGGCCCCTGCTGCAACACCAGCAGCCGCGCCTGCGAAGGCAGCAGCTCCGACAGTTGTTCCTGTAGCAACAGGCCCTTCGAAACAAGGTGATAAGAAACTTGTTCCGATGACAACTATTCGTAAGCGTATTTCTGAAAAACTAAAAGAAGCACAAAATACTGCGGCTCTTTTGACGACTTTCAACGAAATCGACATGACGAAAGTGATGGAGCTTCGTGCGAAGTATAAAGACAAGTTCAAAGAAAAGTACGGTATCAATCTTGGTTTCAACGGCTTCTTTGTTAAAGCCTCTGTTGAAGCATTGAAAGCTTTCCCAGCGGTAAACGCATGGATCGCAGGCACCGACATCGAATACCACAACTACTACAACATCGGTATCGCAGTATCGACTGAAAAAGGCTTGATGGTCCCGAACGTTAAAGACGCTGACACATTGTCTTTGGCTGGCATTGAAATCGCGATTCGTGATTTGGCGGCGAAAGGTCGTGACGGCAAAATTTCGCCAAACGATTTGGGTGGAGGCACTTTCTCTATCACAAACGGTGGCGTGTTCGGCTCGCTTCTTTCAACTCCGATCGTAAACTTCCCACAATCAGCAATCATGGGTCTTCATAAAATCCAAGACCGCCCAATGGCGATCGACGGTAAAGTTGAAATCCGCCCTATGATGTACGTAGCTTTGACTTACGACCACAGAATCATCGACGGCAAAGAAGCCGTCAGCTTCCTGGTTAAAATCAAAGAACTCGTAGAAGATCCAGAAAGACTTCTACTAGAAGTTTAAAAGCAGTAAACCCCGCGCACCCCGCGGGGTTTTGTTTTTTCAGCTGATGACCATCGTAGTAAATTTTAGATAGTTGTTATTCAAAAAATAGAAACGTGAATGAATGTTAACTGCACGGATCACGACGTTTAAAAAATATTTTTGAAATATTCCTTATATGCAGTGATTACTTAGCACTGAATCTTTTTAATTTTATCCAAACTCTAAACAACTTTATTCGATTTTCACTTTGATACCGCTCCTTTTCAAATTTACGCACTCGCCACGATGACCTGTAAAAACTTTGAACAAAACGAGCCAGACTTAAGTCATGAAGGCCCACGCCGATAGTTCCACCTGCTTGGAGGAACTATGGGAACATTGGGCACAAAGGTAATTTTGATGGGTTTAACTTTCGGTAGCATGGTCGCATGCAGCCCGAAAACACAGTATGACAATTTCATCGCGGATCAGGGTTACATCCCATTCCAACAACCTCTGGCTGATGTCGGTGTGGGCTCCCTGCTGTCTGGATCACCCGAGCAGTTGCGCCTGGTTTCTCCTTCAAAAACGTGCTTCCCACAAACCTTTGAAGGTATGCCGACAAATCTATATCAGACAACCGCGGCAGAGCTTCCAGAGATTTCCAAAAAGATGTCAATCAGCGCCGGGATGGACGCTAATATTATAGCGGGGAACGGAACTCCCCTATTTAAAATCAAAACCGGATATTCACGACTAAAAACTTTGGATGTGCATATCGATGGTGCGACGGTTGAGTACTTGGATGAACTTGCTTTTTACGACTGGGTTTATTCTTCGTATTTCCCAGAAGCTTGTATGAACTATCTGACCAAAAATGGCAGCTTCATTCGTCAGGCTCTTAGAGTCGACAAGATGAGTTTTCAATTTAAAGACTCAAAAGGTGGGTTGATCGCACTAAGCACCGACGCCATCAAAGAGATCGTGGACTTTGAAGTAAATGTGAAGTGGGAAATCAGTGACAGCTATACTTTGACAATCAAGACACCAAAATACGTCGGCTATCATCTGGCTAAAGTGGATCCGAAAAATCCAGGCGCGGTGGCATATATCGCAAGTGATCTGACTAAGAAAGGTCAGTTCGACTTCGTGTCCGTACAAACCTACACCGCTCCTCGCGGCTTGGTTTCTTCCTACTAGCCGAACTGCTGAAAAGCTCCCGGAAAAGCGTCACACGTTTTTCCGGGACGCAGTGCGCCCCAAAAAGGTACGGCGTACCTTTTAGAAGCCGTCGGTGTTACCGATCTTTGCGCGCGGTTCATCATCGAATGGAATCATTTCTTCTGCAGTCGATGCCGATTTCACTGAAGCTTTCTTCATTGGGATGACTTTAGCTGCGTGCTTACTTTCGCTTACAACTTGTTTTGGCGGCGATTTTGTGGAGTTTTTAGCGACTTTCACAGATTTCACTGATTCCGAAGTTTCCGCGACCACTTCTGTCGCAATCGACGCTTGCGTGTTTCCCGTCACCACACTATCCAGCTCATCAGTAAGTTCTTGTGAAGTTTGCGCCAGACGATTGATTTCTGAAGTGGTTGCAGCAATTTCTTCCGCAGATGCGGCGTTTGATTGTGCGGATTGATCCAGTTGATTCATCGCTTTGCTGATTTGCTGAATACCCGTCGTTTGCTCGGAACTTGCCGCAGCGATCTCGTTATTCAAATCAGACACCTTCTTAATAGATCCTACAATGCTCGCCAAAACAGCGCCGCTGGAATTCGCGACCTTGCTGCCGTTGTCGACCTGATGGACGGAAACCTTAATCAGACTTTCAATGTCTTTGGCTGAAGAAGCACTTCTTTGCGCTAAAGCGCGAACCGCTTCCGCCACGACTGCAAATCCTTTACCTTGCTCCCCTGCGCGAGCGGCTTCCACCGCCGCATTCAAGGCCAACAGGTTCGTCTGGAAGGCAATATCATCAATCACAGAGATAATTTCTTCGATTTTCTTGGAAGACGAAGAGATTTCCTCCATGGATTTAATCAAGGACGTAATCTCTTGTTCACCTTTTTCAGCTTCATTACGGGATGTCAGAGCCAGGGATGCCGCTTGCTTGGCATTGTCCGAGTTCATTTGCACCATTGAAGTCAATTCTTCCAATGCCGCAACTGTTTCTTCCAAAGAAGCTGCTGCTTCTGTAGAGCTTTGAGACAAAGCATTGCCTGCGGCAGACAACTGCTCAACTGAGTGAACAACTTTGGTGTTTGCCTCGCCCAATTTTCCCGCCACATCACCAGTGACGTTTGAAATTTTGGCTGCTTGGATTAACTGCAGTGCCGTAATTACCAGGCCCGCCAAAACCGTGACCAGGACAATCAGGTTAATGATTTGATTTTTTGCAGCAAGAAATTCCTTACCTTCTGCGTGGGCGCGCTCACTGTAATACTTGGAAACTTTCACACTGAATTCTTCAATTTTCCCAGAGTAAATGTGCAAAGTCTCATCCAGATCTTTTCGGCCCTGGGTGATTGCTTCATCCGAGCCTTTCTCAAGACTCCCAAGAATAGAATGAGCGAGACTCGTGTACTGTGGAAACCAATGTTTGTACTCTTCATACATGGCTTTCTCTTCGGCCGCAAAATGCGCTTCAGTGTAGGTCTTGTAAGCCTTTTCGAACTTAGCCAATGTTTCCCGAGCTTGAGCCACAGCTTCAGGACGGTCTTCAGGGTTGATAATGCCTTCCCACACACGATAGCCGAATCGGTTTTGGGAAACTCTCATCTCGCCCAGTGCTTCAAGATTTGGAATGATCTCATTGTGAGCACTCATCAATAACAATCCCAAACGATCGAGACCCTTGTATGTAAATCCAAAGATCGTCGCAAATGCGATGAATGGAAAAATGGCGACTAAAAGTAAGCGACCTTTGATACCTTTAAACCAAGAACTTTTTGATTTTTGCATATGTTCCCCTAGGAGAAATTTCGGCTACTGTATTTTATCGGCTTTTTAACAGAACTCTCAACGGGACCAGACCAACTGGACCTTGATCTTAGCGAAACAAGGTCTACTATTCTATAGATGCAGGGGGCACCATGAATCTGAATCACCAGGATATTGCAGTTTCAATTTTAAGAATCGCTTTGGGAATAAACATCTTTCTTCACGGGGTCGTTCGGTTCGGTTCTAACTACGGCAAGTTTATTACCTGGATCACTGACACCTTTAAAGATGCTCCTCTGCCTCAATGGTCTGTTTTGGCTTTCGCCTATGCCATCCCTCCCCTTGAGGCGGCAATCGGACTCTTGTTAATTTTGGGTCTTTTCACTTTTCCGACACTGATTGCAGGACTCGCAGTTATGATCATGCTGATGGCGGGAAGCTGCCTGATTCAGAGCTGGGAGATCGTTGGAATCCAGATGATCTACATTCTGCTTTATACGGTTGTTTTGTTTTTCCTAAACTACAACCACTACTCCATCGACGTTATTGTCAGAAAAAAATAGGTGTCTTATGAGTAACAATAAATTGGCCTTGGTCACAGGATCTACTGCGGGAATTGGCTTTGCGATCGCACAAAGTCTGACTAAAAAAGGTTTCGACGTGATCATTAACGGCCGCAGCGAAGAGCGCGTGAATGTTGCGATCAACGAGCTGATAAAATCCGGTGCCAGCAAGGCTTCACTTCATGGAGTCGCCGCAGACCTGACCACGACGGCTGGAGTTTCCAAAGTTATTGAGCGCTTCCCGGAAGTGGATGTGCTAGTGAATAACTTCGGAATCTTTGAGCCCAAAGAGTTCGCAGATATCACTGACGAAGACTGGGAAAAAATGTGGAATGGAAACTTCATGTCGGGCGCAAGACTTTCCCGCCACTATTTCCCACGCATGATCAAAAAGAACAGCGGCAGGGTGATCTTTATTTCCAGTGAGTCCGCGATGCAGATCCCGACTGAAATGATCCATTACGGAGTTTCAAAAACAGCACAAGTGGCATTGGCTCGCGGAATGGCGGAAGTTGCGGCACGCACGAACGTCACGGTGAATTCTGTTTTGGTGGGACCGACTAAATCAGAAGGTGTCGGCACGTTCCTGAAGCAACTTGCTGACAAAGACGGACTGACCGAAAAACAGGTCGAAGAGGGCTTCTTCAAAACCGCCCGTCCCACTTCAATTATTCAGCGCTTTATTCGCACCGAGGAAATCGGCAACGTGGTGGCCTTCATTGCCTCTGACGAGGCCTCTGCGATCACTGGATCCGCAATGCGGGTTGATGGTGGATTGCTTAAAACGATGGTATAAAAAAAGGGGATCAAATCCCCTTTTTTATTTTAGTGAAAGACATTCCGGCAAAGCGGAACTTTAGGATTATAAACCACCGGGAAATCATTGATATGAATAATACGACGGCTGCCCGGTCCAGGATCAGCAATTGGTGCCGTCTTCGAATGTTCCGTGATCCCTTTTTCAGACATCAAATCACTTAAAAGATATCCGTTAAAGCCCCAGTAAAAAGCATCCACAACCCACTTCTGATTGCGATACTTCACGACGTTAAAGGCATGATCTTCCCAGTGTTCAAAGCCTTCCCAATTGCTGGCGCGATAGATGTGCGCATAAGCGTGATCGTTCGGAATACCAGCGGCCTTCAGAGCGAAGTGAAAGACCATCGCATATTCGCGACAAACACCCGCTCCGCAAACACCGTACTCTGCCAACGGGACCTTTTCGCCTTTATCGCGATACTTTTTTAGAAGACGTCGATAGTAGGGATTGTAGTATTCGTAATAGATAAAGAAATCCCCGCGCACCAGACTGCGCACGGCGCCGACTTTATCCCAAAATCCCAACGACTTGTCCTTACCGATCTTAGCCGCCGTTTCCATCAGGGTTTTTAAAGGTTCTTCGTTAAGATTCACAGTATAATCCGGCTGAATTCCACCATGGCGAGTGGAACCTTCTACGATGGCGCCGTCTTCGATTTGACCGTATCCACCATTAGTCGTCTCGTACTGTGCTGGATTAGGATTGGTCTCCGACCAACCTGCCAGCGGCAGGAATACCAAAGCAAACTGTATAACGAGCAATCTTGCCGGGAGCTTCATCACTCAGCTCCCTGCATTTTGATGAAATATCTCTCGATCAGGGCATCGGTCACTTGACCATTCTTACGAGCGACATCAATCAGCTTCTGATTTTCACGATAGAATGAAGGATTCGTTTGTTCTGTGTTCAAAATGTCATTGTAAAGCTCTGCGCGAACTTGCGCTTCATAAGCTTCATAGTTTGAAATCATAGACTTCACGGCTGTTTCGTTTGGAAGATGATTGATAAACTTCCAAATGCCGTCGCCATATGTATCCACGGCCCATTTTCTGAAAAACTTATCCGAGACCATCTTCGTCTGTAAGTATTCCTGACGGGAAACTTCCTTTTGACGGGACGTGTTCTCGGTATAGGTACCAATGTGCTTGGCGATTAAATTGGTCAGCAGACTTTTGCCAGAGGCATCTTTAGCATCGAAAAGGTAATGGCCCGCACCTGGCACCGGATAATAATCGAAATTTTTAAGGTGTTCGCGAAGGGCTGCTTCCACGTCGTAGGTATTCTTCCCCGTCGGCAGATGATGGCGACCACCGGTCGGTCCTGGAACGTATTCCTCGCGGTCTCCGATGATAACCAAAGTTTTCAAATCCGGATTTTCAACCGTGGGATCTTTTTTGCCACGTGTTTTATTCCATTGAAATTGACTGCTCATGTTTGTGGACCATTTTCCACCATCTGTAGATACCGGAATATACTTGCCACCAAAGCGCATTTTATCAGTGTGCTCCCAGTACCATGTCTTCAATTCGGCATTGAAGGAGGCTGGCGACATCAACACTGCCCCATCGACATCATGTGGATGACGAAACATATACTCTGCGATCACGTCGGGACCAAATGAATGTCCAACCAGATAAACCGGCTTACCAGCAGCTTTCGCCTTAGTGACGATTTTATCGATCCAACGCATGAAATAGTCAGAATTTTGGAAAGCATTAGAAACAGGTCCCTTCGAGTGAAAAGGCATATCGAAAGCAATTCCTGATATTTTATGGTCAATCAAAGAGTTCAATAAATGAGTGCCGTTACCGCCACCGCCCACAGCTGTTCCTGAACCATGGAAGTACACCACAACCGCCTGAGCATCAGGATCCACCCATGGGATTTCACCCTTGTCGTTGAAAGTCTTTTTTGCCGTATGATAAACCCAGGTATCCAATTCTTTATCAAAGTAGCGAACCATGGAGCCGAGGTTTGTTTGGTCGCGCAGGGATTTCATGTATGAAGCTTTTGGAGAAAGATTCTGCGATTGAAGTTCCTGACGATCCATCCAATCCTGTTTTAGGAAAGCGGCCTCGTCAAAGACATGCTCGCATCGAACGCCTGCGGCTAAAGAGGCGCTTCCAAAGAACACGGCAGTAAGTGCTAAACCAATAGCGAACTTCATAGAATCTCCTGTAGAAATCTAATCTATGAAATAGGTTTGCAACTTATGTTCCTGCTGTATTCGATGGAGTCACATATGTGAGCCAGCCAAGCCGAGTTTTGTTACCACTCTGTCAAAACATCAGTGTCTCAGAATGAGATCGCCCCGACTTTCAGGCATTCGTTGCCACCGGCAACCCTTCATACTCCTGGTTTAACCCGTAAGTACCTGATAATTCGTTGCTTTTTCACAAGTTCATCATGACGCGTGTCATGAATTCTAAGTGACCTTCGGTGCTAAGATGCGTATAAGTGTTAGCTGAGTTCATCAAAGGAATTTACATTTATGGCAGACAATCAATTTGATCTTATTGTTATCGGTTCTGGTCCTGGTGGTTATGTGGGCGCGATTCGTGCGGCACAGCTGGGTCTTAAAACTGCGGTTGTTGAAAAAGACAAAACTTACGGCGGCACTTGCTTGAATGTAGGTTGCATCCCTTCCAAAGCACTTCTTGAAAGTTCCGAGCACTACGTAGCGGCTCAACATGATTTTGCTGCACACGGAATTAAAGTTCCTAAAGTAGAGTTGGATCTTGATACAATGCTGGGTCGCAAAGACAAAGTGGTTAAAGCCAACACTGATGGTATCAATTTTCTATTCAAAAAAAATAAAATCACTGGTTTCAATGGTTTCGGTAAAATCGTAGGTGCCGGCAAAGTTGAAGTCAAAGGTGACGACGGCAACACGCAAGTGTTGACGACAAAATCCATCCTGATTGCTTCGGGCTCTGTTCCGGTTGAATTGCCATTCTTGAAATACGATGAAAAAAGAATCGTTTCCAACACTGGTGCCTTGGTCATTCCTAAAGTACCAAAAACAATGATCGTTGTTGGTGGTGGCGTGATCGGTCTGGAATTGGGTTCTGTATGGCAACGCCTGGGCGCGGATGTCACAGTGATCGAGTACACCAACCGTCTGGGTGGTGCGACTGATCAGGATTGCATGACTGTTCTTAAACGCAACTTGGAAAAAGAAGGAATGAAGTTCCTTCTTTCCACTAAAGTAACCGGTTCGAACGTTGTCGGTGACGGCGTTGAAGTGACCTACGAATCTTTGACGGATGGAAAAGCCACTACGGCGAAAGCAGAAGTGGTGCTTGTGGCAACAGGCCGCAAACCCTTCACTACTGGCTTGGGTCTTGAAGACGTTGGCGTGCAAAAAGACCCTCAAGGTCGCATCACAGTGGATAGCCACTACCAAACAACTGTCCCTGGCATCTATGCCATCGGTGACGTTATCGCTGGACCAATGCTTGCGCATAAAGCGGAAGAAGAAGGTGTCGCAGTTGCAGAAATGCTGGCAGGCGGAGCAGGTCACGTGAACTACAACACCGTTCCTGGTGTGATCTATACTCACCCGGAAGTGGCAACTGTCGGTTTGACTGAAGAGCAATGCAAAGAAAAAGGCATCGAGTTCAACGTCGGTAAGTTCCCGTTCCTAGCCAATGGCCGTGCTCGTGCGAAGGGCTTTACTGAAGGTTTCGTAAAAATCATCGCGGATAAAGCCACAGATAAGATCCTGGGCGCCCACATGGTAGGTCCAAGTGTATCTGAGTTGATCCACGAAGTGATCGTTTGTATGGAATTCGGCGGCAGCAGCGAAGATCTAGCTAGATCATTCCACGCCCACCCGACCCTATCAGAAGTTGTGCGTGAAGCTGCCTTGGCAGTTGAAAAACGCGCTCGTCAGATGTAATCGTTTCTTAAATTTCGAAAATATTAAAAAGCCCTCGGAGACCCCGTGGGCTTTTTTTTACTTAAAGATACCGATTCGGTATTAAATTTGGTCCAGTTCCATATGACAAACTTTAGGTCCTTCCCCCTTATTGTTAACATTGTCTATAAGAGGGACTGTATGAAACTAAAGATCGCACTTATTGCCGCTTCAACGCTGGCATTTTCTATCGCTTCCGCAGAAAACGTAGTCGTCACGAACGGCAAAAAATACACTTGTAGAGACGGCGCGACTTTCACGGTCAATAACGGTGTCGCGATCTGTGATGGCAAAATTATTCAGCCCGACAGCGAGCCAAATTCCAACACAGTAAATGAATCTTCAGAAGAAATTGCAGCGAATGTTATCGATTCTGCACTTCAAAAGAAACCTTCTAAAAAGAAGAAATCCAAAAAGAACGAGCAACCGGTTGCAAGACTTGATGCTGAAACTTTAAGAAAGAAAACTTTCCAAGCCGTGAACAAAACAGTCTCGGCTGAAGATTTTCCGCAAAAATGTATCGCTAAATACAGTATCTCATCTAAAGAGTCGACTCGCCAAGCACAGGGTACTCCTGAGGAAATAGCTGCAGCAGTTGAAAAGGGAAAAGCAGAAGGACTGTCGACAGACGAGCTTTTGGAAAGAGCAAAAGCTGCATATTTGGGTAATGGCAAGAAAACCACCCAGCAACTCACAGCCACGCTGATTTACAAACAAGGTGGAGTGATTAAAAAAGATGTCATCCTGGATCTGGAAGCATCCGTAGAAGAGGCTTCTGACCTTATTACAAATATGAAAGATGTCATGGTCAATTTCAATGACCGCTACTGCAAAGAGTTCCGTGCTGATACTGAATCAGAAGACAGTGCACCAGCTTCAAGTAACAACAATAGCAATAGTAACAGCAGCAACAGCAACAACAATAATGCTGTACCGGGAACACGCTAGTTAGCTCCAAAGAAATATCGAAATGCAGCCCTCGGGTCATTCCCGGGGGCTTTTTTTTGCTCTTCCGTCAATGCGTCAGGCTTCAGTCTCAATTTGAGACGGGCCCTTCGATTGCAATTATCAATTTGCATGAAAACTGGTTGGCACTCAAATCGAAGTAAAAGCACTTCCCTGTTGATTCTATTTACAGTCGTTTTACATTTATTGGCATCAAGCATTGCTTTTGCCAACAATGATCCAATCCACAGGTCTTCGCTAACTGAACAATCAGCATTGGAGATGAAGTATGCTACAAAATAGAAAGCTACAAGTACTTACTCTAGCTATTTTAGTTGGTGGCTTTTGGATTGTTAAATCGAAAACCGGCCCGGCTTCTAATGCGGCAGCGAAACTTCCAAAGCTGTCTCAACTCCGTACAACTGCACCCGTTCCCATGCGCCCTTCTTTATCGACTATCCCTTCTGTAACGTCATCATCTTCAATTAATATTCTAAATAAAAACAGTCGACTTGAAATTCAAGTGCAAGCCATTGCCGACACCTTTAACAGACCTGATATTGAAATCCCGTCAGAGCTTACGGATACATCGCGTATCACACTCCAGGAAAGGCATCTGCTTCGTCTTGCCGTCACAAATCAAAACCTGGATGGCAGCTCCCGTCGTGCCTCACTATTCTTACTTTCAAAAATCGGTGTTGCAGCCATGACGGAGCTGGGCGAGATAGCAGCAACACCCATCCCGAAATTCGCAAACACACAGGATCCGCACTCCGTCGGCAACATGAAACGACAATTCGAAGTGAGCCTGCGCATCACAAGTCTGGAAAGCCTGGATAAAATGACCGGTCATTCCCAACAGGTGCTTCCTTTACTTAATAAAGTTATCAACGGACAAAACGATCGTACCTTAGTGTTTTTGGCCAGCATCAGTGCTGGAGGAATTCAAGATGGCAAGCCTGGAAAACTGGGCCGTGCCATGAATGAAATGATTAAAGAAGCTCATTTGTAAGGACGGAACTCACTATGAAACTTACTATGGACAAATCAATTATAGTATTTTCTTTCATTGCTTCTTTGCTATTAGGGACACCCGCCCTGAGTGCTAACTCTGCTGAATGCGTCAACAAAGACTCACTGAGCAAAACTCTTTCGCAGTTTAAAATTTCTCACCTTGATGAAGATGGAGAAGTCCTAAAGGACTTTGAACTTGAAGATGCTTGCGTGGGCGGCGCCTTCCAAGCGGTGGCTGAGGGAGTTCAATTCCTAAGAAAGATTCCGGCACCGAAGAACCTGCCCTCACGTTACGCCACACTGATCAGCCAAGAGGGTCCGACAAAATTTTTGAATAACCGAATCAAGGAAATCCACATTACCTGGCCTAACGATTACACATGCGAACAAGGCGCTCTAGGTTATGTCAAATCCGACGAAACTGAAAATCGCATGTACATCTGTAATCACGTCAACATCCACGATTACACACCACTTTACGTAGCGCATATTCTGGTGCATGAAGCACGGCACATTGATGGATTTCCTCACCAACAATGCATTCAGGGCATGTTCAACTTCGATATCTATGCATGCGATAGTTCGTATCAAGAGCAAGGATCTTACGGCATCGGTACAGGTTTAATGTTGTATACGTATAAAGGTGCCAAGAACGAAGCCCTTCGCGATGAAGCGCGCAGCAATATCGTACTTGATATGACTAACAGATTTAACACTCTGCCGATGGAGCTATCCAGTGGAGCCATTCTGCAGGATACCCAAAATAATATTTCCTTCTATGACGGCAACGAAACGACGCTGGGAGAATTCACCGATGAAATCTCGGTAATGACCAGCAGACTGGGAACACCTTATATTTTCTTTAAAAACGGCGAGGTGTCCAAGTATCTTTTCACAAAGGAATGGCCTTTGCTTGAAGGAAGCTTGGTGGATAACTACCGCAAGTTGAAACGCCGGGAGATGAACGAGTTGATCGATATCAATTTTGATTTGGGGTATTGCTTCCTGTTCCCGAAACAAATGAAGTGTCTGCAAGAAGGCAGATTCCACGAGTTCAGTTTTTCAGCTTTGAATCCCGTTTCATTCTGGCCACAACTTTTGGGCAAAGATACATCGAATGCCATTCTAAATGACGATGGCAAGGTCTATACGATTCGTGATGAAATTAAAGAGTTCGTCTATTCCGAAAACGAAATCCTAAACAGCTCCGAACTGCAGATCAAGAATCGCTATCCAGGCGTGACCAGTTGGACGATGCTTGGCAACGGTCGAATTCTAGGTGTATCCCCAGAAGGCTACATGATGCAGTCAGTTTCCAAGGGCAAATGGAAGCGCGCTAAAGAGTTCGAAGACTATAAGTTCAAAAGAATCCTCCCGTTTATGTGGTCGAAAAAGCTTGAGGCTCTTTAGTACCGGGAGTTCTGATTTTAAAACCGGAAGATTTGAGCATTTCATTCTCAAAATAAGACACCTCATACGTTTATCTAAAGAATCATTATTCCGAAGAGTTCCCTTGGATGCGGAACTCTTTTTCACTCTTATTTTGCTTGATTTTTAATCTGACCGGACCTGCTCACGCTGGTCCGCTGGAAGCCCTTTCGGAACAAGCTTACAAAATGACCGGAAAAAAGTGCGCTCCCGTTGATTCTAAAGAAAAAGATCCACTCTGCGATCCGGCTTCTGAAAGCATAAATAAGTCCTCCAAAGAGTTGGGAAAGATCAGCCAGTCGATGGCACTCGGTGATGAGGATCGATACTTTGTTCTGCTCGCAGAACAGCAAGGTCGAGAGCTTCAATGTGCCAGCAACTACGCAAAATCCGCTGCGGCTGACATTCAAAAAGACTTCTCCACGAGTGACTTAAAGTCGAAACTTGCAATCGCACGATTCGCGAAACAGAAAGCCCAGGAGCTGGGTAAAAAAATTGTCAGTGACCCAACACTGTCAACACCAGTGTGTCCGCAAAGCTTCGAAGCCCTCGAGGGGCAGTATCCAAAAGGCACAACTAAGGGTGCAAGCTATAAAGCCTGTAAAGAATGGATCGGCTATCGTCAATCCTACCAAGCAGTCCTTAGCGCCATTCCACTTTCGGGCTCCCCAGCGATAAAAAAACTTATCGAAGAATATGCGACCTCATCCAAACAAATGGATGAGTCGCAATTGCAAAAGAATTTAGCCCAAGCCTATTCATCAACCCAAAGTACCTTGGAACAAAATCGCAAGACTTTGGAGCAAACTCTAAAAGAACAGGGAGCTGGAGGCCTTGATCGCACGGCCCGTAATGAATTGCTAACGGATCCTGCCTTAAGTGCCGCGGTCCTAAAAGCAAATTCAGCACTTGAAAACGTCGCCTGTCATGCCAACGCCCGCTACGGCGAGGGAGCTGACAACTTAAACAACAGCGTCATGGTGGGCTCTTTACTTTTAAGTGGTAGCGCTGCCGTAGTCGGAAAAGTAGGCGCCTTCACTGCCCGCGCTTTTGAAACTTCGACATTGGCTCGCGCTACGGGAATGGTCTCTTTGAATGGCATGAATATCCTGCGAACGGCAGCAATCGGAGCTGATTTTGCAAGTATGGCTGCGGTCACGCATCAAGCCTGCCTCACCAACAAGTTATCTGATTTGAAAACAGCCAATTCCTGCGTCAGTGCACCCAGTGCCGCGCAAGTTGAAAAAGACAATTGTCTGTTATCCGCTTCGCTGATGGCAATGGGAACTATTCCTCAAGGGATGATCGGCGAGCTTTCAAAAAACATCAAAACCTCCCTGCAGAAAGAACGCGAACTTAAAGCCGTCGCCAAAGCAAAAGAAAATGCTGAAAAGTCAGCTGGTACCGCGGCAAAAGTTCCGGCTTCTGCACCCGCCCAAAAGAATCTAACTGCTATTGAAAAACAGCTCACCGATGACACCATTGTTTCGCACAAAGCGGTCGGCGAAGGAATTTCCGGCGCAAAATTTGTGAAATACAAAAGTGGTATTGAAGGCGTCTGGAAGCCCGCGAAATCTTCCTCTGGTGTTGCTGACGCCAAAGCAGAGGTCGCAGCCTACCAGGTAGACAGGTATCTGGGATTAAAGTCAGTTCCCGTAACTGTTGAAAAAGAGCTCAATGGAGTTGCAGGCACAGTTCAGTATCGGGTGAAGGATTTGAAAGAGCTTTCCAAGTATGAAGATTACGAAGGTGCTCCAGCCGAACTGGGTTTCTTCGACTATCTTACTGCCAACCCAGACCGCCACGGCCGAAATTATCTGCAAAAAAGTGATGGCAAAATAGTTGCCATTGATCACGGCCTGTCATTTCAAAGAGTGAACGGCTCAGTGCCGTACTACTACTTTAACGTCAATGTTGAAAGACTGGAACGAAACCTGGCAAAACAAAAAGAGATTTCAGAGAAAATATCGAGTGGAACTGGTAAAGCAGTAAAGCTTAGACAGGAATTAACACTTCTGAAGGAAGATGCCTCCCAACTTCAAATGGAAATCAATGCCTTCGTTCCCAAGAAAGAGATCGTCGAAAAAGTTCGCAAAACCACTGCCGAGGATTGGCGACGCGTCGTCGGCGACAATCTTACAGACAAGCAAATTGAAGATATGCTGAAGCGCCAAAAGGAACTTCTGCGGGACATCGACGATGCCGAAGCTAAAATCGGTAAAGACCGCCTTTATCCTGCAGGGGACAATTCTCCCCTGCTTAAAACCATGGAAGCCTATTAGTATTTGTCTCAGGACCTGCCCCCTAAAGATTCCAAATAGCTTATAACACTCTTGAATATTTACTAATACGCAGGTAAGTCTTCGCATCACAAACCCACTTAAAAGGCACTCACCATCAAACCAACCAAACGCTTTCACAAGGTGAATATCGAGATCAGCAACGTCTGCAATTTGCAGTGTAGCTTTTGTCCGCCTGTGGAACGCGAAAAGAAGATGATGACCCTTGAGACCTTTGAGTCTGTGGTCTCCCAAGTGGCTCCCCTCACCGATCAGGTGACATTGCACTTGATGGGCGACCCGTTGGTGCACCCGAAGCTTGCGCAGTTTATCGAGATTTGCTCCACTCACCAGGTGCCGGTGTTTCTAGTTACCAACGGCGTCTTGATGAATGAAGTGCGCGAAGAGCTATTGCTAAATCCAATCCTGCGCCAAGTGAATTTTTCCTTGCACAGCTTTCACGACAACTATGGCGACAAAGATCCGACGATTTATTTGAACAAAATCTTCCGCTACACACGCCGGGCTTTTGAAGAACGCCCTGATTTATATATCAACTATCGCCTGTGGAATTTGGACGATCCCATGGGCACAGGGTTACACAACAGATCCATGCTGGATCGCGTGTGCACTGAATTCGGTTTTAACTTTAACGAAGCCATCGACGTGCGCCGAAACAAAAGCGTGCGCATTCAAAATCGTCTGTATTTGCACTTCGATACCGAGTTCACGTGGCCTTCGGTGGACCTACCCCTGCTGGGCACCAAAGGCACTTGCTATGGGCTTTCCAGCCACTTTGGCGTGCTTGCCGATGGCACTGTGGTTCCGTGCTGTCTGGACAAAGAAGGCAAAATTCCATTGGGCAACGTGAAAGACTCCCCGGTACTGGATATCCTCGGCTCCGACCGGTCCCAGGCCATTCTTAAAGGCTTTAAAGACAACAAGCTGGTTGAAAACCTTTGCCAGCGCTGCCAATACATCACCAGATTCAATTAAACGGCTCTACAGGGCGATTCCATCCAAATTTTAGATCAAACCCTTCGAAACCTTTTAATTTACACAGCGCGTCACTGCATCGTATAACCCTCTCCATTGAAGACGAACACAAACATCTTAATGGAGACTTTATGAAAAATCTTATCGCTGCTCTTACGATCCTTATCGGTTCATCAACTGCTTTCGCTGGCATCAGCATGGACGGCGAATGCGTAGCTATCCGAGCTAATGGCACGGAAATCCGCGTAAGCCATATGGGCGTACCAACGATGCCTTACACGGTAGAAGCGGAAGGCCTTGAGATTGAGGAAAGATTCACAAGCTTTGATGGCGTTCAAAACGCTGAAGAGTACGGCGTGAACAGCGAGCTGGTTTTTAAAACCGTTTCCAAAACCACAATTGAAAAACACGAACTTCACGATGAAGAAAACTGGTCTGAAGAATCCGTCAGTGAAGTTAGATTCGTTAAGCTAGTCAGCATCTCTCCAAAACTAGAGAAAGCTTTGTCTCTGAAAAAAGGCATGAAGCTCGCGTTCGTGTGCTCTGAACGCCTGATCTATCGCTAAGGCCCCTCTGGCACTGATTTGCGCCAGCAGTTGGGCTCTTTGTAAGATCTTTAGGGCTCCTCGCCAAGAGGGGCTGCCCACCCCAAAGAACATGGACAAATGCGTCCCTCTCGTGGCATCTTCCTGCTTTATTTCAATCTGGAGAGCCCATGGAAGAATACGCAGGCGTTAATCACGTTCCACCGCAACCCCCAAAATCATTTCGCGTGACGATCGAACTTCACCGTTCAGCAAAGCGCCTGGATGTGGTTCTATTGAATGCTCTTCGCAATCAAAAAGAGAATTTGAACCTGTTCAACATCACTCGCACGACGTTTAAACAATTATTCCTTGATGGTCGCATCGTGATCAAAGGCCAACGCGCGAAAGTTTCTTCAAGCGTTGCTAAAGGCATCACTTACGTCGACATTCTTGGTTACTAGTCTAACCAAAACATTATTAGCAAAAAAGAAAAAGGGAGCCCCAAGGCTCCCTTTGTTTTTTAAGGACGAGGCCCCTCTTGATAATCTCTTGATTTAGGAGGAGGCGGCGGCGTTTTTGTATAGGACTGGGAAACATCCTGATCTTTTCTATAGCTTGAAGATTTGGTCTGACCTTGACGCTTGTCCCACCAGTTTTTCACAAGGCCCGATAGAATCATCACAACCGCACCCCCGACACCGGAGCCTGCGATATTGGCGAAGACTTCCCCACCTTGAGACATGGGATTAACCATATTTGTTACGGCCGGTCCCGCAAGAAAACCCCCGACGATTCCGGCTATGGAATTTCCGACAGGACCCAGATTGAGTTTTTTAAGCAGGGATCCAGCGACATTACCGCCTGCCAAGCCTGAAAGAAGCGTCGTTAGTATGGCTCCAAAATCCATGGTGTACCTCCGTTGCCTTGATCGTTTCACTCGTGAGTGATGCAAACAAGGACCAGAGGGAAAACACAGGGATTGGATAACGGAGAGTCAATAAAGGTGCTGAACGACTAGCGAGCTACTTCGTCCATCGTCGTGTTGACGTAAACTTTGCCGCCCTTGATTTCTTCAAGGGCACCACGGATCAAGTTGCGATCCATTTTGTAGGCTTTCATATTGCAGATACCGTGAACCAGGTCGTTATAGTCTTTGCAAGGTTTTGGGAAGCAATTCAATTTTGCTCCGGCAAGCTCGATGTATGATTGCGCATTCACTGCGTTTAGGTTTTTCCAAGTACCGTCTTTACGTTGGAAATAGGAAGCCAGAACGTTCACTTGTTTTTGATTCAGATTTTGGCAGTACTGAGTGTCACCGGCTTGCGCACGGGACTTGTTGATCACTGCCAGGTTTTCATTGATTGTATCCACCAAAGTGTCGACGAATTCAGGTGTGCTGGTTTGAGCAAACGCTGAAGTGGACACCAACATTGCGATCATCAAAACAATCTTTTTCACTCTAAATCCCCTCGTAAAAGGCTGAAGATTAAACTCCCCCAAGGAGATAAGGTATTTAGGCGAAAATCACAAGGGCATTATCTACACAGTACAGTCAGAGCATTCCAGGCAGGCTTTACTGCTGGTTCTATGGGCTCTATATCCGCTGTGGGCTCATACTGATTTAAAATTTCATTTTCGTAGCGAGAACAGTCACCTTTTTTGAAATTTGTTTCTGATGGCACTGACTCAAAAACCGTTAACAAAAGGTCCATGTAAGCCTCGTCTTGGGCTGATTGGGGCATATTATTTTCACGAACGACTTTTATTTCGTCAGTCACCCGGCGAATGGCGCGGAATCGGTCTTTATTGCTCTTAGACATGTTGAGTTCTTTTTGCAGAAGCTCAAGGTAGGTGTCGACCTGGGCCCGCAGGCTGCGCCCACTGTTGACCGGGATTTCTCGAATGGCTGCGTTTGCCGTCCCCACAAGGAACACAAGACCCAAAATCCACTTCAAGTTTTTCATGACTCCTCCAGATACTTTCGCCCGTAAACCGGCAGTAAACCGCTTTTGCTGACCTTTTTTATTTTAATATCCCCAATTTGAATTTCAATACGCACTCGCCCGAGTTTTATGACACGAAGCAAACTTTGGCCGCGGGGCATTTTGTTTGAATCTTAAAAAGCCGCAATATACGTTTTTGTGCGGTAATGTTCGATGATCTTCGGAGATTCTATGCAACGTTTGATTTTGCTTCTTGGTGTTCTAGTTTCCTTTAATTTCGCCCACTCTGCTGTGTGGACAGAAGTGAACCAGTGGTCTCCTACTTGGGAAGACCGCTTTTCCGAGTGGGTCGAGAGTGACTGGCAAGCCGATTTCTTTGCCCGCAAGCGCCTGCCGAATGGACAAAGCAATCCCTACTACGGACTACGCACTGATTGTGCAGACACAGTTTATTCGATGCGATTAATTTTCGCTTATGAAAATAAATTGCCCTTCGTGATTCAAGATCCCACAGCTTCGGGACGAACAATCTCCAACAAAATGGCTCGCTGGGATCGTCAAAGCGAAGCCGCGCGCGTAAAAAACTTTTTGGTTTATATCTACAACATGACCAGTACGAAATCGCTTCCGAACGACACTTACCCTGTTGCGATTTCACGCAACACTGTTCGTGCGGGCTCTTTGATTCTGACAACTGCGGTGAATCACCACTCTTGGACGATCAAAGAGATGTTGGCCATCGGTGTGCCTCACTTGGTTTACAATTCGACTATCGGTGCGACATCCAGTGCGATGTTGCAAGAACGCCAATCCTGGCCAAATCCTGAATGGGTTTTCGAGGGCGATCAAACGCCAGCGGGCAATGCGGGCTTCCGTTACTGGAGACCGGCAGAGTACATCGGTCAGCCCGTTTGGAAAGTTCCAGGCTACAGCGAAGAGCAATACAAAGTTCCATTGAAGCGCTGGGTGAAATACTCCCAAGGTCGCTTGGCACTTCGTCGCGAAACGGATGAGCAATTGATGGCGCGTTTGATGAAAGTCACCTGCCAAGGTTTGCAAGGCCGCGTGAGTGCGGTGAATGATGGTTTGAATGCTTTGCGCGTAACTCGCAAGTGCATGGCTTATGCTGAGTATGACACTTACTCTACACCTTCCCGCGATCAGCGTATTTTTGATGATTATGTGACTTTGCGAAAAGCATATCGCGAATTGGTTTTAGCCAACAATGCGGCAGAGCTAAGCTTGGATATGCGCGTTCGCTTGAACAAGGTTTTCCCATTTATTGGCGAAACCATGGCTAACGAAACTCGCAAAATGACGGCAACTGGTATTGATGGCACTTCGGTTTGCACTACTGAGTATCTTTCCGGTCAGTATGTGGATTTGGCTGAGTTCAAACGTAGACTGTTTGCAGGCCTCATCTCGAACAACCCCATGGATGACGGCCAATACCGCTGGGGCCAGCTCCGTGGACCTTCGCAGCGTGCAAGAAGCTGTCAATCATGGGATGTTTGGGTTCCGAATCTGAAACAGGATTAAAGGAACTGATTAAAAGGAACTATGGACGAGATAAAGTTAAAACATTGGCTGATTTGGGCTGCGATTCTAATCGCACTTGGTTTTGCGGCTGACTATTACTTTTTGCATATTTTATTCCCACAAAAACAGGAACTCCTGCACGGTGCAGTGACTGACCAGCAACCATCGCCAGGCGCGATGGCTGCGGCCACTCACATGGATAGCACATTGTATGGCGAGGCTGGAACTGCGGCTGTTGTGGCTGATTCCGGTAAAGATAACTTCAACGAGTCTCTGCGTGCGTGTGCTCCTGAAATCGCGGCGCAAGCTGTAGCTACTCCGGAAGCTTTGATGGAATACCTTCGCAAAAGCCTTGGGGTAAAATCCGAAACGGTACTTTTGGAAAACTATCACGTGGATCTTCCTAACGGCACCAAACGCCGCATTCATGTGATCGGTGATGACAATACGAACTCCAAAGATAAAAAGATCGTGAAGTACTACAAACTGGATGCTCAGGATCTGCCAGAGGAAATTCCACTGGGACCTGAAGACACGATTGAAAAGTTGTTGTCGACTGGGAAAGTGACTCGTGTGGAAAAGAAAATGGAATTGAAGCTTAAAGATGATTCATCGGCTTCGCTTGAGATGCACGATAACAAGATTTTCCAGTTTCAGTTTAACAACCATGGCAAGGTTTTGTCTTGTTTGTATAAAGAGTGTCAGTGCGGGCAGTAGCTGCGCTTCTCATCTAGTAGAATTAAAAAAGGGAGCATTTGCTCCCTTTTCTTTTTAGAATTGATACTTAATCTTTTTTAGATGCCACTTCAGAGAATCTGTCAGACTGCCGTCGATCTTTTTGTTTTCGCAGAGTTTGGGATCGGTGTATTCGATTCCTCGGAATACTAAGTCTTTTAGGAATTTATACTTTTCGGGGCAGTTCTTCTTTAGGGGTTCAGGGTTGTAACGATATGCAACCATACTTTCGGAGAAGTCTTCTATTGGATTGGTGAATCCATAGGTTGAAACCATACATTGGATCTTTGTGGGTTCCCAATAGCTGTCAACACCGCCATTTCCATTAGGTCGATTCACAACTTCCCAACCAGATAGCTCTCTCCATTTGGACATCTCATCAAGCCCTAATTCATCGCCAATATAATGTGCAGCCTCATGGAAAGCTGTTTGAATTGAGTTTTCTCGACCAAAATTAAAACCACAATCAAAGAAATCCATCACCGAGTTTGCTTGTACGCAGCCATTCATTTCCGTATATGCTGTATAGGTTTTACCACGCGGAAAGCGCGCAAATCGTTTGTTATCTTCGAACGGCAAGGTCCCCGGGGGAAGGTCTTCAATTCCCTGCAATGACACCTCAAGTTCCTCTTTGGACCATGGCTCTGCGTTCACTTGATAAGGCGAGGCATTCAATCCGAATTTGGCCATCATGTATAGCATCTTAGGTCCAACTGAAGGTCCAAAGATTTCTTTAGCAGCGCAAATCACCGTATTGCAATTAGACTGGAACTCGTATCTAGTCTTAATAATGTCTCGATCCAAAGTTGTCAGCGTATCGAATATCTCCAGCAATTTTTTGCTTTGATTCTTAAAATCAATTCCATGCTCGTTGTCATCATCCGTACTGTCGCCCTTTGCGAAGTCTTCCAACCATTTCTCGGTTTCTTGATCAGACAACACCTTTGATCTGCAATTGGCAAATGCAATATTTGCATCTGAAGCAGAGTGTTCCCCCAGAATGCTCACCTCACTTGCAAATTTCCCTAGATTTTTGAGTTGATCAGCATGAGGACCAGGACAATCACCGGGATGACCGAAGGCACTTGAGCTTAGCAGAATAAAGAATAGTGATATGATTTTATTCATAGGCTCTGGAAGTACGACTTTATTGAAGAGTTTTTAGTTTTCTTGATCGTCAAAAGAAGTTTTTCTTTTTCGATGCGTATCTGCCCTTCCCGTCCGGCTGCATGCCCGATGGGAGGAACCGATGAAGTTTTAAATGACTGAAGTTGCTCTTTGGTAAATAGAGATTCAATGTCTTTCAGTTGAACTGTGCCGATGGGAATTGAGAAATAGACGGAGTGAACTTTGTCGTTCTTAAGCTCAATCGTTGTGTCAAAGCGGTGCCCGGCAAGGTCATAGAAAAATAGCGAAGGCTCAGTTTTTAAAGGTTTACCTAAAAGCGCCAAAACCTGCGCTTTATCAGTAATACCCAATTCAATTTTCGCAAGATTCTTTGGAAGGTATTTTTCTTTAAAGACTTTTACGATCGGACCATCGACTTTTGCTGGCGTCGCAGTCAATGCCTGCCCCGGAAATGAAAAAAAGGAAGCCAAAACCATTGTCAGAAGTAAAGAACGCACTCTATTTCGCATGTCTTATCATATCAGATACTTCACTCCGCCGACTTGCCCTACTCTTACAAGCGCCGCAGTCCTAGACCTACGATCAGCGAATTCGCGTTCTCAGCTGTGAACGTCTGGTAACCGACGGACCCGCTCCAACTTCTTTAGCGAATTTAAAACGGGAAACTGCTTTTAGTCACCGGTTGAGCCGCGAAGTTGCGCGTCTTGGAAGCGGTTTTGTTCGGCCATGACCATGTCGCTGATTTCGCGTTTAAGCGCATTGAAATCGTTGGCGGCAGGGTTTCTTGGACGAGACAAATCCACCATCAGATCTTTTTTTACAGTCCCCGGGCGATAAGTCATCACCACAATTCGGTCGGCCAGATAAATGGCTTCTTCCATACTATGAGTAACAAAGACCACCGTCTTTTTTGTTTCCTGCCACAGCTTGATCAACTCATCTTGCAGACTTCTGCGGGTTAACGCATCCAAAGCTCCAAATGGTTCATCCATCAGCATGATCGGTGGATCCAGGGCTAACACACGGGCAATCGCCACGCGCTGGCGCATGCCGCCTGAAAGATCTTTGGGAAAGCGCTGCCGGAACTCTGTGAGTTTCAATTTTTCTAATAGTGAATTTAAAGTCGCTTGGATCTTGTCTTCAGGAACAGTTTTTTTGATGCGCAGACCGAACGTGATATTGTCTTCGACTGACATCCACGGGAACAAAGCGTATTCCTGAAAAACCATGCCGCGATCCGGGCCGGGTTCAAAGATCTTTTTCTCTTCAACCAGCACCTGACCATTTGTAGGCAGGGAAAAGCCTGCAATAGCGTTTAGGAGAGTGCTCTTCCCGCAGCCCGAAGGCCCCAACAGGCACAAGAACTGTCCACGAGGAATTTCCAGATTAATACCTTTAAGAGCGATGACGTCTTTACCCTCGTCTCCGCCTTGGAATATCTTATCAACGCCCTGAATTTTAATTTGTGTTTGAGTTTCAGCCATTATTCAAGACCTCGATGCCAGCGCAGCAGGTGATTGTTTAACTTATCCACAACAGTGTCGATCGCAAGTCCTAGCAGACCGATCGAAAACATCCCGGCGATAATTTTATCTGACCAGAAGTATTCGCGGGCCTCCAGGATGCGGTAACCCAAACCACTGTTCACCGCGATCATTTCTGCCACGATCATACAAATAAACCCAGTACCGATACCGATGCGTACTCCACTTAGGATGTAGGGCATCGCTGCCGGCACGATGATTTTTCTAAACATCAGAAAGGATCCAGCACCCATGTTGCGAGCAGCGCGAATGTAGATCGAATCCACAGCTCGCACTCCGACAATGGTATTCATCAGGATGGGAAAGAAAGCTCCCAACGCAATCAAGAATACCGCCGGTGGATTTCCCAAACCAAACCACAAAATGGCCAAGGGAATGTAGGCAATCGGTGGAATTGGTCGCAGCACTTGCACCAAGGGATTCATATAGTCATAAACTTTTTGACTGGCCCCCATGACAAGTCCCAACGGCAATGCCAAAACACCACCGATCAAGCACCCCATAAGCACGCGATAAAAGCTGGCCCACATATCATGAATCAGTTCGCCTGAAAAAATCCATTCCGCCTTGGACATGGTACCTTGCGGATCAAAGGGCTCCATCGGCATAAGATATTGATACCAACGAGTGATCACCGCAGACGGTGCTGGTAGAACCTGAGGGTTCACCCAACCCAATCGCACCACGGCCTCCCACACGGCCACAACCAGGAGTGGCACCCAAATTCCTTTTATGCGAGTACTCAGTTCAACCTTTGCCTTCGCCATTCAAGCTCCTATCTTACTGTACGCCCAAGGACTTCTTGGCATCGTTCAAAAGATCGATTTTCACCCAGTCAGCCGCTTTCGGAACTTTTTCCATGCGACCTACACCGTACTTTTGCATAAAGTCTGTGGTGATTTGAATGTGTTCAACTGTTAGGTGATATGCATATGGAGAGTTCCCGATGGCATCCTTAAAGTCTTGGGGAGTGATTTGTCCTTTAAAGACTTTTTCCACCACGAATTTTTCTGCGATCTCGGGCTTATCCATGAACAGCTTTGTCGTTTCGACGAAACACTTCATAAATCTTTCAGCGACATCTTTCTTCTCGTTATACATTTTTTCGGTCATGACCAAGGTACGAATCGGCATGCCCATTGGTGTGTCGTAGGGTTTCATCAACTCAACACCCCAGCCTTTGTTGATAGCTTGCGAGGATTGCGGCTCACTTTGTGCCATGGCGTCGATTTGCTTGGCCTGCAGGGCTTGATTTAGATCGGCAAAGGCCATGTACACGATCTGCACGTCTTTGCCTTTTTTGTCCGACCAGGTCAGATTGTTTTTCGCAAGCTCTGCCAGTAGCAGCAACTCTTGAGCACCACCGCGGGCCACACCGACTTTTTTACCTTTGAAGTCTTTGATGGATTTTATCCCCAGTTCAGGGCGAACCACGATACGGGCGCCGCCTTCCGCGAATCCTGCTACTGCGTAGATAGGTACTCCGCCAGATCTACCTGCGATGGCGGCGTCAGCGGCACTCGCCGCTACATCGATTTCACCAGCGATAATCGCTGGCATAATATCGATGCCTTTGGCAAAGATACGTTCGGTGACTTTTAAATTATATTTACCGCAATTTTCAGGAAGGTAACTAATCGCTCCATAATGGGCGAATTTTAAGTTCCCGACTCGCACCACATCTGGTGCTTTTTTTGTTTGCGCTTGTACGAAAGTTAAAGGTGCTAATGAAAGAATGGCACTTAAGATCCACTTGTGAGATAGCATTTCTGACCTCCAGGGTTACGACCAACACCTAATGGTCTGCCCGATGGCACAAGAAAGCAAATTTGTTTTTACTGAGATTAAACAGCATTTGTCTGAGAATGAATTTATCAAGCAGAGACAATATGAATGTGAGAAAAAAGGCCGAAGTTTTTTAACTTCGGCCAGTAAACTAAATAACAAAACAACGGGATAAAGTACTAATGTATTACAACCAACAGCTGTTCACACCGCGCTCTTGCGCGACTTGTTTTGCCAGCTCATAGCCTGCATCCAAGTGTCTAAATACACCCATTGCTGGATCGGCAGTTAACACTCTTTCAAGGCGTTTCGCCGCTTTTTCAGTTCCATCAGCAACGATAACTTGTCCTGCGTGCTGACTGTAACCCATCCCTACACCACCACCGTGATGCAAGCTGACCCACGTAGCACCACAAGCAGTGTTCACCATGGCGTTTAGCAATGCCCAGTCACTGACTGCATCAGAACCATCCTTCATCGCTTCTGTTTCGCGATTCGGGGACGCCACAGATCCGCAATCCAAATGATCACGACCGATTACGATCGGAGCTTTTACTTTTCCTTCAGCCACAAGTTGATTCAGCATAGCGCCTGCTTTTGCGCGCTCGCCGTATTCAAGCCAGCAAATACGCGCTGGAAGACCTTGGAAGGCGATACGCTCTTCAGCCATATCCAACCAACGCAGAAGATCTTTTTTGTGCGGGAATAGTTTTCTCATCGCATCGTCAGTCACTTTGATGTCAGCTGGATCACCAGATAGTGCCACCCAACGGAACGGACCAGAACCTTTACAGAACAACGGACGGATGAAGGCTGGAACGAATCCTGGGTAATCAAATGCGTTTGTTACACCCGCTTCAAGAGCGCGTGCGCGAAGGTTGTTACCGTAATCGAAAGTCACAGCACCTTTGTCTTTCATCGCAAGCATGCCACGCACGTGTTTTGCCATAGAGTCATATGCGGCTTTTAGGTACGCTGTTTGATCTTTTTCACGGAAAGTTTTTGCGGTTTCGACTGTGTAACCTTCAGGGATATAGCCCACCAACGGGTCATGCGCTGAAGTTTGATCCGTCAATAGATCCGGAGTGAAACCTTTGTCGATAAATTGGTGAATGACTGTCGCCATGTTTCCAAGTAGCGCGATGGATTTCGCTTCGCCCGCTGCTGTGTATTTTTTGATACGAGCAATCGCATCGTCGATGTCTGTTGCGACTTCATCGATGTATTTTGTTTCAAGACGTTTTTGGATACGAGTTGGATCAATTTCAACTGCAAGAACGCACGCGCCGGCGAACACACCTGCTAAAGGTTGTGCTCCACCCATGCCGCCCAAGCCTGCTGTTAGGATCACGCGACCTTTCAGGTCTCCGTTGAAGTACTGGCGGCCCGCTTCGACGAAAGATTCGTAAGTCCCCTGGATGATGCCTTGAGTTCCGATATAGATCCACGAACCAGCGGTCATCTGGCCGTACATCATCAAACCTTTTTTATCCAGTTCATTGAATACCTCCCAAGTAGCCCACTTAGGAACAAGGTTCGAGTTCGCCAACAACACGCGTGGCGCATCTTCGTGAGTTTTCAAAATACCAATAGGTTTTCCGGATTGAACCAAAAGAGTTTCGTCATTTTCCAGTTCTTTAAGAGCTTCCAGGATTTTATCGAAGCACTCCCAATTACGAGCAGCTTTGCCGATACCACCGTATACGACAAGATTTTCAGGATGTTCTGCGATCGATGGATCCAAATTGTTTTGGATCATGCGGTAGGCAGCTTCTTGGAGCCAGCCTTTACAAACCATTTTGTTACCTGTTGGTGCTTTTACGACGCGAGACATGTGCTCTCCTTTGATTTTCAAGAGCTAGAACCTAACAAAGACGACCTTTATTGACAATTAAGCGCTATGCATCAATAGTGGCCCCCATGGTTCTGGAACGCAAAAGAAAGACAAAAGACCCCTGTCCCGTGTGCTTTTTAAATAAAAGCCGCTGCGTCTGCGCGTTCATTCCCAAATTAACTCTGAAAACCCGCCTGTGCCTGGTGGTTCACGCCAAAGAGCTAAAACGCACGACCAACACGGGCCGCTTGGCGGTGACGGCTTTGACGAACAGTGAAATGCGTATTCGTGGAGTCGAAGGTAAATCTTTGGACTTAAGTGATCTGTTGGTTCCTGAATACCGCACGGTTTTATTCTATCCTTCGGAAGATGCGCTGGAGTTGAATGCGGAGTTTGTTGCGGCAGATCCTCGCCCGATTCAATTGATTGTGCCTGATGGGAACTGGCGCCAGGCTAGTAAAGTTCACTATCGTCATCATGAACTGGCGGGTGTGCCGCGAGTGATGATTAAGGATGCGAACACGTCGGCGTATCACATGCGTGCTGAAACGACGGCAGAAGGTATGGCCACTCTTCAGGCCATTGCTGCTGCTTTGGGTGTTATCGAGGGTGATACTGTTAAAGAATCTATGATGAAATTATACCGGGCAAAACTTGAAGCTACTCTGCAAGGCCGAGGCGTACTTTAATATTTACACCTATTTCGCGCAGGCTTTTTCTTCAAGGATCAGATTTTTAAGAACAATAATCCCCTCTGAATCCGGCTCCTCACCACCGCAACCAGTATTACCTTTGATCGCGCCATATAGAGATTCCGAATTTAAGGTATAGCCATTTGCCGAGTGAGTAAGTTTGGCCGTGCCGCCATCGCATTCAACGACATAAGTTCCAGGCTCCATATCATCGAACCGAATTGCGATCGTGCTGTATCTCATGGTTTTTGACTTCGCCTTTATGGCCAGTCTTTCTGGAACAAGCTCGCCATTTTCAGTTGTGGCATCTTCCAAAGTGGCTGCAACAGTGCGGGCTTTTTCTGTTTTTCCAGTTGTCAGGGATTTTATAGTGGCTTCGCCGCTTTTTGAGATCAGGCAGGTTTTGGCTTTTGCTTGAGCGAAGGATGTTCCTAAAACGACGATGGCGGTTACGATTATAGCTATCATTTTGCTCATAAAGTCTCCCGTGTGAATTTTAATATTACGGGAGACTCTACAGGAATCACATTTCAATTAGGAAATCAGTTAGTACTCTGCCTCGTCACCGAAAACGTTGTTATCTTTCACATCACAATTCAGGCGGCAATTGGCATTGCAGCTTACCCAAGCAGTTTGTCCCGGGGAAATATATCCCGGCGAACAGTGAGTAGAACAAGAAGGCAATCCATAAGGCGTGCCTTGCTTGATGTAACAAGTAGAACGCGCATTGCTTTCCGCAGCTCGCTCCGCACGATCCTCGATATTGCGCGGACAGAAATTATCCCCGCCCTTACAAGAACCGGAAGCGCTCCCCGTCCCCGTAACCCAAATCGTCTTACCAAAAGCCGGAACCACCAAAAAACAAACCAACAAAAATGCTTTCACAAAAATCTCCTGGTTAGATTACCACTCGAGTTCGCCTACCGTTTTTTCTACGACCGACATCAGTTCGCCAGACACCATCATGGCTTTGATGGCTTCGACGTCTTTGTTAAAGATGCGGTCTTCTTTTGCAAACGGAACTGTTTTTCTGATGTGATCGTGCACAGCTTTCACTGCGGCCCCTGGTTTTAGTGGAGCCAGCAAGTCGATGGCTTGCGCGCCCGATAGCAATTCCATTGCTATCACATGCTCGGCGTTTCTTAGGATTTGTGCAAATTTTCTTGCTGCAATAGTTCCCATGGAAACATGGTCTTCTTTTTCAGCCGACGTTGGAATTGAATCCACGGACGCTGGGTGAGCCAGGACTTTGTTTTCACTCACCAAAGACGCCGCTGCAACTTGTACGATCATGTGCCCAGAGTTCAAACCACCATTTGGTGTCAAGAACGGTGGAAGATCACTCATCTGTGTGGAAATCATTTTGGAAATACGGCACTCAGAGATACTCGCTTGTGAAGAGACAACGATCCCCGCGAAATCCATTGCGTGCGCTACCGGCATCCCGTGGAAGTTACCGCAGGATAGAACTTTGTTCGCGTCAGCAAATACCAACGGATTGTCTGTGGAAGAGTTCGCTTCCGTTTCCAAAACTTTCACCGCGTAACGAATACCGTCTTTCGCGGCACCGTGAACAGCCGGCATACAACGCAGAGAGTACGCATCCTGCACACGATGATCCTGGTGTTCGTGCAAGTGGGAATCACCGATCTCGCTGGAAGCACCCATAAGTTTAATTAGATTGCGACCGGTTTTGCCTTCACCCGCATGCGGGCGGCTTGCCTGAATCAATGGATCAAATGGTTTTCTGGAACCACGCAAACCTTCAAGGGACATTGCCCCAGCCAAGTCCGCCATCCACATCAAGCGACGCGCCTCCCACAAGGAAAGCAAACCAATGGAAGTCATCACCTGACAACCGTTGATCATTGAAAGACCTTCTTTGGCTTTCAATTCAAGGGCTTTAATATTCTTTTTTTCCAGCAGTTCTTTTACATGAACTGGGTTGCCATCAGCCCCCCACGCCTCGCCTTCACCGATGATTGTCAGTGCCAAGTGAGAAAGCGGAGCCAAGTCACCTGAAGCCCCCACGGAACCTTGAGAAGGAACAACCGGGATGATGTCGTTGTTCAAAAATTCCAAAATTTTATCAACCACTGTTGGGCGAATACCGCTGTGGCCTTTAGCCAAAGCATTTGCACGCAGGATCATCATCGCGCGTGTTTCAGTTTTAGTGAACGGAGCACCAATCCCCATAGAGTGGGAGCGAATCAGATTTCTTTGCAGTTGTTCGATTTGCTCGTCAGAAATTCTGACCGAAGAAAAAGCACCGAAACCAGTGTTCACGCCGTACATCACTTCGCCACTGGCAATACGACCCTCGATATAGTCGCGGGACTTTTTCATTTCAGCGCGCGCTGAATCCGCCAACTCCACTTTCATGGATGGGGTGTGAGCAGCTTTGTACAGATTTTCGATCGTGATATTTTCACCAGTCAGTTGCATGGCGGGAACTCCTAATTTCAGTCATAAAAACAAGGACCCGATCCTAGCCCAACGCCCCCCAAAAAGGCACGGCGTAGCCGTCCGAAACGCACCGCATCCCGCCCCCACCACCGGAAATCGGAAAAGTGCCTGCCGGTTTTTGCGAACGCGGCGCGTAGATTTTGTGAGTTTTGGGAATAAAAAAAGCCGGCTTTGGGGGCCGGCTTTAGACTCAAGAATTTGAGATTTTAAATTAGAACTGAAGAGGCAAGGAAACTGAAAGCATCCAGGAGTCCATTTTACCTTTAGGATCAAGATCACCTGAATCGGTTTCTACTTTGTCGATATTTTCCATAATATACTCAACGTTCAAAGAGATGAACGGAAGCAATGTCGTACCAATACCGATTTTCACTGGTTTACCTTTGATTTTTGGATTGTCTGTGCCATCCATTTTAATTTCATCCATTACACCGTAACCCACCCAACCTCTTAGCAAGATTGGCAAGTCAACACCTGCAACAGCATATAGAGTATTGCGTTTTGCATCCATGTCAGATTGACCGTCTGGTTTATATTTACCACTTACGCCCAAGTTGTAATCCAAACCCAACCACAACATCACTGGAGTTTTGTACGCCAAGCGTGCTCCCATATTAACCAATTCAGTCTTTGCAGTCGGATCCAAGTCTGTGTGACTACCCATTTCGTAACCCAAATACGGCTCGATCAGAATGTCTGCTTTCGCAGTTGCCGAGAATCCAACTAAAAGTGCCAATACCAGCCACATTTTTTTCATAACTTCTCCTTTTTGTAACACCAAAATTCAAAATACTTGCTCTACAATTCTGGAATCACCTGAGTTCAAGGTCAAGGAGACCCGAGTGGCTAGACCCGCCTTTAGAGACGACAAAGAATATTATGAATCACTGCCCGGGAAACGAATTAGCACGGGAGCACTGGTATTCTACAAAAACCAAGCACTGCTTGTTCAGCCCAATTACTCCGCCGGGTGGATATTGCCAGGAGGCACCGTTGAAGCCGAAGAATCCCCTATGGAAGGACTCATTCGCGAAGTGAAGGAAAACCTCGGGATCATCATCACCCCGACTCATGTCTTGGCGATTGATTACATTCCGAACAAAGATATTAAAGGCGAGTATTTAAGTTTTCTGTTCGGCTCTGTCGATTTAAGCGAACACCAAGCGCAGAATATTTCTGTTTCGTTGAAAAACACCAGAGACTACAAATTCGTGGATATGGATATTGCATACTCTATGCTGGTTCCGTCGGTTTCACGACGACTGCAAAGTGCCTTGAAAGCGGTCACGGAAAATTACGTCATGGTTTATTTGGAAGACGGCAAAATTCCTCGCAGGGATTTACCGCTATAACACTGCCGTCCTACCCGTCCCAACCTGATTTAATAAGATCAAATAGCGATCGCAATGCTGCTTTGGGGTTCGCAGCGGCCATAGAGCGGTGATAGGCATCCAAGGCAAATCGCGCCAATGCCCCTGCTTCGATAGCACTCAATTTACTTTTGGATTCTTTACGAATGGCGTCGGCCAGGGCTTTTTCATGGCGCAGCCACATTTGCTTTGAGTAGAGGTTCAACTCCGGCGTGCTTTCGATCAAACCCATGAAAACTTTGAAGCTTTTGCTTTCGTGGTCCTTGATAGAGTCCAAATGACCGATACCTGCCAGAAGCAAGGCCTCGTGGATGGATTGGCCCTTTTTACGCAGTAAAACGGAATCCACCAGCTGCTGCTCTTGTTCCGCATCATCATCAAATACCAAAGACTCTTTAGTGGGGAAATAATTGAACAGTGTCGGCACAGAGACTTTGGCCTTTTCTGCGATTTCCGCGGTGGTGACGTTGTGATAGCCCCGCTCGATGAAAAGCTTGGTCGCCATATCGGAAATGGCTTTCCGAGTTTCTTTCTTTTTTTCTTCTCTCAGTCCCAAAGTCAGACACCTCCGGCGCTCAGTTCTGTTTAAACGCCTTTGCAATTATTATAGTCACTTAAATATTTTATTCACTATAAAAATACATAACGACCATTTATCCTTAAAGACATCAAAGGAGATCTCCTATGACTCAAAAAACAGAACACACTTCTATCACCATTATTGGGGCAGGTCTGGGTGGCTTAACGCTAGCTCGCGTCCTCCACCTCCACGGGATTCACGCCACTATTTTTGAAGCGGAAGCTTCGCCAACGGCACGCTCGCAAGGCGGCATGCTGGATATCCATGAACACAACGGGCAGATTGCTTTAAAAGATGCCGGCCTCTACGACAAATTTTTGGAATTGATTATGCCCGGAGCCCAGGCGACTCGCGTGCTGACTCCCGATGGAAAAATCCTGGTGAACGAACCTGACGACGGCACCGGCGGCCGACCCGAAGTTAAGCGCGGCGAACTTCGCCGTATTCTTCTTGAATCCCTCCCCGCCGACTCCATTCGCTGGGGACACAAGACCACGGAAGTCACTTCTTTAGGAGGCGGTAAACACCAGGTGACATTCGCTAACGGCACGTCCATCACAACAGATCTACTAGTGGGAGCCGATGGAGCCTGGTCCAAAGTTCGCTCTGTTTTATGCTCTGAGAAACCCGTTTACACCGGCACAACTTTTATTGAAACCTACCTGCACGAAGCCGATGTGACCTATCAAGAAAGCGCAAAAGCCGTGGGTGGAGGTTCGCTATTTTCAACCGCACCCGGCAAAGGCATCCTTGCCCATCGCGAACCCAACGGAGTTCTGCACACCTATGTCGCCTTAAGCAAACCTCTTGAATGGTTTGCAGCCATTGATTTTAACAATGCAGAAACGGCCCTTCAGCAAATTGCTGCCGAATTTAAAGACTGGGCGCCAGAATTAAAAACCCTCATCACACATGGCGAAACCAAACCAGTCGCACGGCCCTTGCACACACTATCTACCGACGTGAAATGGGAACGCACTCCCGGCATCACACTCTTAGGGGACGCCGCCCATTTGATGATTCCATCTGGCGAGGGAGCAAACCTTGCAATGTTCGACGGTGCAGAACTGGCCAAAGCCATCATCGCCAATCCTGGAAAAATTGAATCGGCTTTGGAGCAATATGAAAAAGAGCTCTTCCCCCGCAGCTCTGCGGAAGCGAAGGAAGCCCTGCGTATGCACAAAATACTTTTCGGAAGCAACGCGCCCCAGAGTCTCGCTGACTTTTTTGCGAACCCAACTTCAGCGATCACTCCCGCCCCATAAACAAAAAAATTACCACGTTGGCTGCAGTTGTGATCACAAGACAGGACTGCGCCTTTGCCCTTGCCACCGCTCTGCCAATTCGTGATCATGGATCTACTAAGCAGGTCCATTCATGAAGCCACTCGTTTTTATAGCTCTCATCGTTCTGACTTTTTCGCATTCAGCTCGTGCCTCGGATAAATCCGAGATAAGAGTCGCGGTTCCTGCGGGCTTCGCTCCGCCCTTGGTATTCGAAAAACCCGGAAAAATGGAAGGACTCGTTGTCGACTACGTGAATGCCTTGGCAGAGGCCATGGGCCGTAAGGCAAGCTACAGTATCGTGACTCGCTACCGTTTGGTTGGCTATATGTTAAAAGGTCAGGTGGATGTCCTGTGCTATACTAGCCCCAAGTGGGACCACAACACCGACACAATGGACTACTCCAAGACGATTTTCACGAAACGAGAAATCCTAGTTGGGCCAGCCCCCTTGCCAAAAAAAATCAGTGGCTTACAAGGAAAGACTATCGGGGCGATGCTTCAATACGTCTATCCTACGTTGGATCCCTATTTTCAGTCCGGAAAACTCAAACGCGAAGACAGCTTCAGCGAGCATGCGAACCTTAAAAAACTTTTGAATGGTCGCATCCAATATATCGTCACCGATCAGATATTCCTGGACTACTTCCGTCTGGAAAATCCGACGATCATGAAAAATCGAGAAACTTTATTTCTGGAGGAATATCCGATCTTCTGCTCGATCAGCCGCCAGGGTCGCGTGAAAAAAAAGGATCTGGATCGAGCCATTGACGAAATCAAAAGTTCCGGGAAACTTGAAGCTTTGTTCAAAAAGTACGGCAGCTCTTACATTGATTGATGCAAAATAAAATTCACTAGAATCACCAAAGTCACTTCAACATCACGCAGAACCGCAGCGGTTCCGCATCGCAGTACAAAAAGGGAACTGTTACCTCAAAGAGGCGATGGCTTTTGAGTAGTCTTGACTGAAAACGTAGCTGCCAGCCACGAACACATCGGCTTCGTGACAGAGCTTTGCTGTTTCAGCGTTGATACCGCCGTCGACTTCGATCAGGCAGTTGAGGCTTTGCTTGATGATCTCGTGGCGCAGGCGCGAGATTTTGGCGATTTGATCATGCATGAAGGATTGGCCGCCGAAGCCGGGCTCAACCGTCATTACCAAAACCAGGTCACACAAATTTAATAATGGAATAACTGATTCAACCGATGTGCCCGGACGCAGAGTGATCCCCGCCTTCGCACCCAACGCCGTAATTTGACGAAGAACTGAAGCTGGATCGCGAGTCGCTTCCACGTGAATCGTCACGTAGTCAGCACCGGCTTTGATAAATTCAGCGATATATTTTTCCGGCTCGGTGATCATCAAGTGAACATCCAGCGGAATCGGAGAAACTTTTTTTAGGGCTTTAACAACAGGAATACCGATAGTCAGGTTCGGAACAAAGTGCCCGTCCATCACATCCACATGGGCCCAGTCCGCTCCGGCAGCAGCAATGGCTTTGACTTCTTTTTCAAGATTCGCAAAGTCCGCTGACAGAATAGAAGGGGCAACCATTTTAGCCAATTTTATCTCCTGGTTTTAAAGCGTGTCCCTTCAAAAAATCAGACACTTTCATACGATTGCGGGATTCCGGCTGAACTTCAAGAACTTTCAACAAGCCATCACCCGTCGCAACGGTGAAGGAATCAGAGTCAACCGCCGTCACCGTCCCAGGTGCCGCAGCACCGGAAGCTGGCAAAGGACGCACCACATGCAATTTCAATTTTTTCCCATCAAGCAAAGTATAAGTCCCCGGCCCATAAACGAAGCCACGAACTTTTCCATCGATAGATTTTGCAGACTTCGACCAATCAACCAGTGATTCGGCCTTATCGATCTTAGGGGCAATCGTAACTAACGATTCATCCTGAGGAACTGGCGCCAGATTACCGCGCACATAGTCCATCAATTCCACTCGCAACAAATCTGCACCCAAATCAGCCAACACATCATGCAACTGAAGCGCATGCATCTCGGGAGTGATCTTCACACGACGAATACCAATGATATCCCCCGCATCCAGTTTTTTAACCATTTTTTGCAAAGCCACGCCTGATTCTTCATCGCCAGATTCAATCGCACGTTGAATCGGAGCAGCCCCACGCCAGCGCGGCAGAATAGAGCCATGCACATTCACACAACCAAAGCGGAATGAAGACATGAAATCTTCCGTCAGGATTTGCCCAAAGGCCACCACTACGCCGACTTCCGCTCCCCAGGAGCGAATTTCCGCGACAGCTTCAGGATCTTTTTTTAGGGATTCAGGAGAGATAACTTTTAAGCCGTGTTCAAGCGCCAGCACCTTCACCGGGCTTGGTGTCAGTTGCATTTTGCGACCCGCCGGACGATCCGGCTGAGTCACAACTCCAACTACTTCAAAATGTTCATCTGCAAGAAGCGCTTTCAAAGATGTTACAGCAAATTCTGGAGTCCCCAGAAAGCAGACGCGGACCTTACTCACGCTCTTCGCCTTCAAGTTCTTTGCTGCGGGCTTTTTCCAATTGCTCTTTAGTTGGATAGCCGTGTTTTTGAATTTGTTTTTTGATCTTGTTGGATTTTACGAAGCTCAAGTGGTCGATAAACAATGTACCTTCCAAGTGATCCAATTCGTGCTGCATGCAAATCGCCAGCAAGCCGTCGGCTTTTACGACGAACTCTTTGCCATTCACATCATACGCGCGCATTTCGATGTAATCGTAACGCTCGACTGTTTCGTAATAACCTGGAACTGACAAACAACCTTCGTCGAAAGTTGTTTTGCCTTCGCCTTTAACGATTTCGGGATTGATCAATACAAGTGGCTGCTCCACTTGTTGTTCCAATTCAGTCATTTCCTGATCTTTATAGCGACGACCTTTGTCGTCTTTGGGGCGAGTGTCGATCACGATCATGCGGCGAAGTTCGCCGACTTGAGGTGCTGCCAAACCGATGCCGTGGGCATCGTACATGGTCTCAATCATGTCCTCTTGAAGCTGCTTAAGCTCCGGCGTACCGAACTCGGAGGGCTTCACAGGGTCTGCAACCTCGCGAAGTCTCGGGTCTGGGAAAGTGAGGATTTTCATGATCATAGGGCCTCCAAAGTGGCCCCTATTGTATCAGTGATTCAGCCTTTTGAGAAGGACCAAGGCCATTCCGCCCATTAAGATATTCGGAGCCCAAGCCGCCACCACCGGAGGTACTGACCCGTGCTGCCCCAAAGTAATCCCCGACGAATAAAACACGTAATAGGCGAAAACCAAGCCCAGACAGATACCCAGGTTCAACATGGTGCCCCCGGAGCGGGCTCTTCCCACGCTAAATGGGAGCCCCAGAAGGCTCATAACCAGCCCGGCAAAGGCAAAGCTCATTTTGGATTGATAGCCCACTTCATAGGCAATGGTATCAAGTCCCGCGTCTTTGTTCTTTTGAATAAAGTGCTTAAGCTCCCCTTGGGACATCATCTCGGCCGTCTGCCCGGCGCTTTGCAAGTCTTTGGAATCCTCGGCCATCACGATATTTTTGTCTTTAAAATCCGTGGTCAGTGGGAAACTGGAATCCTTGGTAAACAAAGTGACCGTGCCCTTTTCAAGCAACCACTTGGAGCCTTCGATCGCGACATCGTGGGCCGTGATCATTTGCACCAGATCCCAGTCATCGTTAAAGAAATACATCGTAAGGCCCTGGGCGCGATCGCCCTTGGCACTTAACGTTTTGATATTAAAAATGGAGTCTTTCGTGCGGTACCAGATCTTGTTGGTCTTCACCGTCGAAAAACGATGCGGCTCTTTTTTAAGATCATAATAGAAAATATAATTTTTCTGTGTGTTGGCCCGCGGAACCAAGCGGTCGGTCATCACGTAACCTGCGGCAGAGATCAGCACCACCCATAGCAATACCGGCGTGGCGATACGGAAAAGGCTCATCCCCGCTGAAAATAACGCAACGAGTTCGTTATTCTTATTCAAGTTTGTAAGAGTCAAAATCGTGCCCAACAAACAAGCAACCGGAAGCAATTTCGAAATAATGTCAGGAAAAGAATAGAGGTAATAGCTAAAAATCGTCGCAGTGTTGACGCCTTTGTATTGGGAAATCGTCGACATCGCGTCGACCGCCGTGAACAAAGTTAGAAAAATCAAAAGGCCACCCAGGAAGTAGCCAAAGAAAAGCCAGGATGTATAACGATCAATTCTGTTCATTCTTAGAGTTTCCTTGACTCAGGTCCAAAATCCTATTTAACTTTGATTATGGCTTTACGCGTCTTACTTGCAGATGAGAGTTCCACAATCAAAAAGGTAATGCAACTGGCATTGTCCGACTTCGCCGTCGAGGTGAAAGCGGTCCCAGTGGGTCTTGATGTTTTACCTGTGGCCAAAAGCTTTAAGCCAGACATTGTTTTTGCAGACGTACTTTTGACAAAAAGAAACGGCTACGACGTCAGCCTTGAGCTGAAAAGCGATTCCGAAACCACCAACATTCCCGTCGTTTTGATGTGGAGTGGGTTCATGGAAATCGACGAAAACAAAGTCTCTGAATCCCGAGCCGACGACCGCTTGGAAAAGCCTTTCGATGCAGAACACCTGCGTGGTTTGGTGAACAAGCTGGTTAAAAAGACCGCAGAAAACCCGGTCAGCCAATATCTTACTTTCCCGGAAATGCCAGAATTCGAAGAAATGCCTGCAGAGGAATCTTCGCAAATGCACCACGATGGCGGCACTGAATTGGGCTCGTTGGACGAGATCCCGGAAATCAGTGAAGACGAGGCTATGAGCCTTGATGTTCCGGGCGAGGAGTTCGCTTCCGTTCCATTGACGACACCTCGGGGTGAAGACGAAATGGATGAAGGTGGTTGGGCTCATCAGGATTTAACAAAATTTAAATTAAATATTCCTCAAAACGAACCTGATGACTTTGCGTCTAAGTTTGTAATTCCTCAAGATGAGGATCTTTCAAACGCGCATATCGAAGTCTCTGGGAACTTTGAGGAGATCAGCTTTGACGAAAATGGACCGGATTTGACAGAAACGCCGGCTCCGATGGCTGCGAAAGCACCTCCAGCGAAACCGCCAGAGGATTCTTTCTTGGGTAAAGTTGAAAAATCCGTCAAAGATCAAATGATGGAAACCCTTAATAAAGGGCCATCTACAGCAAAAGCGCAACCAAGTGCTGCGGGTACAAAACCTGCTGCCACTAATGCTCAGCCCAAAACCCAATCCAAGGTGGACTTGTCCAGCGAAATGATGGAAAAGATTGTTCGTGAGGAAGCTCGTGAAGTGATCGAATCCGTTTGTTGGAAACTCCTTCCCGAGATTGCAGAGCGCATCGTTCGCGAAGAGCTGAACAAGCTTATGCGCGAAACCGAGAAATCTATCTAGTACCTTTTTCTCTCTGAACCTCACATCAAGGTACGCCTATATGTGAGGTCCTATGACACTTATTGATCTGATCCGTGCCGCAATTAAGGAAGACATGCCCCATGGTGATGTCACGACGGAATCTCTCGCATTAACTCCTAAAATCGGCCGCGCACGCTTGAAAGCCAAAGAAGACATTGTGTTGTCTGGTGCTGCTCCGTTTGAACAAACCATGCAAATGCTGGAACCAAACTGCCGCGTGAAATGGCATTTTGAAGAGGGCGACGAAATTCTGAATGGTCAGATCATCTGCACGATCGAAGGCGACCTGGTGCAAATCCTAAAAGCCGAGCGCGTGGCTTTGAATTTCCTGGGCCACTTGTCGGGTATCGCGACTGTCACTCGCCGCTTCGTGAACCAAGTGAAGCACACGAAAACTAAAATCCTTGATACCCGCAAAACAACTCCGGGCTATCGCGAGCTTGAGAAAAAAGCCGTGGCTCATGGTGGTGGTGTGAATCATCGCATGAACCTAAGCTCTGCCATCTTGATCAAAGACAATCATATTTCGGTTATGGGTGGCATCACCAATGCGGTGAACCGCGTGCGCGAGCACAGTCATCTGCCGATGGAAGTGGAAACACGCACGTTAGCGGAAGTGAAAGAAGCAGTAGGCCTGAATGTCACTCACCTGCTTTTAGATAACATGGATAACGATATGCTGAAACAGGCTTTGGAGCTTATCCCTGAAGGCGTACACACCGAAGCCAGCGGCAATATGAACCTAGCGCGTGTACGTTCAGTTGCAGAAATCGGCGTCAGCTTTATATCTGTCGGCGCTTTGACACATTCAGCACCCGTTGCTGACGTCAGCTTGATTTTCGCGTGGGAGGAATAATGACCAGTGAGAATCCCGTCAGTGAAATTCGCATCGGTGATGTGACCGCCAAATGGGCGCGCAACAATCACCTGCATGTGGAATACAAAGCTCAGCAGGAAAGCACCAACGCCACTGCCAAAGAATTGGCGTTTGAAGAAGATCTTTTGGAAGAATCTCTGTGTATTTTCGTAACCGATCATCAAACAGCCGGTCGCGGTCGTGGCAAGAACACGTGGACTGATGCGACTCCAGGTTCTTCATTATTGAGTTCATGGTCTTATCTATTGCCGATGATGCCACAACCAACGGCTTCGTGCCTGGTGGGTTTGGCGGTGTATCGTGCGTGCACGACGACTTGGCCATTTTTGAAATGGAATTTGAAAGCACCGAATGACATTTATATCGGTGACAAAAAAGTGGCGGGCATTTTATTAGAAACTGTCGCACAAGCAGATGAAGCCCGATTTATTGTCGGCTTGGGTGTCAATATCACGTCATCACCGGCTGCGGTTGATACGTCGACTAGCATTTTGCAATCGCTTCCGGAAGGCGCGCCCCTATTGGGTGAAGACTACACAGCGTTTTTAGATCGTTTGGTGTTTGAACTTTCCGATGCGGCTTCGCACTGCGATCAACCGTTAAGCCCGACTGATCAGCTTTCTTTGTTGCATGCTTTGAATTTGCATCCTTTGCTTAAAGAAAAATACACAGCGATGGAAGCGGATGGTTCCCTGTATATGGGAGCTAAAAAAATCAACTGGAGCGAACTGTAATGGCTACTACTTTTACTCCTTTTCCTGACTTGGGGAATGCGGTGCCGGAATTTAAACTTCCTGCCGTGGATGGGAAGACTTATTCGCTAAAGGATTTTTCCAATGGGAAGCCTTTGGTGGTGATGTTTATCTGTGCACACTGCCCTTACGTTCAAGCCGTTGAAGAACGCTTGATTGCGTTGGGTGCTGATCTTAAGAAAGACGGCGTCAATGTTGTAGGTATTTGCTCGAATGATCCCAAGGATCATCCCGAGGATTCTTTCGAGGCCTTGGCAAAACGCTGGAAAGAAAAAAACTATTCTTTCACATATCTGGTGGACGAGACCCAGGATGTGGCAAAAGCCTTTGGCGCAGTTTGCACTCCCGATTTCTTTGTCTATGATGGCGCCTTGAAATTGTCTTATCGCGGGCGTTTGGACAACTCCTGGAAAGATGCCAGCAAAGTGACCGAGCGTGAGCTTTACAATGCCGTGCAAACACTATTGAAAAATCAAAAAGTTTCTGAAGAACAAACAGCCTCTATGGGTTGTTCAATTAAATGGAAGTAGAACAATGAAGTATATGTTAGTTTTCGTATTCGTGATGGTTGTCTCTTTCGGCGCTTACGTTGCCACTTACCTGGGTGCGTTCAAGGGTGTCGAGATTTCAGAAGTTCAACAAGGTCCATTTAAAACAATCTATATCGAGCACGTCGGTCCTTATCACAAAGTGAATAAAGTGATCGAAAAGGTTGAAAAGTTCATGGCTAGCAAAGGAACGGTTTGCCAACGCACTTTCGGTGAATACCTGGATGATCCTCGCCAAGTTGAAGAAGCACGTCTTCGCGCTAAAGTGGGTTGCCTGATCGATAAAATGCCTGAAGGCGCACCAGAAGAAATGAAAGAGGGCGAAATCCCAGCGCGTGCTTATGTGCAAGCTGTGTTCACTGGCTCGCCAGGCATCGGGCCTTTGAAAGTGTACCCACGTGTTGAAGCCTACCTTCAACAAAAAGACTTGAAACAAACTGATGCCGCTATCGAGATCTACGAGATCCATTCCATCACAGAAAAGTCTGCGATGACGACAACGTACCTGTTCCCGGTGAAAGCCAAATAGAAAAAAGCCTCCAGACGGAGGCTTTTTTATACCCAAGTAAGTCCGTACCTTTAGGAACCGAAGACTACTTTTTCTAGCGACGTGACTGAGTCTTTCATTCTTGTGGACTGCACCGAAAGCTCTTCAGCCGAAGCTGCGGTTTCTTCAGACACAGCGGCATTTTCCTGAGTGGTTTGATCCAACTGATTCATGGCTTGACCGATTTGATTTACTCCGCGGCTTTGCTCTTCGCTGGCTTGGGCGATATTCGAGTTCAACTCTGCTACTCTGTGAACAGATTGCAGAATCTCTCCGAAGACTGAACCACCTTGTTTGGCCTGCGCCTCTCCGGTTCCGATACGCGCAGCACTTTCGTTGATTAACGAAGCGATGTCTTTGGCCGCCTCGCCGCTTCGTTGTGCGAGCCCGCGCACAGCTTCAGCCACCACGGCAAAGCCTTTCCCCTGCTCGCCTGCGCGTGCGGCTTCGACGGCGGCATTCAACGCCAGCAAGTTTGTTTGAAAGGCAATATCATCAATGACCGAAGTGATTTCTACGACTCGCTTGGAATCACCAGAAATTGCCGCCATCGACTTCACCAACTCTTGAATCTGTTGCCCACCATTTTCTGCAATGCCTTTTGTCGCTTGCGCCAAAGTCGAAGCTTCACGGGCACTTTCTGAATTGGACTTCACCATTGAAGACATCTCTTCCATCGTGGCCACGGTTTCCTCCAGTGACGAGGCTTGAATCGTCGAGGCTTTTGAAAGCGAACCCGAAGACTGGGCAATTTGTTGGGACGCTGAATCCACATGGTCTCCAGATTCTTTTAAGATCTTGGAAATTTCCTGAAGCTCATTGATCGGACGGCGAATAATGAAGATCGCAATGGTCATCGCTACCGCACTTCCCATCAGCACAAAAAGCGTCATGAAGCCAATGGGCGAAGACTCGCCTTTTGCCAATTCAGCGGCATGGGCTTCCTTCACCATACTACTTACTGCGAACACGCCGTGAAGCTTGCCGTCTTTCCAGTTCTCCATCGGATACCCTAGAATATCCCGACCGTTACTCCACGGACTGGTTTTGGGATCCCCATGACAAACCAGGCAGCCGTATTCTTCGCGTAAACGCACTGGACGGTAGACACTCACTTGGCTTTCATTATTGATCACGTATTCTTCAAGCGCGGGGTTCGCTTCGAATTTTCTGAAGATCGCCATCTCCACCTGGGTCGCAGAATTTTTTTCATCACGGGGTTCATCCGAAAACACGCGAAAGCGATAGTGTTCCTTTTCAGAGTCTGCTGCACCGATCTTCATCCCCGCATAAATAGGTACCTGCTGCAGAATGATATCGATATCTTTTTTAGTGAGTTCCTTGGAATCACTATAGAGCTTAGTGTAACGCTCTACCATTGTTGCCAGTCCCCCTTGGTTTGCAACGTAGCGGGAAGCCGCATTCAACCGGGAGTGGATAGTGCGCGCCTTCTCGACCAAGCCTGATCTGAACTGCACTTCGCTAAAATAAAGACAGGTGACTAAAGCACCTGCGGAACAAATCAAACAAGCAACAAAAACGGAGGAAAGAAATTTAAATTTCAAACCTCGTCGGCCAAACCACTTCATTTCTCCCCCTCATCGAAATACTTTTCACCGTGAATTAATTATTGAGGCGAAGCACTGGGGCGGGAGAATGATTTGTATCTTTGGCGAATATGATGCAAATCATACGATGTGAAATTTCCTTATGATAGGGACTCGGCTTTATGATGCACTCTTCGAACAAACAATGCCAAAATTGCTTCCTTCTGGATAAGAAGTTGAAGATCAAAGACACGACTGTGACTTCTTTGTTAAAGACAAAAACAATTCAGAACGTAAACACCCAGGGATGCATCATCAGCCAGGGCTGCCTGCCTTTAAACATTTATTGTGTGGCCGAAGGCAAGATCAACACTATCGAGCGCGATCTTGAGGGCCGGGAAAATCTGGTATCCACTTTCACTGCGAGCAATATTTTTCCGCTAACCAACATCGTTTCGGACCAACCCACAGATTATGAATTTATCGCCGAGGGCAAAGCCCGCCTTTGTTGCTTTCCGGTGAAAACTGTTCGCGAACTACTAGCGGTAGATCCACAGCTTTCCATTTTGTTTCTGCAGAACGCCTGCTCCCGCGGACTGGACAGTTACGAACGCATCGTGATCCTGCAATCAAAAAGTGCTGCTGAAAAAGTCACACGAACTGTTGAACAATTTTTGGATGCCGATGGCTACTGCCGCCTGACCCGCAAAGAGATCTCGCTGTGGGCAAACCTGACGATTGAAACAGTGATTCGCACGCTGACTTCATTGGAAAAAAAGAAGCGGGTTAAAAAATCCCCGCTTGGTATTCAACTTCTGCCGCAATAAAAAAAGGCCTCTTAATGAGGCCTTTTCCAGATAACTATTTTTTTACCTGATCTTCATCAGCAAATCGCTCACGCAGCTTCACTGGCTGCTTAGGTTTCTGCTTACGCATTTTGATGTTCAACATCTCAACACCCACCGAGAACGCCATCGCAAAGTACACATAACCTTTTGGAATGTGCACCTCAAGGGCTTCAACGATCAAAGTGAAACCGATCATCAATAGGAAGCTTAGCGCCAAAATCTTAAGTGACGGATGGGAATCCACGAAGTTGCTGATGGATTTTGCAGACACGATCATCACGATCGCAGAAATCACAACGGCTGCGATCATCACACCGATCTCACTCACCATACCAACTGCTGTGATCACGGAATCCAACGAGAACACCACGTCCAACAACAGGATCTGGAAAATCACAGAACCAAACGAATGCGCTACGTGATTGGAATGACTGCCTTCCACGCCTTCCAGTTTGTGATTGATCTCCATCGTACTTTTCACGATCAAGAACAGACCACCCAACAACAGAATCAAATCGCGGCCAGAAATCTCCTGCCCGAACACTGCAAACAGAGGTTCAGTTAAGCCGATAATCCAGCTTAGCGAGAACAATAAGATAACGCGCGTGATGACCGCCAAGGCCAAACCAGTGACGCGGGCTTTATCCTGCTGCTCTTTTGGAAGCTTGCCGGCCAAGATTGAGATGAAAATTACGTTGTCGATCCCCAGAACAAGTTCCAAGGCGAATAGTGTGAAAAACGCGATCCAGATTTGCGGATTCGATAGCATTTCGATCATTTGAACAGCACTCCTTTAGTGTCTTAAGAGAAACTAAAGGAGCCTCAACATTTTGACTACTGAAATCCTCTCACGTGGCGCTTCCAGAGAGTTCAAATTTGTTAATTGATTTCGTACTCAGCCGTTACTTCAACGCGGACTTTAATTTGGCCGGCACTAAGCTCCGTCGGAGCAGAGTCTGCCATGGCTTTCATGGCGAAATTACGCATTACCGGAATGGGCGGCTGCCCTGTATGGGTTCCGTGACTGATTCTGGAAACACCTTTGATTTTAACGCCTGCGGCTTTTGCAATCTCTTCCGCTTTTACTTTTGCAGCACGGACTGCATCTGCCAAAGCTGCTGTTTCCGCTTGTTGACGCTTATCAGAATCCCAGTTGATGGAGTTCACGTTCACGCCGCTCTCTTTAGTTTGCTTCTCTGTGACCAACGCATCCAAGAAACGCCCTGCATCGTCCACTTTGTGCAGTGTTACCATAAGTGATTGTACGACACGGAAGCCAACCATCTTGTTAGCCTGCGCCTTTTGGTCATACACGTACTCAGGGTTCAAACTGTAGTTGTCAGTTTGGATGTCCTCTTTTTTGATTTTAAATTCTTCAAAAACTTTTTTGACGTCTTTAAACTGATTGGCCGCCAAAGTTTGCGCCTGCTTGGCAGTTTGCGCTTTACTCCAAATTTCCACAGTCATGCTGACCATGTTTGGATCCAAGCCTTTTTCGGAAGAGCCACTGACCACGATCATACGTTCTGCTCCTTGGGCCATACCGCCCCAGAGTGTGACAGACATAAGTAAAAAACCTAATAGCTTGTTCATTTTAACGCTCCTTCGCTTTAATGCCTCTCAGAATAAAACAAAACATATATGAGCTCCAGAGGGATTGACGAATATCGTGCGCCTTGGCAAACTTTGTCTATTCACAAGTAAATGAAGGAGTCCTATTTATGAAACGTCTAGTTCTAATCGCAACAGCTGTAGCATTGATGGCAACAGGTTGTGCAACAACTGAAGAAAATCCAAATGCAGCTAAAGGTGCTGGTATCGGTGCGGCAATTGGTGCTGTCGCTGGTGCAGTTATCGGTCACCAAACGGGTCGCCGCAACGAAGGCGCACTTATTGGTGCAGCTTTGGGAGCTGGTATCGGTGGTGGTATCGGTCACCGTATGGATAAACAAGCCAAAGAACTTGCTGCAATTGCTGAAACAAAAAGAACAGAGCAGGGTTTGATCACGAAACTTAAGTCTGACATCTTGTTCGACACTGGTAAATCCAACTTGAAACCAGCGGCTCAATCTAACATTGCGCAATTGGCTCAGATCATGAAGAAGTACCCAGAAAACGTACTTACTATCCGTGGCTACACTGATGACACGGGTTCAGCGATGAAAAACAACCCACTTTCCAAAGATCGCGCTGAAGCAGTTCGCGCGCAATTGATCTTGGGTGGTGTACCTGCGGATACAATTTCTTCAGTTGGTATGGGCGCAGCTGATCCAGTTGATGCAGCAAAAACAGCAGCGGCTCGTTCTAAAAACCGCCGTGTTGAGATTGAAGTGACTGTGGATGCTTCCAAAGTACCTAAGCAAGCCAGCAATCACTAAGGTCCAATCAAATTTTAATTTACTCAGATCCCACCCGACTAAAAACGGGTGGGATTTTTATTTCTGTGAGTCTATACAATAACAAACACTCTGAAATGCGAATAATCGGGAGTAAAGATGACCGTCATCATCCGGGTTTTTTCCACAGCTCTAATATAATGATGTTGTGGTTAGGAGGTGGTATGTCCCCGAAAAACCGCGACGTGTCCTATTCGCTTGTCCAGATTGGCGCGATCTTGGTCATGGCAGCTCTAATGCTCTACATGATTCTTTAGATCAACAGTTCAACTGGGAACTTATAGCTCTCTCCAGTGGTAAGTTCCCTTGCAGTACGCCCCTGCGTTCTCTCCAACGCGGGGGCATTTTTTTGCTTCATATCTATTGCCATCATTTTTTCCCTCACGGTACGATCAAAGATCAGGATCGGATGGAAAAATGACTAAAGTACTTTCGTGCGTTTCGCTTTTAACTTTCTCGACTATCACTGCCCTTGCAGCAAGCCCAAAAGATGAACTGCGCATCGCAGTTAACGCCGAATTCGACACCATCCATCCCATCGTGAACACGATGGCCGCCGGTGGCCTGGTTCAAGACGCTATCATGCGCCCCTTGGTGATGATCACGCCAAATGGAAAACCACAAGCCGTGTTGATCAAAGAAATCCCAACTATTGAAAACAAAAAAGCCCAGCTCATCACTGACAAAACCGGCACGCACTTAAAAGCAGATCTGGAGTTCATCGACAACGCCCAATGGGGTGACGGTAAACCTGTGACTTGCAAAGACCTTGAAGCTGGCTGGAAGATCGGCAGCAATGACCTGGTCGCAACACCCAATCGCGATGACTATGACAACGTCAAAGACATCGTGATTGATAAAACCAATCCAAAAAAATGCTCCGTGATCTTTGAAAAAGCCCAGTACAATTTTTATGTTTCAATGCCGCGCTTGATTCCCGCTCACCTGGAAATGCCGGTGTTTGAAAAATACAAAGGCCAAGTGCTAACCTATGAACGCAATTCCCTTTACGCGTCAAAAATCACCGAGCCGGGATTGTACAATGGTCCCTACCGCGTGGCAGAGCTAAAACAAGGCAGTCACATTGTCTTGGTTCCGAATGAAAAATTCTATGGCAAGAAGCCGTACTTTAAGAAAGTGATCTTTAAGTTCATTTTAAATTCCACATCGATGGAAGCAAATCTTATGAGTGGCAACGTTGATATGACGTCGTCTTCAGGGATGAGCTTTGATCAGACACTGGCATTCGATAAAAAAGTACAGTCACAAAATCTTCCCTACGAAGTGAAATACGTAGCCGGTTCGATGTATGCGCACATCGAGTTGAATCTGGACAATTCTATTCTTAAAGACCTGAATGTGCGTAAAGCCTTAAACTTTTCCTTCAACCGCGCAGAGATGGCCAAGTCCTTCTTTGACGGCAAGCAGCCCCCTGCCCTGCACTTTTCGACTCCGTTTGACGAGTGGTATACCGATGATCCAAAATTCATCACGCTTTACCCATATAGCCGCATCAAAGCGCAGCGCTTGTTAGATGAAGCCGGTTGGAAAATGGAGAAAGATGGCTACCGTTATAAAGACGGAAAAAAAATGTCACTAACTATGACCAATGTCGCCGACAATAAAATGAACGAGATGATTGCGGTCTACCTGCAAAATCAGTGGAAGCAATTGGGATTGGAAGTAGTTCTAAAAAGTTTCCCGGCGCGCATCTTCTTCGGTGAAATCCTACGCCAAAGAAAATTCGAAATGGCAGCATTAACGTGGGTAGAATCTCCCAACATGGTTCCGCAAGGAACAATGAGTTCCACCATGGTTCCATCCCAAGGCAACGGCTGGTCCGGCCACAATCGCTCCGGATGGAGAAACAAAGAAGTTGATAAACTATTGGTGCAGGCATCAGAAGAATTCAACACCGCAAAACGCACCGAGATCATGCACAAAGTGCTAAAGGCCTATACCGAAGAACTACCGCAACTACCAAGCTACTACCGCTCAAACACCTCGATCATCCCCAAAGGCCTAAAAGGCTACGAGATGTCCGGCCACAACAACAGCGAATACCTAAGAATAGAAAACTGGCACTTCTAAGCGGTAACAGTTCCCTTTTCGTACTGCTTCGCAGTACAGAAAGGTAACTGTTACCTCGGGAATTAGTTCTTCCACTCCGGCTTACGAAGTTTGGTGAAATCGATCGTTTTAGCAACTGCTTCTGCTGCTTCCTTTTGGTCAAGTCGAATTGCAGCTTGCAGCCAGTTCGCTTGCAAGTATGCCGCTTCTTCTTCAGTAAGACCCGCCTTCACCAAAAGTGGAATGGTCTTTTTATCCTTCACCTGATTCTGGAAGAAATTCTCTCCGTATACCTTCACTGGATTTAGAGACTCTACAAATGCCTTCATGCCGCCAACTTCTGAAAGATCGCTAGTGATTTTAGCATCACCTGGTGCCGAATAGGAGTTATAGAAGTCCTTTGCCCGATAGTAGTACGGACTTAGTCCTTGCAAGAAATCCGGCACGATGTCGTCAGCCACCAAAATCGGTTGTATCTTCTCGGGTGTAGCAACATACAAAGAGTCCTCTATGCTCAAACCAGGACTAAAACTTAAATAGTATACTGCTGAAGACAAGCCATCTATGCGTAGTCGTGGCAGGTTCAATTTCAAAGTAAATGCCGCATTCTCAACTAGATAACGAGCCTTCGAGAGGATTCTCTCGCGCTCGGCAAAAAACACATTCTTATAAAGATCGCGGCGCTCACATCCCAGCATTTTTCTTTCTGCATCATTCGCCGCCATAATGTGCTCGTCTGCACAATACATATTTGCTGTACGCTTCACTTCTTTTCCGAAGTAACCCCACTCGATCGCAGCAGCATCATAAGGCAGAGAATTACTTTTCGTATACTCGCCCAATATGGAATACGCAGGCGCCGGGGGATAATCCATCACGGTGGAGCTTAGAGCCACGGGTTTCACTGTTCCGTCTTTCTGAATCAGATCCATGGCCTCTGCGATTTCCTGATCACTTGCCGGTGCATTGGAAGTACCTGCAAAGTTATGTCGTAGTCCGACCACATGCCCCAACTCGTGGGCCATCACCTCACCAACGACGTTGACCTTGTGAACGGAAGCCGCATCAAACTCTAAATTGCACAGGCCATTGCCGGGCATGCCAACAACGTCATCAGATTTAGGTTTTCCATCGACATACATCTTATCGGCAGTAAAGACGGAAGTGATATAGACGATCGCGCGCAAGGACTCGCCCGTCAAAGGATCCGTTTGAATATTGGCGAAGGCTCCATTACCCTGATCCCACTGAATCCAGCGAACCACGATAGAGCGATCCGGTTGGAAAGCTTCGACCTTGTAGTCAAATTCCACTTGCATTACGTCACGACCAAAAATTTTATTCCAGTATCTTACCGAAGCATCCACCCCTTCACGCAAAGGTTGAGGAAATTCCGGTGCGACCAAGACACGAATCGGACCGCGAGATTCAGCGATATCCCAACGGGCGATCTGTCCCAACGGCTCACGCTCGTCGGAATTCTTTTTACCGACCTTATTGATGAAGTAACCGAAACGCTCCTGGGAGTCGTAGTTACGAACCACGAATTCCTCGTTACTTACATAAGGCTTAATTTCAATGGCAAGTGTTGCACCCTGCTCCACCTCTTTAGGAACACTAGTATACTTGTCGACATTCTTTTGGGTTTTAGGATCCAGTTCTACGTACGACTTAAAAGGAACCACCATGCGGATGTCCTGCACCAATTGAATCGCATTGTCTTTTAATACTAGGGACTTCACGAAGGAGTCTTTAACCTTCAAAGTGTTCTCTGACTTGGATTCAACTATCTGACTTTGCACTGAATAAATTCGTGGATCAGTGATCGTAAGGCCCTCTTGCAAGTTCAGGTTCACAAAACCCTGGCCAATATCAAAAACCACGTTTTCAGCAGTCTCGGAAACAACTGGAAAAGTCTGAATCAGGGCATCCGCCACGATTTGCGACTGCAAATTATCGGTTGAGCGATTGTAGACCGCAATGCGATCGCCACTTTGCTCGAAAGAAACCACCAACGACCTAATATATTCGGGAGCTGCCGAACGAGAAGCCGCCGTTTTGATCGGCATCACTATAAAGAGTTTACCTAAAGAGGACTTAGCAAAGGTCACCGTGTTCTTTTGAATGGTCGCAGTCGCCTCAATCTTTGCCGGCGGCAGAAGCTTCTCTTCGACTCTGACGGTTTCCTTGTTGGTACAAGCAGCCAGCAAAGACGAGCATAAAAGGACAGCAACAGAAATACGATTCCAGAACTGCATGGTCACTCCTAAAAAACGCCGCAGCCCCACTGTCTAAGAATGAGACAGCGAGACCAAAATGGGAGCCCTTTGGGGGGCCAACTCCAATTTAGCGTGCTTAAATTTTCAGAAGTCTTAAGGATGCAAAAAGATGACCGGGATTTCGGTAACAGTTCCCTTTTCGTACTGCTTCGCAGTACAGAAAGGGAACTGTTACCTCAAAAAAAAAGCCCGCTCGAGAGCGGGCTTTTTAAGCTAGTTCAATTTAACTAAGATAATTAGTTAACAGATGCGTTGTCGCAAGTTGGAACTGTGTATGCTTTAGTGAAAAGCAAACGAGCTGGAGCTTCGTTACCAACTTGAGAGTAAACTTTTACGTTAACAGTCAATGGGTAAGTGCCAGTGTAAACAACGTCACGGCAAACAGTTTTGTCACCTTTAGAAGAATCACAGAAAGATTCTTTTTGAGTGTAGTTGATTGGAGTAGAAAGGATTTCAGAACCAACAACTTCGAACTCTGTGCGACCGTTTTGGTTAGTTGGTTGTTTAGTAACAACGATGTCTACTGGTTTTTGAGTGCGTAGTTCGTTACCATCAACACATACGAAAGTGTAATCAATAGCGCGGCCCATGTATACAGCTGGAGCTACGATTTGGTATGGACCTTTAGCTGCAAAGATTTCTTCCCAAGAAGAGTTTGCAGAGATAGCTGCGTTAGCAGTTTGACCAACGATAAGAGCGGCGATAGCAAGGATCATGTTTTTCATTCTAATCTCCTGTAGGTATGAATGATGTTTTTTTGTTGTGCGCACTTAATGCTCTCGATTACGCGCAAAGACAATTCGATTTTGCGTGATGCGTAAATTTCACCTGATTTATGAAATCTTTCCATTTAACATTACACTAAAAGTGTCCTATGTAATGTAAAGTTACCAATAGATACGAGGACTTGTGACTCCACAGAAATTTATACTCTTAATTATCTCTTTATTCACTCTGCCTATTTATTCAGCACACGCTGATGAAGGCGGAAGACAGATTGTTTTAGATATTGGTAATGACTATTTCACCGGTCCCGAACACACAGATCGCCATCTTACGAGCAATTTATCTATAGGTATTATTCAAAGCGGACTGTTTGGTTTCACTAAAGGCTTTGAAGACAACTTCTCTCCTTCAACGAAACTATATTCAAGCTTTGCGCTCTCGCAGTTTATCTATACGCCTGAAGACACTGAAGCAGCGATCCCCGATCCCGATGATCAGCCCTATGCGGGATGGTTGTTCCTAACGACCTCTATGGGAACGCGCGAAGGGAATCTTTTAAATATCTATCAGATCGACCTAGGCGTTGTGGGACCTGCAGCCTTGGGCGAGGAAACCCAGAACTTCTATCACCGCGTGATTGGTGCGGATCAAGCTCAAGGCTGGGACTATCAGCTGCACAATGAGCTGGGTATTAACGTTAAAATGAAACAGGCCGTAATGCCCTATCGCTATGAGGGCATGGCGGACTCTGATTTCATCTATTTCTATGGCGGCTCCCTGGGGAACGTCGATACACATTTAGAGGTCGGCGGAATTCTGCGCTGGGGTTACAACATCCCTGATGATATGGGCTATCGCACCGTTGATGCCTATGAAGGCGACTTCTCTCTATTCACGGTGTTTCGTCTTTACGAAAAAATCGTAGCCCGGGATATCTTCTTGGATGGAAATTCTGATGGCGACAGCGCCTCGGTGGAAAAGCGTCCTCTGGTCACAGCTGGCAGTGCGGGACTTGTGATTCGCTGCTGGGATCTGGAGCTGGGTTATAGCTATGAGATGAGTACGAAGAGATTTAAAACTCAAACATCGCCGGATGCTCGCGGGAATATCTCCCTTAGCTATCAGCGCGGTTTCTAAAAAGCGTAACTGACTGCGAGAACCGTATTCACTGTACCTAAGAATACAAAGACCGGCTTCACGTCCCCGTTGGTTTCACGGGAAGCACTATAGAAATTCACAGCCGCAATCAAGGAGTGAGTTACCACGCGAATCCAACGACGGGATTCGCGCTTATCGCGCTCTCGCTCCAGGAACTTTTGCAGGATGCGGTTTTTTTCCTGAATCGAAATGCTGGAGTTTTCTAAGGCATAATAGAAGCTGTCGTATTCATTGCCGGTCCAATAGTAGCTCGCACCCAAACCGATCGCCGCAATCCCCACTGTCGACGTCAGCGCATAGACACTGCGGCTTAAGGGATCGTTGGAAAGATCATAGCCTATTACACCACCCAGGGCCGCGATGCCGCCTGAGATCATATAGCTGACTCCCATGCGTTCGTCTTCTTCCTGTTGTTGCTTAACGAACTCGCGGAAGTCGGACCACTCAGGCAGGCCCTGATAGCCAGTATCGTTGCTCATGAAGGCAAAGCTTTGGACCGAGAATAAAAGCGACAGCAAAACGATCAGCATCTTCATAGCTGCACCCCGAAGGAGATGTAGACGCCGTTATCCTGGTCCTCGCCCCAATAAGACAGACCACTGGTGATGTTTTCATAAACCAGCATGAAGCCGGCAGAGTGATCACGCTGACCGCCACTTAAAGCCAATTGGAGAATACCGATCTTATAAGCCATTGCCGCGCGGAAGGCCTCTTGCCAGTGTTCGGTATCGCTGTGAATTGCGAACTGCGTGCCGATTTCCAGAACTCCCAAACCCACAGGCGGTTTCACTGAAGCGCCCAGCAAGCCTTGCGGCTTTACCGGATATTGATCTGATTTTTCATCAGCAAAGCCCCAGTTTGATAGCATTGCAGACACTTGCGGCTGCCAGCTTTCATCGTCCCAGGCATAGACAAAGCCCGGTTCAACGAAAATCAAATTCTGCGCGCGCGAGCGAAAGATTTCTTCCGAGTCGGCAGCAAAGGCTTCGGTCAGCATGATGTAATTGCCAACGAACTTTACGTGAGAATAGCGCAACTGCACGCCTGCATAAAAATTCTCTCTGACATAGGAAGATAATTGCAGACGGATGTTTTGCTCTTCGGCGGCGATAAAGTTTATCGCCGGCAAAGCCGGATTATGAATGTCGGTGTAAAAAACCATGCGGTAAGGCTCGACTGAAAAGCCCCAGGTTCTTGCCTGGAAAGAAGCTTCCAAGGAGGCCTCTGCCTGCGAGGCGTCCCGGCGCGAGAAAATACGATTCACCTGCTCGGGAGTCGCGCGCCCATTGACCATGTCATCGACGTCACTGAGGTAGTCCATGTTTGTGCCCAGGAATAAATCACTGGCAAAACGTTGCTTGTCGTTTTTCGCGATGAAGGCAGGGTTGCAAGGCAAACCGCGCTCGATAGAATCCATTGAGTAACAAGTGGAACCAAAAGAGCGATACAAGAAACGACTGCCGCCATCACGCAAGTATCCCGGCAAAGCGCCGGCTTGTGCGATCGTTGCAGTCATTAAAATCAGGAAGGCAGAAGCTTTTAGAAGCATTGCTCACCCACGGGGATCTTCACTGAAGACATCTGTACTTTTACTTGAGTCAGTTGCTCGCGGTAAGCTTCCAGTTCAGATTTTTTCTGCGGGAAGGCCTTGGCCAAATCATTTCCTAAAGTATCGAGGGATTTTAACACGCGCTCGGTCCACTCCCACCAGGGGCGAACATCCTTGATACAGACTTTTTTGTCTTTGCTTTGAGTCTGCAAATTCCAGGAGATAATTCCTTCAGCGACATTGGCTTTTAATGCCACGACTCGCAGAACCGCACTGTAAAGGCGTGCCCCCGAGTTATCGGTTTTGGATAACACCACCACGGCTTTTTCGATATCGCTGCGACCCGCAGCGGAGACAGAAGGAACCTGCTCCCACTGGGCAAGGAAACCTTCCAGCTGATGAATAACTTCGTTGGTCTGCGCTGAAAAATTTAAATTTGAAATTTGCACACGCATGGTCGGCTGGTGCTTAACGACGACGAAATTATAAATGATATCAAACTTAATTCCCGCGCGAGCTGCGTAAGCGGAAGCCAAAGCCATGCGCACTTGAGGGTGAGGATCTTCTTGAACCAAACGTTGGAAATAAGAAATCGCCTGGTCGTAGTTCTGCTGATCGAGGTATTCGAAACCTCGGTTCATTTTATCTTCGCGCGATTCGGGTTTTTCCGAATTGCAGGCGCTAAGAGCAGCGATCAAAAGTAGAAGGGGGATCCAACGCATAGTGACGCGCATTGTAAACTCAGTGGGGCCAAATATAAACGCCGCAGACCCGGAATATAGTTATTTCACGCTTCGTTACTGCAAGGTAATCAGACGCTTTTAGCGGGGAAGAATCATACTTGTGGAGGGGTCAAATAATGGAGCTGAGCCACCGAAGTCACTGTAGGACAGGCTTTGCATCAGCTTATAAGCTGCTTGGTTTTTATCGTAAACCACTCCCTTTTCACGATCCTGAATGAAGGATGTGATGGAACCCTTTTGAAAGCGGCCTTTGGAATCAAGCTTCGCCAGTAACAGTGGTGCTAAGCCCGCTGTGCCCTGCACGTTGATTCCTCGCTCGGTTGCGAAGTTCCCCAGGCTGTAGGCGATCAAATGGCCTTTATAAACTTCCAAGCCCCTTGGCACATGCGGCCCATGCATCAGAATCAGACTTGCGCCCGCATCGATCGCTCCACGGGCAAAGGCCACGGAGTTTCCGCGATTTTCACCCATATAGTATTCGATCTGATTGGAAGTTCGGGTGGCACTCGATCCCTCGCCGCCTGCGTGGGAAGACACGATCACGATATCAAAACGTTTTTTAAGATCACGGATCTCTTGGTAGGTTTTCTCTGGTGTTGATATACTTCTGGGACCGGCATAGTAATCAGTTGCAATCACAGCGACACGCACTCCGCGAACCAGGAAACTTGCAACCTCAAAACCGCGCTTGGTGCTTGACTGAATCTGATATGAGCGCAAAGTTTGTTGAGTCGAGAGGAGCCCCTCTGAACCAAAATCCATGGCGTGGTTATTGGCTAAACTCACGACATTGAAGCCGGCATCCGCAAAGGTGCGAGCAAATTCTGTAGGAGTACGGAATAGGTGACGATTTGCACCTTCACTTTTGGATCCAGCACCTTTACCACCGTCGTACAAAGTTCCTTCGAAATTGGCAAAGCGAATGTCGCCGGTCTTGATATATTCTTGAGAATATCTGAAAAGCTTCCGGCCCTGATCGCTCGGAAGTTTATCCGTGGGATAATCTGTGCCAAGCATCACGTCACCCACAGCTGAAACGGTGACAAAGGATTCCTCTGCAGCGTTTGCCGCGAGAGAAAAACTGAAAGCTAAGAGTACAACCAAGAGTATTTTCATTGCAGAACTGTTATACTCCACCCTACAGACGTTGGCTCCCGAATTTGGCGTCAATAGCATTTTTTCAACCCTGTCAAATTCTGCGACAGCCCCCAAAATGCTTTAAGATTGAGTTAGGGCATAAGACATTTATCTTTCTCTCTCTCGGGAAACCAGATGCATAAATAGGTACTCCGAAATGCAATGTGCTCTTCAATATCATCACTCTTTAAGCCATCCATGTACTTCTTACTGATAACCAAGGGTTTAGTTATGTAATTGCTGGGAGGCTCTCCGGCAAAAGAACGATTCAACTCATCCGCCAACTGCCACCCTTGAGTTTGCAATGGTTCCGCCACTGCAACCACCTGCGAAGATTTCTCAATACTCACTCTTTCAATGGCCGCCAGAGAGCCGTCTCCCGCCGAAATCCCCACCACGTCTTCACGATGGACAGCTTTCAATGAAGGCGCCATATAGTCAAAATACAGATCGTTTATTGCCAATGTATGAGTCCAAGACTTTCCATAGCGCTGATTCCAGGCTTTTATCAATTGAGGAATATCTTTTTCCGCAGAAGAAATTGCCACGTCTACGACGGCGATCAGTTTAAAGTTTTTCATGGCCTCGATAGCCTTTTTCAAAGCCAGTGTTTTCGTTGTTGCTAGCGAGTAATCTCGATCGGTTAAAATAATTACCCCGCCAGGTTTGTTGCCATAGTTCGGAATTTGCGCCGCCGCCGTTTGAGCAACAGTGTATGGATCTGTAGTGATATTCGTGAACATATCAGGTGTGGGACCCGATTTCGCAGCGGCATGCCACCCAACGATCTTCACACTTTTATTGCGAGCTTTCTTTAAAGTGTCGCGAACATCTGCTCCGTCAAAACCTCCCAGCACAATTCCGTCAGGAGCTTTATCGAGAGCCTTTTTTAGAGTCGCACGCACACAGTTTTTCCTGCCTCCACAATCGGCAATTTCAACTTGCCAGTTCAGCTGGGCGCTGGCTTGCTTGAAGGACTCGCTGACGGACTTCACCCCACCGTTCATAAGGTTGGAGGCAACGAAAAGAATTTTTTTATTGGTCCGAGCTTGAGGCCCATTATGGGGAAGTGCTTTTGCAACTGGCGCAAATAAACAAGAGATTATGATTATCTTGCAGGCAGCTGCAAGAATCCTCACTTGTTGATTTAGACAAACTTGGAGCTTTTTCATAAATGAAATTTTCTAAGTTGAAGAACTCTTAAGCAAAACCATTCGCTAGTGAATGTAGGAGATCAGAGTATCTTCTTCAGTTCGTCTGGAACTCCAGTGCTGGTTAGCACCCTCTGGAGGTTCGTGAGTCAATCATTGAACCACCCAAGTCGTAACATCGACTGGACTTAACCACCCCGGGAAGACTCCGGCATGTGCCAACAATCCTGAATCGTTGGGACCTGTACATTGAAGCCCGGAATCAAGTTTAATTGCGCACCCTGCCGCAACACCAAACATCACGGTGGGGTTTGAAAATGAAAGCTCTTTATAATTTGCCGCATTTGGAATCAATGTTGGAATTTTCAAAGCCGTCACTCCAACCAAACGAGAAAGCGTCGAACTCACTCCCCCCCAACATTTATATCCTACCGCAGTCTTTCCACAGCCGCCGTATTGTGCCAGCACCAGCGCCGAGTAAGCACTGGAATCCACCAATGCCGGTGTCAACAAAAGGGATGTGGAGTTTGAACCCGTCTGATAGTCACTTGATATACCCCAACAATATAAACTGTTGGCTCCATCACGTGTGGCACAAGTATAGCCAAATCCAACTGCTACAGAGGAATATAGATCCGTGGCACTGACAACTTGAGGAGTTGTGTAGTTCGCTGGCGTCGTGCCTCCGAGGCCAAGCTGAGAATTGGAGTTCCCACCCCAGCACTTCAGGTTTTTTGTTTCAGTAATTCCACAGGTATGCGACTCACCCCATCTGGAGACAGCGATATCGATATACTTGACACCAGAGTCAATAATAGCCGGATAACTTTTTGAAATGGCTGTCCCATCACCTAACTGACCATTATAATGCCAACCCCAACATTTCAAAACACCATCTTCTGTAATACCACAGGTCATGGAGCTACCTGCCGCGACCTTTCTATATTTAGTACCACCATCCACGACCACGGGAGTGACAAACACTGAAGCCGAATTCCCCGCGCCCACGACACCGTCAGAATTATTTCCCCAACATTTTAATGTACCATCAATCATAATTGCGCAGGCATGCCTACGACCGACTGAAACAAACTTGTAAGTCAGTCCCCGATCTAACACGACCGGACTGCTGCGAACGACTCCATTCATTCCGTCCCCCACGGAGCCAGCAGTTCCATTACCCCAACATTTCAAACGATCTTGGTCGTCAATCCCACATCCGAAGGAAGTGTTCACATCGACTTGCTTATAGCCTTGCCCATAATCTGTATCAACTAAAGGAGCACGATTGCTTTCAAAGCCATCTCCCACCCCATTGTTGGCATAGGATCCCCAACACTTCACTCGCTGATCTGTCGTCACCCCACAACTAAAATTATAGCCCGCAGACAGCACCGCGTAGGTTGCCGTATCCGTAACCAATGTTGGTGTTGTCTTATAGACAGTACTGTAATCGCTGCCATCGCCCAAGGCGCCTGCATCGAAGCTGCCTGTAATATTGCGCCCCCAACAAACAACTCTTTGCGAGACCTTACGAACGGCACAGGTATGGGAAGCCCCTGCCGCCACATTCAAATATGTGTTTGCCGCGTCTACGGCGACTGGATTCATTCTGGTTACAACCGTTCCATCACCAACCTGGCCATTAGTATTATAGCCCCAACACTTTAGAGCATCATTGATGTCGATGGCACAAACATGCGAACCCCCGGCACTGATGGATTTAAATGCGACCGCTGATATGAGCTTTGTTGGAACAAGGGCTGTATTGGTCGTGCCATCCCCCAACTGCCCCACGTTATTATAACCCCAGCAATAAACATCTCCCGCACTATCCAAAGCACAGGCATACGCCCCCCCTGAAGCGGAGACAGAGACGAAACTATTGGGATACGTCGTTGTATTTGATGTGATATTGGTGGGAGAAGTTACAACTCCCGTCAACAAGCCATTGCCCAGTTCTGCCGCGGCAGATGTTCCCCAGCAATAGATATCACCGCTCTTAATTCCGCAAATGGCCTTTCCTAGAATTGCTACATCGGAATAGCCAGAATCTACGTAAATAGGTGATAGATAACTTGTCGTCGATGTGTTCGCCAGTTGCTTATAAAAGTTATTTCCCCAACAATACAAATCACCATTTCCCAGGATTCCACAGGTATCCACGGAGGAGGCCACAACCTTGGCGTAAGAGCGACCGATATCAATATTCTTTGCCGTTAAACTCGCGGCTGTAGTTCCATCACCTAACACACCATTACTGGAATTATTCCCCCAACAGCGAAGACGGCCATCACTTAAAACTACACAGCGGGATAAATCACTGACCGAAAGACTAACAACAGAACCATGAAGGCCGTCCATATCAGCAATGGCAATTCGACTTTGATAGTCCTTACCGAAACGAATTAACGGGCTGCTCGTATAATGAAGATTCATCTGTATATATTTATTCTCGATGCTCGGATTATGAACCAGATTAAACGGAATATCGACTGTTGTAGGGTTGGCAGAGTTCGCCGGAATTGTGATATTACCTTCTGTCGCCAAGTCATGATCCACGCCATTCACGGCACTTCCGATCAGCCGATAATTGATGGTCACTGGATACGGCTTGGTTCCTGCCATGCGGATCTGAAATTTTTGCGGCATCGTACTTGATTCCAAGACGGCTTGTTCACGTTGAACAAAGGAGACATAAACTGGTGTTGTGTCGTAAATAAATGTCTCTGTGTTCGACACCACATTTGCCAGTCCTGCGGCATCTATGACTTTATTTGCAGGTAAAGTGATTGTTTTAGTTCCCGTTACCGAAGGACTCATCTGGAAAGTCCAAATAGTTCCAAATCCCATCAGAGTGCTAAGTTGCGCATTCGTTCCTCCCACCACATTAAAATCTGAAAGAGTCAAATCTGTGACAGGCTCACTGAAAACCACCGTAAAGCTCATCGGTGAAGAATACGAATAAGGTCCAATATCACTCGTGACTGTTGCAGTTGGCAGAGTGGTATCGCGGATACTCGAAACAGTTGATGACGCTTGTACAGGGTTTCCGGCACTATCCGTGATCGCAGCTGCAGGAATTTTGACACTGAAAACTCCCTCCCCCTGAGGGGTCAGAGTGATCGTATATGTCGTACCACTTCCAGAAATTGCAGCGGTTGTATTCACTAATGTCAAATCACTGACATCAAAGCCAGTGATGCTTTCGCTGAAAGTCGCTGTCACGACTACAGGTGAAGTCGTCGTGGTATAGAGAGCCAGCGTGGACAGTGTTACTGTCGGGACAATGGAGTCGTAGTTCTTCTGCAGCCATGACGATGCCAAAGATTGATTAGACGCAGAATCCTGTGCTGCATTTTCCACAACTCGAACCCTGAAGTTGCCCTCGGAAATCGGAGTCAGCGTAAAACTATAGCTAGCGCCACTGCCTGAAAAATTACTGATCAGGGCATTCTCAACTTCCAGATCCCCTGCTGAAAATCCCCCTACAGCAGCACTGAAGGACACATTCACGGTGATAGCAGAGTTCACATCATCGCCGGCCACCGAAGACAATGTCGACAAGGGACGATCATTATCGAAAATGACTGAGACGGAATTTGAAATCAGATTCTCATTTCCAAATAGATCCGTCATACGCCCTGCGGACAACGATATGGAGACCGTTCCGCTAGCCGAGGGAACCACTTCAAGATAAAAAACGGTACCGTTACCAGAAATTTGACTCAAACTTCCACCCGTAACTGCAAAATCACTTATTGCAATTTGACCTATCATCGGTTCACTGAAGGTGACCGAGAAATGCAACGGCGAGGTATTGGTCGGATCAATTCCCAAATAGCTGATGACCGCCGAGGGCTTAGTTTGATCATTTATGAAACTTAGAATATTTGATGACGGATTTTTTTCGTTGCGAGAACTTAAGACCGCATCCGCACGAAGCTGTACACTAACATTACCTTCTGCAATCGGATTCACTAAGATACGATAAATGGTGCCTTCACTGATTTCTTGAAGATCGGTGACCACACCATTGGTCAGGTCAAAGTCGGAAATATCCAGACCTTGCACGGGGGTATTGAATTCGACGTCGATACTCCACTGAGACAAATTGTTATTAGCGGCCGTTGTTGACGACAAATTGGCTTGTGGAGTTGGTGCTATAAGGCGGGCTAATTGTGCTGTGATCTTTAACGAAAGAGAGCATCCCGTAGATGAGAATGCAAAGACCATGACGACAACGCACCAGAGGTTCAGTCTTCGTTCCATAGTGAATCTATCGGGATACAAAACAAAGACTAAAGATTTTGTCGCATTTTTAGATCAGTTTATGGTTGCATTTTCGCTATGAGAATTTGCAACCATAAACTAATCGCAAGTTATAGATTGGAATTGAAAATCCAGGCTGCTTTTAAGGGGAATATCGCCGTCTTCGTTTTCCACTTCCGCCGTCAACGAGATGTCCAAAGGCATCGGGAAACTACGCCTTAAAGTTTTAAATCTCTTGAATGTGGACTCTACCGGATATTGCATACCTTTCGAGTTTAAGAACACAAGCGTCGGCGCCTTCATCATATCTACACAGTCGATTTTATTTTCTTTAATCAGACAAGAGCTGGGAGCTTGTTTCAATTGACTGTAGGTCAAAGACACCACGTCGGGATCCGCCACTCCCAGATTCTTGGCAAAGTTTTGCAAAGAATACTTTGCCCAATCACTTTTAGTATTAATATAGAACACGATCGCCGAAGCTGAGGATTTAAGCTTCAACTCGATATCCGCATTCGCGATACCATCCATAGACTCCGTCGTTCGCGCTAAATAGCACGACCCCAGATTCAATAGCTCAGGATCAACACCAAAAAATCTTGAAGAAATAGGATAAAGTCCCGTTTTTTCGATACGCATAAGACCCAGGATCTCGTGAATCGCCAAAGCTTGTTTGATCTTTTTAGAACCAATGGCTTTCCAACGCATGCGATTTATCAGGATCTTTTTTTCTTTAGGATAGTTCACCATCACGACTTGTTGAAGAACTCCATTTACTTCCAACTGCAGATTGTCGTCCACAGCTAGCACTTGCGCCACATCCACCATCTTCAAAGCCTCCGTAACAGAAAACAGCTTCGCAAGTTCGTCGTGCTCGCGCTTGATCTCGTCAAAACCCATCTTCGCTAACGTCTTAAACTCCAGGCCGACTTCGTCGCCGCCATAAGCCCCTTCGTTTCCACGAATAACTTTTCCTGGCTGAGCGAATGCAGATATTCCCACAAATAAACTCAGGGCTAACAAAAACGTTCTCATAATTCCCCTCGTGACGTAACCGGATAAAGTTGAATAGTTAAGTTGTACACCTCTTGCGGCGCACCCTTCGCCTCAAGCTCTGCAGTCAACTGACGGCGGAAATCTTTAATGCGATTAATGGCATAATCCATGTGCGTGGGATCAATCGCCATAGTCATGGAAGAAAAGTTGCGCACTTCCACCGGATCGTTTTCCAAGGAGTCGATCGCCTTATTTAAAAGCTCGCGGTGGAACTGACGAGTAAAGGTTGTCGAAATTTTATTCTCTACCTTTATCGACTTACCTGTTTGCTTCCAAACACCGGGCGTACTTTCAGCGAGCAAACCGATACTAACCAATCTCTCAAATGCATCTTTGGCTTCTTCTGTGGAGATTTTCAAACGACGGGCAATCCACTGAGGATTGAACTTCGCATCCTCCGTTTCAAACAAACTTAATATTGCGTAGTGAACCCAATTGGATAACAAACGAAATGTCTCAAGATCAACCGGGGTGTAATCGGCATCTAATCTTTGAAACTTGCTTTTTCGAGGACGAGAATTCAAGAGGATCGCAACGTCCTCCGGTGACAACGTCAGCCTATCAACCACCAATTGCCCGGCTTTACGCGAAAGCGGACGTTTTCCAGTTAGTACCAATGACAAAACCGTGTGACTCATTCCCAAAAATTTTGCGAACTGGCGCAAAGAATAGCGTGGATTACGTTGAATACGCTTCTCTAATTCACGGGCTAAAATAGAACATGGTGTAGGCCTTGTTTCGGCAGGACGCGCAGCTAGATTGACAGTCAAAGTGTTCCCCTCAGACCAGGTGTTTATGAAACTCGATTACAAAAGTAAACCAAATAGTCACAAGTGGTTTCAAAAATAAGGTACTTAAACAGCAGAAATGGGATTTAAAAGTATCCGAGTGGTTTCAAATTGCTATTGAAACCGCCTAGGGCTCACGACGAGTTGCGACAAATAAAGAAACGGACAAAAGCACAACTGAAACAACAATAACAACGGTACGATTCTCGACTCGCCACCACATCACTGACAGCGATACCAGAATCATGGCGATAGCTAAGATCTTAGCACGTCTTGCGATAGCTCTTTTCTGATCCCAGTCTTTTAATGCGGGACCAAACAAAGGCTGACGATAAAGCCACGCGTGGGCCTTGGGAGAGCTTCTGACAAAACAAAAAGCAGATAGAATTAAAAAAGGAGTTGTCGGAAGAATCGGCAGAAAGGCCCCTATTACTCCCAGAATCAAAGCCGTCATTCCCAGTACGAAAAGAATAGTTCTGAGTGCTGGGTTTTTGACGACTTCGGGCACAGGCGGCGTTCCTTTATCCTGCTGTTAGGAATACAGCAGAACACATAGTTGGACGCTTTAGCAAATGAACTTTATAAGCGATCGCTTTAAACATATCGATAAAACGGAAAGCCACAGCTTTGAAGGAGCCCTTCACATCTCCGAATTGGACACGCACAAAGCCCTTCACCACCGGAGACACCGTCACACGAATCAAAGACTGGCGTTCAAACTTATTGGTAAACGTCAATAGATCCGCCAATGGTGGAGGTGGCAAACCCAGGCTGCTGCTAAACCCTGCCGCAAAATACTCCGGAGAGTTCATGCTAAATCCCGGGATTGCAGGTGGATAAAAGGAGTGACCTTTTAAAGTTTCCGCACCTTCACGGTGCCCCATGGTCATGCCTACTTTACCAACCATTCCAATCACTGAAATTGCGGCTTTAGTATTATCAAATTTCTCAGAGTTATGGAAAATCTCAAACACAAAAGCTTTTTTATGTTTGTTCATCGCAAGGCTGAAGCCAACTTCTTCGGCTCCGCCAGCGCCCCGCTTTAAGACTCCGGTTTCGGCAACAATGCCCGCGGATACGCTCAAACCAAACTCGTTTGAGTCGATCAACAGAGGCGCCTGTGACCAAAGTTTATAGTCCATGCCTTTTAGGATACTTAGAACTGCTCTGTCACTTTTTTGCTTAAAGGTCAGATGCTCTTTTTCAATGACCGTGTCTTTCCCAAAGGCTTTTTTAACGTTCACTTTGACGAAACTTAAGCCATCGCCCACAAGGCTTCCGGCTCCCATTGCAAACTTTGTTGAATTCAAAATTCTTGCGGCATTTGTTAGGTATTGCAGACGCACTTCGCGGAAATGCTTTTTATGTTCATCTGAAAGCTGTTCATATGCCGCCAAGGGATCCACGTGCTCAATTCTCCCACCACGGGCTAGCATTTCGGCTCGCACTTTTTCCGGGATATTTAATCCCAAGGCTTCCTTCATCAATTCCACATCGGGATAGGCATCCAATGTATATGAAATTGTTTCCGAGATCTTAATAACGGTGTGAGTGTGGTCGGCATCTGCAACCTTGGCTGGCTCCAGAGTCTTTTCGACCAACTCCGTTTCAATAGATTCTTGTGGGGCCTTATCATCTGCAAACGCATAGAAGGCCGGCACCAGCATCAAAGTAATATAAATGAGAAAACGTACTGTGTTTTTCATATTCGCCATGATCCAAGCAAGAAAAAGACCACGCTTAAGGAGCGTTAACCTGTTGAATACTGGGACCGGGAATGTCTGATACCTAAACACTGTGACGAAAAGGGCCGTCTATATTGCTGCTGCCGAAATTTTGAACAGAACACAGAATGTTTTCAATGACTTGGTACTGTGTTTGAGTTCCGCGAGGTTCCTTTTACAGTCGCAATTTCTAAAAGGATATTTGAAATCATGCGAATGCTATTCCTGCTACTTCTGGTGAGCTCTTTGTTTGGACAAATCGCACAGGCGGCGATCTCTGAAGGTGAATACACCGAACTAATTGCCCTCTTCCAAAAGCACTATCCAGATATTCAGATTCAAGGTAGCTGGGACAATGACACGGTCAATGCTCAAGCCATGCGCTTTGATGACAGCAAATTGATTGTGATCTATGGGGGCTTGGCGCGTGAGCGCACGACAACACTGGACAGCTTCACCTTGGTGGTCTGCCACGAAGTTGGACACCACTTGGGTGATAAGCCTTATTTCCCATCCATGGCTGGTGTTCCTTGGGCCTCTGGTGAGGGTGCTGCTGACTACTACTCGATTCAATCCTGCTTTAATAAACTTGCCCCTGCTGTTGGCGAGCAGGCCGTAACTTTGCCAGCCGTGTATGAAAATGATTTGCGCCAAATTTGCTCGGGCCAATCCAACACTGCTATTTGCCGTCGCTCTTTGATAGCGGGACTTATCATTGCAAAACTTCAGTGGCAGGTTCTTCCCAATGAATCAAACGAACCAAGTTTGCAACGTAAAGACGATTCCATAGTGAAGTCGACTCTTTTGGATTATGGAAGTCCCCAGTGCCGTTTGGACACGTTCATTGCCAGTGCAACGTCGACTTCCCGCCCGCGTTGCTGGAGTCCTTAAGTTAAATAGTCCGATCCATTCAATGTTGAATCGCAAGTTGAAGGTTCCAATTGCCTAATCTTCCGGTAACCTATGTAATAATTGAATGGAATTTTTTGAAGCCATTCGAGCCCGAAGAAGTATTCGTAAGTACACTCCCGAAGCAGTTCCCTCTGATGTCATGGATAAAGCCCTTGATGCGGCTTTGCTGGCACCGAATTCGTCTAACATGCAAACCTGGCGTATTTACTGGGTTCACGAAGCAAGCACCAAGCGTGATATCGCGGTGGCTTGTATGAATCAAGGGGCTGCTCGCACGGCTCAAGAGCTGGTTGTTTTTATCGCAGATCCGATGACTTGGAAAGTTGCACAAGAGGCGAATTTAAAACACTTAGGCCCGGCCGCCCCGAATGCTGTTAAGTCTTACTATACAAAGCTAATGCCCTTGCTTTATTCCTGGCGAATTCTAGCTCCTGTGAAGTGGTTGATCTTCAATATAACCGGCCTGTTCCGCCCTGTGGTGCGCAAGCCCTGGTCTTCCCGTGACATCGAGGAAGTCGCGATCAAATCCACCGCCCTGGCGGCCGAAAACTTTATGCTCGCCATCAGTGCACAAGGGTTTGATACCTGCCCGATGGAAGGTTTCGATGAGCGACGTGTGAAAAAGATTTTGGGACTGGGTTGCCGCGCGCGTGTCGTGATGATCATCTCTGTCGGGCGCCGCGATCCCGAAGGGCTTTGGGGCGAACGCTTCCGCCTGCCAAAAGACGTGGTACTTAAAAAGATCTAGTCATTGCCGGTTTGCAGTCGATGTCGTCATACAAATATGTCGGTTGCACACAGCCACCCATGCAAGGGTGCAAGTCTTTGGAAAATCTTTGAGTCTTTCTGCAATTATGGATCAGATGAAGTAAAAATGAAATCCTAAGGAGTTCAAATGAAAAATCTAAACCGACTTCTGCTTTCGTCTTTTCTGTTTGTCTCGACTTCTGCCTTCGCAGAAAATGCCCCGATAACCTGCGCGATCCAAACATTCACAGGCAACTACGTGACAGCTGTCGGCGGAGGGGGGCGCATTGTTGACGTCATCCACACAGATGCCACCCGAATCGGCTCTTGGGAGAAATTCACCTTAGTGGATTCTGGTTCCGGTCAATCCGTCATAGAATATGGTATTCAAACCAAAACGGGGAACTTTCTAACCGCTGTTGGTGGCGGAGGAAGAATTACCGACGTCATTCATTCTGATGCCACGCAAATCCGTGATTGGGAAAAATTCAAATTTATTTCATTGGGCTTTGGGGTCTATGCGATTCAGACCAAAACCGGTAATTACGTAACGGCCGTGGGTGGAGGCGGAAAAATTGTCGATACCATTCACACAGACGCCACAAGAATTGGAAAGTGGGAAAAATTTCGCCTGAACTGCGATATCTCCCTCCAATAAATAAAAAACCCACAGTTTCTTTCAAACTGTGGGTTTTGAACATTACGGAACAAAAAGATCTTCGGCTTAAAGGCCGCGGATCAAGTTCAGGGCGGAGCCAGCGCGGAACCATTTCAATTGTTCTGCGTTGTATGTGTGCTTCGCTTCGATGGTCTCTGTAGAGCCATCAGCGTGCTTCAAGATCATTTTCACAGGTTTGCCTGGAGCTAGATCTTTAAGGTCTACCAATGAAACTTTGTCTGCTTCCTGGATCTTGTCGTAATCTTTTGGATTAGCGAAAGTCAGAGCCAACACACCTTGTTTTTTCAAGTTCGTTTCGTGGATACGAGCGAAAGACTTCGTGATAACTGCCGTCGCGCCAAGATGTCTTGGGCACATAGCTGCGTGCTCACGGGAAGAACCTTCACCGTAGTTTTCGTCGCCAACGATGATCCAACCTTTGTTGGCTTTTTGGTATTGGCGTGCGATTTGCGCGAACTCGATACCAGTTTCGCCAGTCAGTTGGTTTTTACCTTTACCGATTTCACCTGAGAATGCGTTATCCGCACCCAACAACATGTTGTTAGAGATGTTGTCCAAGTGACCACGGTAGTTCAACCATTTACCACCCGGAGAGATATGATCCGTTGTGCATTTGCCTTTTGCTTTCGCAAGAACCAAATTATCAACGAAGTCGTTACCATCCCATTTAGTGAACGGAGAAAGAAGTTGCAAACGGTCTGAAGAAGGATTCACAGCCACTTGAGCTGTAGCACCTGCTGGTTTTTGGTAACCTTCAGTGTCAGCGATGAAACCTTTAGCTGGAAGCTCTGGAGCCACTGGAGCTTGCAATTTGATAGAGCCTTTTGGACCTGTCAATTCGTCAGTGATCGGATTGAAATCCAAACGACCTGCAAGACCCAACGCCATGACGATTTCAGGACTTGCGATGAACGCCAAAGTCTCTGGATTCGCATCGTTACGTGCGCGGAAGTTACGGTTGAAAGAAGTTACGATTGTATTCTTCTCGCCCGACTTGATGTCGTCACGTCTCCATTGACCGATACAAGGACCGCAAGCATTTGCAAGAACTGTAGCGCCCACTTCGTTGAATGTCGCCATTTGGCCGTCACGTTCAATAGTGTTTTGGATTTGTGTTGAACCTGGAGAAACCAAGAATGGAGATTCCATTTTCAAACCAACTTCCATCGCTTGTTTAGCAACGAAAGCTGCTCTGCCGATATCTTCGTAAGAAGAGTTCGTGCAAGAACCGATCAACGCAGAAGAAATCTTAACTGTGTAACCTTTTTCAGCCACTTCTTTTTTAAGTGCAGAAATTGGACGAGCCAAGTCTGGAGTATGAGGACCCACCAAGTGTGGCTCAAGCGCAGACAAGTCGATTTCGTAAACTTCGTCGAAGTATTTGCCTGGGTTTGCGATAACGTCAGCATCAGCAGACAAAAGATCTTTGTGAGCATCAGCAACTGCAGCCAACTCGTGGCGGCCTGTTGATTTCAAGTAAGCGCCCATGCGGTCATCGTACGGGAATACAGAGCAAGTTGCGCCAAGCTCAGCACCCATGTTTGTGATTGTCGCTTTACCAGTACAAGAGATTGAAGAAGTACCTTCACCGAAGTACTCAACAACTTTATCCGTACCACCTTTAACAGTCAGCATTCCGCAAAGTTTCAAGATAACGTCTTTTGCAGAAGCCCAACCGCCAAGTTTGCCTTTAAGGTGGACACCGATCAATTTTGGATTTTTAACTTCCCAAGGAAGACCAACCATTACGTCAGAAGCGTCAGAACCACCGACACCCACAGCACACATACCCAAACCACCCGCATTCGGAGTGTGAGAGTCAGTACCGATCATCAAACCACCTGGGAAAGCGTAGTTTTCAAGGATGACTTGATGAATGATCCCAGCGCCTGGTTTCCAGAAGCCGATGTTGTAACGGGAAGAAGCTGTTGCCAAGAAGTCATAAACTTCTTTGTTGGTTTGGTTGGCAACTGTCATGTCCACGCCAGAACCTTTGTAAGCTTGGATCAAGTGGTCACAGTGAACTGTGGAAGGAACGGCTGCTTCATCTTTGTTCGCAAGCATGAACTGCAACAAAGCCATTTGCGCTGTCGCATCCTGCATTGCTACGCGGTCTGGTCTAAGTAGCAAGAAACTTTCGCCACGAACCAATTCTTGATTTTGAGGATCGTCCAAGTGACCGAAAAGGATTTTTTCTCCAAGAGTCAAAGGACGGTTCAATCGTTTACCAACAACTGCGATACGCTCAGCTGTCTTCTTGTAAACGTTCTGCACCATTTCAGGTGTCGTTTCGATTTTAGAAGCCATTGTAATTGCCTTTCTGTAAAGAACGCCACATCCTAATGAAAATCAGTTGAAAGCTCAACGAGTTGAACACCTTGTCACGAGGCATAAATTTGAACTCTCACCTCTTTAAAAACATCGTTATTTTAACCGGCGCCGGCATTTCTGCCGAGTCTGGCATTCGTACTTTTCGCGATCAGGATGGACTTTGGGAAGAACATCGCATCGAGGACGTGGCGACTCCCGAGGCTTTTCATCGCGACCCCGCTCTGGTTCAGCGATTTTACAATGCGAGACGCGCTCAACTGAAAGATCCAAATGTGCTGCCAAATGCCGCTCATTTCGCTCTGGCAGAGCTGGAGCGGGCTTGGGAGGGTTCCTTTTTGTTGGTCACGCAAAATGTCGACAATCTGCATCGAAGAGCCGGTTCACAAAACGTTCTGCACATGCATGGCCGCTTGGATCAGATCCGCTGCCTGTCATGCGAAGAAACGATGGTTTGGGAAGAGGATCTTGAAGTAAATGAGAGTTGCCCTCAATGTGGCATCAGGGGCGCATTGAGACCTGATATCGTTTGGTTTGGCGAGATTCCCCATTACCGGGACGAGATCTATGAGGCTTTGGAAAAGGCTGATTACTTTATTTCGATCGGCACCAGCGGCAATGTTTATCCTGCGGCGGGGTTTGTGCAACTTGCTTGGAAAGCGCGCAAGATTGAAATCAACTTGAAAGACACGAATATCTCGCAAGACTTTACTGAGCACCTTATGGGGCCCGCCTCTGTCGAAGTTCCGAAGCTCGTTAGCCAAATATTGGGGGAACCATGTTGAAACTTGCACTTCTTTTGACTCAAGTATTGTTTGCGGCTCCTCAGACTAAAAACATTAATGGCGACTATGTGAAGGCTTGCCATCTGATGGAGGATGACTCGTTGATCACGAATCTTTCGATTCAGGATACTCGCTGGACGTTTTCCCATGTGGCTTACGAAGATGACAAGTGCACCAAGGCTTACCTGGTTTACGAACTTCAATACAAAGTAAAAGCGGTCGATCGTTTTATCGACATGACAACGGTGCAGGCCACTTACACCAGTCTCACCGATGGCGTGACGGAGGCTTTGAACATGATCAATTGGTGTGGGTTTTCAGACTGGAAAACCGGCACTGCTAGGACTGTGAATGGTCTTGTTTGTGACGAATACAAAGTGCCCGACGAGGGCGAGATTCTATATTCAACCTATCAAGTGAAGGCGAAAGAGCCTTTACAAATATTTATGGGCACGGCCAGCAGTGATCTGGATGGGAAAACTCCCCAATCCCGATACCAACTGACCGAACGATTTCCCTTTGAAAAACACGCGACTTACCAAGCAGAATAGCAGCGAGCTTCCGTGATCACTTAGCTCTCCCGTTTCAACGTACCAAATTTACAAAAAATCCGTTCGGTCTTTCAAAAACCGGCAAAAGTTTTTTTTGCAAGGAGTCAGTGGTATTTGTCTCGGATTGAAACGCCGGGATGAATCTGATGATTACTTTTGTCTAAAAAATTCCCGAACTCATTTATGGATCATGGGAAACACCGATAAGTACACCATAGAACACTTGATCGTTTTTGGGAACTCTATGGGCAAATTGACGTTGGTAAAATCATTTTCAGCCAAATCTTCGGTCGCCGCAGTACTTGTGGTGTTAGCCCTCATCTTGCCTGCGTGTACTATGGAACTGGGTATAACTGAGATGGCCTCGTTCGGCCCCTTCACTGCCAAAAGCAGCACCGATGGTAAAATCAACGAAACCAATTTAACGTCCGCGACCTTCGTCGGGTACTGCAAAGTTCAAAGCCAAATCGTTATTTCTTCGAACCTGGTTCCGAACCTGGCAACGTTCACTTGTGCCGCTGAAAGCCCTTGGACTCAAACAGTGGATTTGAGCGCTTTGCCAAGCACTTACATCGGCCAACTTACCTTTAAGGCGACAGCTATTTCCGGCGAGGAGCAAACCAAAATCGTCGACATCAATCTGGATAACATTCCACCGACGATTGCGCTTAACACTCAGCCGGTTGTGAATTCTGTGAATCAAGCTGCTTATCCTGTCAGTGGATCTTGTTCTGAAGACGGCGAAGCGGTCGCTATTAATATCAGCGGAGTTACTAAATCCACTCCGTGCTCATCTGGAGCCTTCGCGACCACTTTGGATCTGACCTCATTAAGTGGAACTTCGGTGGTGATCTCGGCGACTCATGCGGACCCTGCTGGTAACTCCAGATCTGCGACGGCATCCGTGGTACGTCAGACTGCGATTCCAACTTTGACTTCATTCACTATCAACAATGACGACGCGACTACAACATCAGCTTCAGCAACTCTGAATGCGAGTGTGACTGGCGCGACTCAGATGTATATCTCTAATTCTGCAGGTTGTACTTCCGGTGGTTCATGGGTTGCGTATGCGGCATCGTCTGCATGGAATTTGCCTAATTCCAACACGACCAACACCGTTTATGCAAAATTCCGCGACAACTGGGGCAACGAAACAGTTTGTGCGAGTGATTCTATTCTATTGGACGACGCAGCCCCAACACTTTCAATCACTTCCCCACTGGCGGGAGCTTTCGTAACAAGCGCTAACGTTTCTGCATTCACTATCAGTGGTTCTTGCTCGGAAAATGCGCGCTCGATTACGCTGACTGGTCCAAACAGCTTTACTGCAACAACGACTTGTAACGGAACTTCGTTTTCGGCAATTCTGAATGTGGGAGTGATCGCACAAGGCGACTTCCAATTGGATGCGGCGATTTCAGATGCGGCGGGAAATTCCGCAACTGCTACTTCCCCGCTCTATCATAAGGACACTGTGGCGCCTACGGGCTCCATTTCCATCCATGGTGGTGCCGCAACGACTTCTAATCTGCTTACGTCCCTGACACTTACATATAGTGAAGCCGGCCAAATGTATGTGACCAACACTGCGGGCTGTTCTGCCAATGGTACTTGGGAAACTTCGGCTGCGAGCAAATCCTGGACTCTGCCAACGTCAGGTGCTTCTAACACTGTTTATGCGAAATTTAGAGATGCTGCTGGCAATGAATCCCCATGCTATTCCGACGACATCACTCACGTGATTACGCTGGCTACAGTTTCCCTGGCATCCCCTGCAGCAGGAAGTTATATCAACCTGGGTAATGCCAATGCATTTACGGTTTCTGGTGCTTGTTCTGAGGCTGGCGAAAACGTGACGATCGCAGTAGCTGGACTTGCGGATTCTACAGTGGCTTGTTCTTCAGGTGCTTGGACAAAAACTTTGAATGTGTCTTCTTTAACTGACGGTTCGATTAGTTTTACTATTTCTCACTCGACTGCAACTTCTGCGGTTCAGTCCTTCACTAAAGAGACTGTGGCGCCGGTGATTAATTCATTCACTATTAATAGTGGTGCGGCCTATACTTCTTCTTTAAGTGCGACTTTGGATATTGATGTGACTGCTGCTACCGAAATGTATATCACTGACTCGGCCCTTTGTCTGACTGGTGGCTCTTGGGAAACTTATGCATCCAGTAAATCCAGAACTCTTGCGACTGCGAATGCGATTAATACTGTTTATTTCAAAGCGCGTGATACTTATGGTAATGAATCGAACTGCGTTTCTGATTCAATCACTCATGATTCAGTAATTCCAACGGTAACTATTACCGGTTCCGTAGCTGGCACTTGGATCAATAATACCAACAAGTCCTCTTTCCCAATGAGCGGTACTTGCTCCGAGATTACGAAAACTATTGTCCTGACTGTGACCAGCACTGCGATCACTAAAAATACAACCTGTAACGCTACCTCTGGTGGAACTTGGTCAACCACAGTTAATATGAGCACATTGGCTGACGATGCTGTCACTCCGTATGAAATCGTAGCGACTAGTACTCGCACTAGTGGCAATTCTGCTTCAGCATCTGCATCCTACTATAAAGATATCGTGTTACCAGCGGTTCCAACACTAAGCAATACGCCGGCATTCGCAGATGCAGCGATGAACATCACAGTTGTCAGCTCTGGAGCAACACAGTACCAATACTTTGTTATCCTACCTGGTGATATTGTCACAACTTGTACTTCAGGCTCTACGTTCTCTGGTTCCAAAATTTCTATCGCGACGCCGATCACTGATACAATGACTTCAACAGGGACCTATAAAGTTTGTACGAAAGCTTGGGACGACGCTACCAACTCGGCCACGGTAAGTTCAGCGACTTCCTTCGTGCACGACTCTCAAGGCCCGCAACTGCTGTCAGTGACTTCAAGTGCTGCTGATGGTGTGTATGACGTGGGTGCGACGATTCCAATCAAAGTAACCTTTGACGAAAACGTAACTGTTACCGGTACTCCGCAGTTGACGCTAGAGACAGGGACGACTGACAGAGTTATCAATTACACTTCAGGCACAGGAACTCCCACGTTAACTTTCAACTACGTTGTTCAAAGTGGCGATGAGTCTACGGACCTGGATTACGTCAGTACTTCTTCTTTAAGCTTGAACGGTGGAACTCTAAAAGACTCCTATGGACAGGATGCCAACATCACCTTGCCAACTCCGGGCAGCACATTGTCTTTGGGAGGACAAAAAAGTATCGCCCTTTCTGTGACAACGGGACTTACTCCGGTTGTGACGGGCTATCTGACGGGCATTAATTCGGAAACTTACTTCGCTGCTACTGTAAGTGGATCTAACATCACACACTATAAATACGCGGTCATCACATCCGGCACCTGCGCCACAGCCACTTACGGTTTCGCCCAACCCAAGGCTTCACTGCTTACCTATAGCCCAGGTGCGGATGGTCCTTATAATTTATGTGTCATCGGCGGAAGCTCATCGACCACATTCCAACCTGCAACAGATGCACTAAGCTTCCCTTGGGTGAAAGAAAGTCTTTCATTAGTAGGGATAACGTCGCCAGCACAAAATCGTGTGATTGAAGGCGGTGCTGATCAAACGATCACGGTTACGATGTCTTCTGCGAAAAACTATGACATCGACGTTTACTATAAAGTCAGCGGTGATGCGGTAAATCCGACGAATCACAATATTGCCTCTGGCACTATCACGTTCCCTGCCGGATCAACCACACAAAACATCACAGTTTCTTTCCCTGACAATGCTGTCGTTGAAGGGGAAAAACTTTTGACCTTCTATATCACAGGTTCAAATTCTAATGTGATGTCTGTTGCAGAAAAATATATTGCGCAATACTTCATTAAAGACAACGACAGCAGTTTGACGATCACCGACTTTAAAATGAGCACCATGACAGCCTGCTCTATCACCAGCGACAATACACTTCGCTGCCTGGGCCACAATGGCAGAGGTACTTTAGGTAACGGCAATACGGTTTTCCAATCCTTTGCTAATGTTGTTACTCCGGGAACGGGGTATGCATCAGTCTCTGTTGGTCGAGAAATGACATGTGCAATTACCACATTGGGTGCGCTTTACTGCTGGGGTGACATTGAGGGAGTTGCCACGACTGTGACCACTCCGATGTTAATAGACGCCGCCAACAGCTACTTATCCGTAGCCGTAGGAAATCGACACGCGTGTGGTATTACCACTGCAAACAAACTTCGCTGCTGGGGCCGAAACGTCAGTTATCAATTGGGCGATGGAACCAACGTCAGTAAGGCTGCTGTCTCCATCGATGCGACCGAAGACTATAAGTTCATTACGGCTGGAGCTTTCAATACTTGCGGTATCACTTCAAATGACGTCCTAAAATGTTGGGGCGAAAGCACAAATTATGCTGGCGGCACGGGTACCTTGATTCAAACTCCAACTATTATTGATTCAGGTGTCGCCTATAAAGCGGCTTCAATCGGAACGAGCCACGCATGTGGTATCACAACAGCTGGAACTATGAAGTGCTGGGGCGCCAACGTTTCAAGTCAATTGGGTGACGGCACCACGACGACTTCGATGACTCCGGTTGTGGTTGATAGCACTCCTGCTTATACGAAAGTTTCTGTCAGCCAAACATTGAACACGATCAAGAACAACGACTTTACGTGTGCGTTGACTGTGGCGGGAACGGTGAAATGTTGGGGTTATAACAACAATCAACAACTTGGCGACGGTAGCTACACATTGCGCAGCACTCCTGTCCTAAGTGACAGTGGTGCCTTGTACACTTCCATCGAGGTTTCCGGTCACCGCTCCTGCGGTATTACTTCCGATGGTGCGCTAAAATGTTGGGGCGCCATGGAAACGAACGCAAATTTTTATCACTACGGCATGCAAGGCCAATACTACTTGGCTCGCTTTACGACGGTGCAACCCGAATTCAATTTCACGCAGTACTCGGGCTTCAACTACTTCGGTGGCGAGATTGGCAACCGCATATGCGGTATCGCAAGCAACAAACTTTATTGCTGGGGCAGTAACGACACGACAAACAGCTTTTCCGGGGATCGCACGTCGACTGCAAATCGCAGAACAGCGCCAATTCTGATTGATGCTAATACCAACTATGCATCTATCACCGACAACCATCAGCAGGATACTTGCGCCATCACGACCGATGGATACATTAAATGCTGGGGATACAATCGCTATGGTGAATTCGGCACTGGCATAGGCGTAGGATATTTCGCGAAAAGACCAGTCATTATCGACAACTTCAATAGGTATTCAAAGGTTGCCTCCCAATACGAAACGATTTGCGGAATCACTCAAACAGGAGTTCTGAAATGCTCAGGCGGAAACGATTCCTATCAGCTGGGCGATGGTACGACGACTCATGCAACCACCATGACGACAGTAGATCCAGGCGTTACATATAAAGACGTCGCCCTTGGGCAGAGTCACGTTTGTGGCATCACGACTTCCGATGTTCTTAAATGCTGGGGTGGCAATTCCCAAGGCCAAGTTGGTGTGGGCAATACTTCAAATGTAACTACTCCCACCGTTGTTGATTCCGGCGTTTCCTATAAAAAAGTTATCTCTGGCGCCAGCTGGAATTGCGCCATCACCACTGCTAATAAATTGAAATGCTGGGGGGCAAATGGCGTCAACCAATTGGGCACAGGGGATACTTCAAACAAACTGATTCCAACCGTGATTGATTCAGCTCGGGACTATATGGATGTCAGTACCTCATGGTCTAGTTCCTGCGCTCTTGAGACCTCCGGCAATATGCGTTGTTGGGGTAGCGCCAGCGGCCATATCGGCTTGGCAACTGGAAGTTACGAAAGCGGTATAACCAATGCTGTAACAACTCCCCAACCCGCAGACCCCGGAGTGACTTATAACAAAGTATTTGTGCGCCAAGGTGCCGTTTGCGGTATTACGACTGGCGGTGACACACGTTGTGCCGGCAGATTCATCGGAGCTAATTTGGGAACTCCAGATAGCGGTGTGATCGGAATTTCGTCGGCTGATACACAAGCCGGTGTGATCCATATGCCTACCTATATGCAAAAGTGGTTCGGTCTCTAAGAAATTCTTTTCAACAGTTAATACAAAAAAAGCCGGATCGCTCCGGCTTTTTTTATTCTTCTTTTGCTGAGATCAATTCGCTGATTACTTTTTTGGCCCGTTCGATGTTTTGCTTCATCGTGGACTTTTCTTTTAAGCTTCCCAGCATCTCGTCAGGGGCAAAAGACATCGTTTGGAATACTTCAAAAGTCTTCGTGATCTCGTCCCCGTGATCGCGACGCAGACTTGGCGGGATCTGGGTCATCAGGTCTTCAACTTTTTGCGAAGCCCCCGCCTCGCCTGCGACCTGTCCTAACACCATATAAAAGATGTTGGTCATCTCGGCGCCGACCTTGCGGTAATCATCTTTACCCAGGGCTTGATCCACCACTTTGTAGCGCTTGTTCACTTGCTCTTTCAAAGTACGACGACGACGTCCCCAACCAAATTCACGCTGTGCTTTCACCATTAATGCCGCAATCACACCGGAATAAATCATCAACCACAACCACGGACGCGCAAGGACGCTTGCCTGAGTTGACGGTTGCCATGCCATAATCACATCCGGAAGCTTATCCACCACTTGCGGAGCGGCTGCAGGCTGTGTCCCACCGGCCATGCGCTGAGAAGAACCCACTGGAGCATTCGGATTATTCACGATCTTCAAAGTGATCGGCTCGGTTTTCTTCGTATAGTACTTGGCCGTCACGGGATCAAACATGCTGACACTTAAGCCCGGGAATACCACGTCGCCTTCCTGACGCGGAATCAAAAGAACTTCGAATTCCTTATAGGCGCGACCATTTTTAAAAAACTTGGAATCAGATTTAGTGTCGTACTGCTCAAGCCCCGCTGGCAATGTCATCGGTGGTAAATCGATCAACTTCGCATTTCCCGCACCTTCAAAACGGACTTTCAGGCTTACCGGCTGATTAACTGGAAAGTTTTGACCTTCAACAGTCGCATGCACATCGAACTGTCCCACGGCACCGGAAAAATCAGCAGGTCGTCCTTCCACTGGCAATGGTTTTACTTTAATTGGAACATTGGCAGAACTTTTAGTGTATTCGTAGGGTTTACTCATCATGCCGTACTGGCTAAGCAAACGAACGCGGGATTTAATCTTGTACGGATCAATCGTTGAAGTTCCAGCTTTGATCGGAAACAACGCGTGGGAGGCAAGCAGAGCTTTTTTCCACGCCACCCCTCCCACATTCACCTCGTAGAACTGAATGCTTGGCACTTCTTCGATGATTTCTTTCCAGAAGCCTCTTAGATCCGGAAACTTCAGACGATCCAGAGTCTCCATCTGACCGCGAGTATAAATGTACCAATTTACCGTAACTTGTTCACCTTCAAACACTTCAGTCTTATCCACCTCAACACCAATAAAGAATGCTTCATTGGGATTCGTTGGCAGACTTCGGAACGCAGGATTTTCGATTGTACTGGATGAACCTTGACCACCAAACTGATCATCCGGCATACCACCGCCATGTTGCTGTTGCATTTGTTGCATCAGACGTTGGCGTTGCTGCAAAAGCTGGTTGAACATTTCTTCTTCAGCGCGGTCCATGGATTCAAAGGGATCATCAAAGCCCGGCATTTGTGGTCGGCGTGGCATTTGACGTTGGCTGCCGCCCTGAATCGTGGCACCCGTCGCTGCAACTTTAATAACGATCGGCTGAGTTCTGAATACTTTGCCACCGACGACGACTTCAAAAGACGAGACACTCAAGGTGCCTTGGCGCTTCGGCGTCAGTATGAAGCTATAATCCTTGCGGCGCTGAGTTTCAAACTGCATTCCACCGGGACCAGGGACAAGCTTTTGCGCGACCGCGGTGGAAGTACTGGTATTTAGAAGTTCAAATCCATCCAACTCGGGAACACGGGGATCCTGAATATCCAGATCATCAGCAGTTACAGCTGAAACTGTAACGGTAAACGTATCGCCCATGCGCATTTCATTGCGATCGACCACCGCATTCACTGTGGTGCCCGCGGCTCCTGCCATTACGGCAGTCAGGAAAAAATTTAGAAAGATGATAAGACTACCAATCTTTGTCACGAGGCTGCTCCTTAGATTCTTTGCGATTATAGTCAGACCGGATTTTTCCTTCCTGCTGCTTAATCTCTCCCAGGATTTTCTTTACATCACTTTCAGAAAGCTCTTTGCCGGCAAAGGGACGAGGTTTGTACTTCGGAGTATCCTGATACTTTTTTTCCTTTTGTTCCTGGCCGTCTTTTCCGTCCTGGTCTTTTTGATCTTGTTCTTTATTCTGATCACCTTGTTGGCCCTGCTGCTGCTGATCGCCTTTTTGATCCTGCTTTTGGTCCTTGTTTTCACCCTGACCGCCACCGCCACCCTGTTGCTGCTGAATCAGAAGCTCAATGTTGGTTTTGGCTTCCTTACTTGCAGGAACAATTTCCAAGGCTTTTTGATACAGAGCAATCGCTTCGTCCACTTTTTTGGCTTTACCCAAAAGCTGGGCTTCATTAAAGCGCGCGACAAATTTCAATTCAGCATCTTGAGTGCTTTCAGCCAGTCGCCCCGCTTCCGCATAGGACTGCTGGGCTTTATCCGCCTGCTGAAGACCCTCGAAGGAAAGACCCAAATTACTATGCAAGCGCGCCAGGAATGGATTGTATCTTAAAGCCTCGATGTACTTTTCATTCGCGGCCTGGAAGTTTTGCTTTTCCAAAAGCGCATTGCCTTCGCGGTTCACGGAAATGGCTTTCAAATGCGGTTGATCACCACATCCTGTAAGACCCAAAAGAATAGAAAGTAAAATTAAACTTCTCATTCTGCAGGCACCTCGAAGCGGCCTTTCCAGAAACGGAAGCCTTTGCGCCTTTCACCGATAAACAGTTCTAACATCGCAACAACAATCCCCATCAACAACAAGATCTGAAAGCGCTCTTCGTATTGAGTCGCCATCGTCGTGTCGAATTGAGTTTTTTCCAGGTTATTGATGTCTTCAACCAGGTGTTTCACCTGATCGCCACCGACGGTGGAAGTATAAAAGCTGCCCTTGCCGGATTCAGCTAACGCTCTTAGCGCATCACCTTTAACTGTCGTGATAATAGTTTGGCCTTGACGGTCTTTTTTATAACCTTTTAAAAAGCCCATTCCATCACGCACCGGGATCGCGCCACCTTTTTCAGTTCCGTAGGCAATAGAAAAAATACGTGTGCCATCTTCAGCCAGTTTTTTTGCAGCTTCCAGTGCTCCCGGCTCGTGGTCTTCCCCATCCGACGCAATCAAAATCACGCGAGTGACTTTAACCGTGTCATCCGTAGAAACACCACCGCGTTCAAACGCCTCTTTGGCGCTACTTAAAACATCTTGAAAATTAGTCCCTTGAGTTGAAACCGAGTTCGTATCCAAAGCATCCAGATACATCTTTACCGCACCCGGATCGTTCGTAAGAGGTGACAACAAGGCGGCAGTTCCCGCAAAGGCCATCACACCGATTTTATTCCCCGGCATCTGGTCAACCAAGCGTGAAAGTTCGGTTTTCGCCTGAGCCAAACGGTTGGGCTTCACGTCCTCGGCCATCATACTTTCAGAGACGTCGACGGCAAAAATGATTTCCACACCTTCGCTTTTGACTTCCTGTTTGCTTTGACCGAATTGTGGTCTTGCCAATGCCAGAACAAAAAAGAATACGGTCAACACCTGCAAAACTGTTTTAATCCGGCGTTTTTGTTGCGACACCGAACTCGAAAGGAACGGATACAGTCTGGAGCCAATGGCATTTTGCATCGCCTTTTTAGCGCGACGATCAAAGAAATAACCAATGATGATAATGGCCGGAATGATCCACAGATAGTTAAAAGCTGCCATGTTTTCAAATCTAAACATTACGGCACCCTCCTTAACCACGTGCGACCCAACAACAATCCTGCCAAATACAGAATAATTCCCAATACCAAGTACGGTGGGTATTTCTCTGTGTAGTTAGTGAACTTGTTAATATCGATTTTAGTTTTTTCTAACGAGTCGATGTCTTTGAAGACACCTTTCAGGGAGTCTTCCTTGGAAGCACGATAGTACTTACCACCCGTTTGACTTGCCATACGACCCAAAAGATCTTCATTCACAGTGGAATCAAATGGCTGGTAAGTTTTTACTTTTTGTCCAAAGATATCGCGAGAGTAAATTGGGATGCGCGTGGGACCGTCTTTACCGATACCGATGGAATAGATCTTAATGCCGTAACCTTTGGCGATCTCCAGCCCCGTCTCCGGATCGATGGTGCCCGAGTTATTCTCACCGTCCGTCATAAAGATCACGACGCGGCTTTTCGCCTGGGAATCTTTTAAGCGGCCCGCCGCATTTGCCAAAGCCACACCCAGTGCGGTTCCGTCCTTAATGCGGGCACTCGCAGCTGTGGTAATTTCATCAACGCGGGAAAGAATCAATTGATAGTCCAAGGTTGGCGGCACCAGAGTGAAAGACTCCCCGGCAAAGATCACCAAACCAATTCGGTCAGAACTACGACCGCTGATAAATTGCTTGATGGTTTCTTTCGCCGCTTCCAAACGATTCAAAGGTTTCATGTCCTCGATCAACATGGAATCTGAAATATCCAGGGCGATGACGATGTCGATACCTTCAACGTTTTTCTTAATCTTCGTGTTCATTTCCTGGGGACGGGACAATGCGAAAATCGCAAAGACGATACCCAAGACTTTTAATAGCATTGGCACATTCAGTAAGCGTGTGCGCAAGCTTGGCGTGACAGTTTTTAAAACTTGCACGGTTCCGAACTGCAATGTCGGTGTTTTCGTGCGCTTATGCCACAACACCCAGATCACGACGGCGACCAGGGGAAGAATCAACCAATAAGCCAGCGGAGAATGAATCGTCATGATAAACGCTCCATATCTTCCACCAACAAGCGGGCACGCTTGGAAAGATTCAGGATATCTGATTTGCTAAGCTTGGCTTTATCCTCGATCGCGTGCTGGAATTCTTTAACCAGCTTTTCCAACTCATTCCCTGTATCCTGATAAACTTTCGGATGATACTTCTTAAGATCCTTTAAAATCAGACGCGGGCTCCACTCCAGGGCCGGAATTTTATAGCGGCGAGTGATGTAAAGCTTCAGCATGTGACGAGTGTCATCCAATGCCAAAGGCACATCTTCAGCATTGGGCGTCCCACCGAAAAACACGGTATTAGTTCGCTGCATGCGGCGAAGTCTTTGATGAAATTCAGCAATCGGAGAAAGTGCGGAATCGTGCTCTTTTAAGCGCTCGATAGTTTTACGACGCTGAACGGAGCGGAAAATCTTAGTCGCCACAAAAAGAGCAATCACGCCCAAGACCAGGGCAAGTCCAATCCAATAAATCGGCGGCACCGGAATATTCAACGGCCCGATAGGACCGAACGGTTCCTGCTTCGGAGGTTGCTCACCCGGATTTGCTGGAGGTTGTGGCGGAGGCAAAACACTGACCAGTTGAAACTGCACAGCTCCCAAATCCACGGTCAAAGTGCCATCAGTCAGTTGCAGGTTATCGAACTTGACCGGCATCCCGGCTGTGTAGGAAACGACTTTTAAATCCGCCTGAGTTGGCGAACGAAATTCAAAGCTTTGCAGTTTAAGTGAATACTTTTGCTCAGGCTGCAGCACCAATTGAAGCTTATCCTGTTGCAGTTCACGGGGGAATTCCCCATCGCAAACCAGAAAAAACTCCCGACCGACGGTAAGTTCCCCGTCTTTCAGTCCATCAAGATTTGGAATTTCAACTTTACACTGGATTGCTGCCATTATTTTCTCTTCTTAAAAAACGCCACCAGGGGATCAATGAAATCATTGCTGGATTTTACATCCACCCGATCCACCTGGGATTTACGAAGCAATTTATCACGGGCCTCTTTACGCACCTGCACCGCTTGTTCGTATTCTTTTCTAAAACTTGCTGACGACGTATCCACCGTAAGCACTTCGCCGGTCTCGGCATCCTGAACTTCAATCACACCCATGCTGGGTAGCGAGTATTCGGCGGCATCATTCACCACACAGGCCACCACATCATGCTTACGCCCCAACAGGCGCAGACTTTGATCAAAGCCCTCGTCCATGAAGTCGCTGAACAAGAATATAGTCGCGCGTTTTTTTAACGCCCCCTGCAGGAAGCTAAAGCCATTGGAAAGTTTGGTGTTATGACTTTTTGGTTTAAAGTAATAAAGATCACGCAGCAAACGCTGCACGTGACCGCGGCCTTTTTTAGGTGGAACGAAATGTTCGACCTGATCACTGAATAACAACAAGCCCACTTGGTCATTGTTTTTCACAGCGGAAAAAGCCAAAAGGGCTGCCATATGAGTCATCACTTCGCCCTTGAAATAAGGCCCCGTTCCGAAATCACTGGAGCCACTGACATCGACCGCGATGATCAAGGTCAGCTCACGCTCTTCTTCGAAAGTTTTGATAAAAGTTTTTCCCGTGCGCGCCGTTAGCGGCCACGAGATCGAGCGCACGTCATCGCCCGGTACGTACTCCCGGAAGTCCGCAAAGGTCATACCCTGCCCCTTGAAGGCAGTATGGTATTCACCCGCAAAGAGGTTGTTCACAAGTTTCCTTGTGTTCAACTCTAGGAGTTTGACCTTTTTTAAGACCTCTGGAGGCAATCCCACTATGGAACCTCTACCTGGCTTAGGATTTCTTTGATCACGTCGTCAGACTTGATGTTTTCAGCTTCCGCTTCGTAAGTCAGGATCAGACGATGTCTCATTACGTGGTAAGCAATCGCTTTCACGTCTTCAGCTGTCACATAACCGCGACCGCGAATAAACGCATGGGCTTTCGCCGCACGGAACAAGCAAATCGTCGCACGCGGTGAACCACCGACGTTAATCAGATTTGCGATACGGCTTAAACCGTACTCGCCCGGATTTCTGGAAGCCATGACGATTTCCACGATGTAGTTTTTGATTTTGTTATCTACGTAAATCTGATCTGCACGCTCGGAAGCACGCAACAAATCTTCGCGAGAGATCACCGGATTCACCGTCGGTTTTTCATTCGTCCCCATGCGGTTTAAGATTTCCAGCTCTTCGCCTTTTTGCGGATAAACCACATTGATCTTAAACATGAAGCGGTCCATCTGGGCTTCAGGAAGCGGATAAGTACCTTCTTGCTCCAGCGGATTTTGTGTCGCCAGAACCAGGAATGGATTTGCCAGCTTATAAGACTCTTCACCGATAGTGACTTGTTTTTCCGCCATCGCTTCCAGCAAAGCGGATTGCACTTTTGCCGGAGCACGATTGATCTCGTCGGCCAGGACGATGTTGGTGAAAACCGGTCCTTTGCGTGGAGCGAACTCGCCTGATTTTGGATTAAAGATCATTGTACCGATCAAATCCGTTGGCAACAGATCGGGAGTGAACTGAATGCGCTGAAAATCCAGAGAGATGGATTTACAAACCGTCGAAATAGTCAGAGTCTTTGCAAGGCCGGGAACACCTTCAAGCAAAATATGGCCGCCAGTTAAAAGCCCCATCATGATGCCTTCGACCATTTCTTTTTGTCCGACTACAACTTTGTTGATCTCAGTCATCATCTTTTCGATGAATTGACTCTCTTGTTTGATCGCGGCGTTTAACGCCATGATATCAACTTCGCTCACCCGTCCTCCTTGGGAAATATCCCTTCTATTTCACTCTCTTAGGTCCGCTGCGGCAAGCTTATCTGCCCAGCTCCAGACCTAAATTTCTCACAGCGTCGGTTGAGCAAAAACTTGCAATTGTTATGTCACAGTCCTAGCCTTTAGTTAGAGGGATAACTTCGCATTGCAGCGGTTTGTTTTGAAAGTTGAAAATCACTCTTACCGATGGGACAAAATTAGCATGGCAAATACGAACACCAAGGTTTGGATTTTCATACTTTCGACTTCTTTAGCGTTGCTGGTTTTGGGCTACCAATTTGGTGACCGCATCGGCCTGATCGTGGGTTTCCTGCTTGCACTTTTGTTAAACTTCATCGTTTTCTTTTACGGCGAAAACCGCGTGCTTTCAAAACTGCGCGCCCAAAGACTGAAAGGCCAAGACGCCTGGGGTGTCCTTGACATGGTGGAGCGCATGTCGCGTCAACTGGGCATGCCATCACCGGCGGTTTTTATGACTCCGCACGGTTCCGCGAATGCTTTCTGTGTGGGCCATTCCTGGAAAAACGGTTCCTTGGGTTTCACCTTGGGGCTATTGCAAAAGTTGAATTCTCAAGAACTTGAAGCTGTCGTCGCACATCAACTTTGCCACATTCGTCGCTTGGATACTTTTGCATTCAGTGTCAGCTCTACCTTAGCGAATTCAGTGGTGGGCTTGGGTCAGTTCCTGGATTCCTTCTTACCCTACCGCTTGAATTTCTTTATGCCGCTTTTGTCCCCGATCGGCTGGTTGATCATCAAAGTGGTGGTCGGTGAAAAATCATTTTTTGAGAATGATCTGATGGCTTCTGAATTATTAAATAACCGCCATCCTTTGGGTGAAGTTTTGTGGCGTTTAGAAGGTCTGGCACAAACTCAGCCCCTGGAAATCCCGGCCTGCACCAGCCATTTGTTTATTGTGAATCCTGAGGGCTTTAGACAAAAGAATTTATTTTTGAAATCCCATCCCCCAATTGAGTCGCGTTTGCAAAAGCTGATGGGATATTACCCAATCTAACTTGACAGATTGAAAAGTGAACTCACTTTCAAAGAGGGTTTTTTATGCAAGAAAAAATGGAAGCTTCATTATCTGTACTAATCATGTCGCTGGCCTCTTCCGCAGTGATGGCCATGGGTCTGGCACCAGATCCTTCGACAGGAAAGTCCGCGAAGGACAAAAACATGGCTCGCTTTAACATCGATCTTTTGGTGGTGTTGCAGCAAAAAACCAAAGGAAATCTCACGGCTGAGGAAGCTCAGTTTTTAGATAACCTAATTAACGATCTTCAATTGAAATTTGTTTCCGTTTAAGGAAAATGAACTCCAGCTCCGGCTGGAGTTTTTCGTTGTTTTTGATAGTCTTGTATTTGTAAGGAGATATGTGTTTATGAAGAAGTTCTTATTCCTTCTATTAGCGGCCTCCCTGACAGGCCCAGCAATGGCCCAAACGAACAGCCTTCCCAAAGATCCACCGAAATTGAATTTGTCGGCCTCGCTGCCAGCAAATCTTTTTGTTGAGCTTAGCAAAGCCATCAATCCGGCGGTCGTGAATATTTCCACTTCGGCAATTCCTAAAAATATGCCGCGAGGTCGCGATCCGATGCTGGATATGCTGGAGCAACTTTACGGCATGAAAATGCAACAACCCCCACAGCAACAACAACGCCCGCAGATGATGGGCTTGGGCACAGGCTTTATCATTCGTGAAGACGGCTTGATCGTGACGAATAATCACGTGATCGCGGGTGCTGATCAAATCAAAGTGCAACTTAGCGAAGACTCCAAGGACTTGTATGAGGCCACTGTTGTTGGTCGCGACGAGCGCACGGATATCGCACTGATCAAAATTAAACCTAAATCTAAACTGACTGTTGCAGTGTTGGGTTCTTCCAAAGAACTTGAAGTCGGCGAATGGGTTGCGGCTTTTGGTAATCCCTTCGGTCACGGTCACTCGATGTCTAAAGGTATCGTTTCTTCAAAAGGACGTGGCATTGCCGAAATCAACAAGATCCCATTGATTCAAACGGATGCTTCCATCAATCCGGGGAACTCGGGTGGTCCACTAGTAAACACCAAGGGCATGGTCGTGGGTGTGAACTCGGCGATCGATGCACGTGCGCAAGGGATTGGTTTTGCGATTCCTATTGATGAAGTGAAAGCTTTGATTCCGCAGTTGGAATCCACAGGCCGTATTGCTCGCGGTTACATTGGTGCTCTATTGGGTGATCTTGATCCTGAAGCGGCAGAATACCTGGGTATGGGCGAGCAAACTGGTGCGGTGATCACGCAGTTGGATCCACGCGGCCCGGGGGCACGTGCAGGTCTTCGAGTTTATGACATCGTAACTGCAGTAAACGAAAGACCCATCGACAGCTCATTAAGCCTGGTGGATGCTGTCAGCGATGCTCCGATTGGAAAACCCGCTTCATTTAAAATTATCCGCGACAGAAAACCTATGACCGTTGCGGTTCTAGTTTCAGAACGCCCCGAAGATGGCGCAAGCAAACCTACAGAAACTAAAAAGTATGAAGGTCAACGGGCACCATTCAACTTGGGCTTTACCTTTATTGATCCCACAGCCCAAATTCGCAAAGACTGGGGACTTGCTGAAGGAATGAAACAGCCGATCGTTATCGAGACCACTCGTAACTCCGCTGCCAGTAAAGCAGGTATCTCGGTGGGAGATGTGATTTTGGACGTCAACAAGCAAGCCGTGGCGAACTCGAAAGATGTTATTAAAAGTCTTAAGAAGGGAATGAACACCCTGCGCGTTGCCCGCAACAATCGAATTATGATCCTCAATATTGAAACGCCTTAGTCTGCGTACATTATTAGGTGGTAAAAGCAAAAAGCCCTTGGACTCCAAGGGCTTTTTTGTTTTCCAGAAGCGAACTATTTTAAAAGTTCTAAGGGGTCCACACCCAGCTTTTGGGCTAGGGCCGTGATCGTACTCATGCGAAAGTCCTCGACTTTACCGTTTTCAATTTCAAACACCGTCGAGGTCGCCATCTTTGCCAAAGTGGCCAGTGACTGCATTGTTAAGCCCTGCTTGGCTCTTTCGCGTTGAACATTCTTGGCCAAATTCTTTACCAGACGGTTCAGCTCTTTATCGTTAATTCCTTTAATGATTCTACCCATTACTATTTATATCTACTTTTATCCAGTGCCATCAGTAAGTTTAAATCCGTTCGGATATATCCTTAAGTACCTCTCACATTCACCGATACTATGTGGCCAAGTTTCAGCATTGCAGGTGAAGTAGATTTTCGGATCTTCGTCCAGAGGGGTTCTTGTATGCGCGCTCTAAGTTTGAAAACTAAATTATTATTTCTAACGTTGATACTCTGTGGAGTGAGCGTTGTCATCGGATTTACAAGTTATCTTTCGTTGAAATCCGTCGCCACTGAATATGGTTGGATCGCGACTCGCTCGATGCCAAAGTTAGATCATCTTGATCAGATGTACTTAAACTATAGGAAGATTCGCATACAACTAAGAACCTTAGGTCTTCCAAACTTGCCACATGATCAAGCAGTTCAAAGTGTGGAAGGTGTGCTTGCCAGTATCGCTGACTATGAAAAGCAGAATGAAGAATATCAAAAACTAGGTTTCATTCCGGGACAGAAGGAACTTTACGACAAACTTCAAAATGCGTGGGTGGAATTTAAAAACACCGGGATAGAGGTTTTGCACTACCAAAAAACAGGCACTGCTGAAGACCACACCAAAATGTTGAACATCTTTTTTACCGACTGCCCGAAAAAAGCGCAGACCTATACAGAGGCCGTCGAAGCACTTTCAAACTTTCATCGCACAACTGCAGATATGAAAGTAAAATCCGCTGAATCCATGCGTGACCAGGCAAACTTAACCATCTTACTGGTGGTCACAGGCGGCACTATGTTCGGCTGCCTATTTGGTTTGCTGTTTTCTACTTCTCTGGCCAGTTCTTTAAATCGCATCAGCACCAACATCAGTGGTGCCGCCGAAGAAACTGCTCAGGGCGGGGCTCATCTGGCGGCCGCAAGCTCGCAACTTTCCGAAAGTGCTACGGAGGCTGCCGCATCCTTAGAAGAAACTGTCGCTTCCATCGAAGAACTTTCCAGCATGGTGAAGCTAAACACTTCGCACGCGCAGGAAGCGAACACTCTGTCCAAAAACTCCCGCGAGTCCGCAGAAAAAGGCGCGCAGGAAATCGAGCGCCTGATCAGTGCAATGAATGATATCGCCCAGGGTTCCAAAAAAATTGAAGAGATCATCAAGGTCATCGACGATATCGCCTTTCAAACCAATTTGCTGGCCTTGAATGCCTCGGTGGAGGCAGCCCGTGCCGGTGAGCAAGGCAAAGGCTTTGCCGTCGTTGCTGACGCTGTCAGAAGCCTGGCGCAAAAAAGTGCCGAGTCCGCAAAAGGCATCAATGATCTGATTAAAGAGAACGTTCACAAAAGCGAGCATGGCGCCGTGATTGCGAACAACAGCGGTGTAGTTTTAAAAGAGATTCTGACTTCGATTAAAAAAGTGGCGGAGTTAAATAGCGAGATCTCTGCTGGAAGCTCCGAGCAGTTTATCGGCATCGGGCAGATTTCAAGCACCATGAATCAGTTGGATCAAGCGACCCAGGGGAACGCTGCTTCGTCAGAAGAGGTGGCGGCGTCGTCAGAGAAAATGTCAGACCAGGCCCTGGTGCTAAAAGGAATTATCAGCGAGCTGCAAGCGCTGGTTCATGGAGAGAAAAACCCTCCCCGTACGGAACCAGCCCGAGCATTAAATCAATTCACAGAGCAAGCGTAAGTCGCTTCAGCGCCGTCGAAGTATTTCCACAGAAGTTGGCCTTTGTTTGCGAAGACTGACTTTTGGATGAAAAACTTAATGCCGATCGGACCGCCCTTCACCACACCGTCTTCGATCAGGCGCACGTTACCGAATTGGATCACGCTATCGTCTTCAGTCACAGCAGAGGCCGCAACCAAACGCTCATCCCCGTCGATCTGAAATTTCACACGAAGGGTGTTGGTCGCTTCGGACACATACAAAGTAACTAGATTTGGCAGGAATGGATCATTTGTTCGAGTCTGCATACAGCTGACATATTCGCCAGCAGCCAGAGATTGAGAGGCTGCAAACACGATCAACAAAGAAGCGACAAGGGACTTCATAAATTACCTCGGGACGGAGTTGTATTTTTAACGATGCGAACTCTTCCCACGGAACCCTTCGACTGTCACGTTACCGCAAGTTATCTGAATTCTTTGCCGGTTGCCCGAACCAACTCGCCCATTTGTCCCCACCCGATTTCCCCCTGAACCCGGGGTCCCGACGAAGATGCTTAACGATCGCCTTTTTGTAAGTGGGAAAGCGTTTCAAGCTGGGACAAAATCTATCAAAGACCCGAAATTTTTAGAACTTTCCTCGACCTAGGTCTTCAGTTTTTACAACAGCGTCCGAAATAGAGATAGGACCATAGTATGGCTCCATTGGTAGCAACAAGATCAGCACCTAGAAAGGGACTCTATGAAAGTCACCGAAGTGAAAGTTTTCCCGGTCAACGAGGATCGATTGAAGGCCTACGTCTCCATCACACTTGATGGTTGTTTCGTGGTCCGCGATCTGAAAGTCATCCAAGGCACCAGCGGCTTGTTTGTCGCGATGCCCTCCAAAAAAAGAAAAGACGGCCAATTCCGCGATATCGCGCATCCCTTAAACCAGGAGACGCGGCAAATGATCGAGGACATGGTTTTTGAAGCTTACGAAAACGAATTAAAGTCCATGGGTGAAACCCTCGTGAACCTGAAACGCCAGAAGGCGCCAGGCAGCGACTACGGCAGCGAAGATTATTAATACCGCTAGCCACGAGGTCTGAAGTTCCCTGCTCACGCCAAGTTTCAGAGTCATTTGTGGAGGCTCTGAAACCGGAGGCGGCTTCTAAACCCCAAGGACAGTTTTGCCCGCTCTTGCAGCAAACTCTGCACTAGCGGGCTTTTTTATTGGGTCAATGCCATATTCGCATCGCGTCATAGATTGCAATCCTCAGGCAAAATCCGTACTTTAGCGATTCAACCGTTCATCTTGTTGGGGTATCGACAAGTTGGTAAGTCAACAGATTTTGATTCTGTCATTCGCAGGTTCGAGTCCTGCTACCCCATCCATTTTTCTAATAAATCCATAAAATTTAAGCGCGCAAACCCCCACCAAGGGACACCTGCGCGCCAGGAAATTGCCGTCCAAAAACTTCCGGGGTTCTACGAATCAAAAATGCGGTACTCATCGATCTAGTTCGACATACATATGTCCTCCTCTCTAATATTCAGTTACCTTTGCTCTGGCATTACGAAGCCAACACTGCAAAAACAGCCGCTGGGATGACTACCAAATCGTTTATCTTGTTTAAGACTTGCCACTTTAATTTTGGATTCTTCCACACAGAAAAATCGATGACGTTCGTTGACTCTCCGCCAGGTCCCTGAGGAATCACCTTCTGCGGAATAAGTGTCATATTGGTTCTATTCAGCAACCCGACTATCTTAACTTCCTTCCAGCAATAAAAAGGCAAAACATCACGCACTTCCGAGTTTTCAAGAATGAGGTACTCGGTGCAATTACCACAATCAAACTTATACTCAGAGCGGCTTCCGTCACTCAATGTCTTTTCCCAGGGTACAATAACCCCGGAAATTGTGATCGGAGATAGTCGATTTTCGCGATATCTTTTTTCCAATCCTTTCGATTCATTTAAGTTTGCAAATTGTTTCATCTTATCCTCCTAAAAAGATTTAACTTGCAACAGACCATGGCGATTGCCTATTGGCTTGATTTCTTCCAGTTAAGCGAAGCTGACTTCTATTCAGTCTCCAAATTTTAAAACACTCTTTCTTTACTCTTCGATAAAGATTCTCGAGTACATGGGCCATTGTTGGACCTCGATTATAAGCACCTATGGGAATATTGTTGATCGTCCCCCACAACATTCCTTCATAGAAGGCCCCTGCCTTAAGAAATCTTGCGCTGATCACCGCTGACGGCGAAATATTTTTTACGGCACTTACAATCTTTCGAATCTTCTCCTGACTTCTAAGATCAATTCCCGCGCCGTCATCATAGATTCTGACACCATCTAGAATCATAGGCCCCACCTTTCCTTACGATGCGACCTGTTCGTTCAGAGGTGGTGTTGCTTTTCTGTTTCGGATTTTTTTCTCACTAACTCGGTGTATTTGTCTCATGACCGTTTTTCTTACTTTCCGCAAAACAGCCAAAACATGTTTTCCGATTTTTTTTACGACGATTGGCTCATCTAAGCCGAAAACACTCATTGAAACGGAAAAAAGTTTTTTATCTTTTACTTCCGGTTCAATATTAATCTGAATATCCGTATCCCAGCCATAGTTGGATTTGATGTCCTTAACAGCATGATCGGCGTATTGTTTTAGCGCGTCGGTCTGCAAAAGTTCTCTTGCGTGAAACTCATACATAAGTCTTTGATTAAACAAGTCCATGTTACCTCCTAAATGAAATAGCAATTTCAATCGAATGCTCCCGTGAGATTTCGACTGACGACGATAAAAAGTTAATTTTTAACTATTAGAAATTAGAAAAGTAGGTTTGGCGGAATTCCTGATTGAGCTTGCACTTACACCTCCTTAATTATGCCCAAGGCAATTTTAAATAAAGAAGCTACGGCTTTTAAAGATGAGCCCGGGCTCTATAATAAAATTGAATTACCTATAAAAAATGTCAAGTAAGGTCCTTTGATTTTTTTTAGGATCCAAGCTGGTTTAAATATTTCAAAATATTTCAAATATTTAGCGGAGATTAAACTCCAGAAGTGGCTGTCCAAAATTGGAGCAGCCACTCTTGAAAGAATTTAAGAAACTTTTACGTCCTTTAGCTCTTTGGTCGATTCTTTTTTAGAGCCTAAAAGTTTGCTGAAGATGCCATCTTGTTCAGTTTGGATTTGAATCGTTCTTCCTTTTGCTGATTCTGCCTTAGGAAGCGCCACATTCAAAACACCATTTTCGTAGTGGGCTTCGATTTTCTCCGCATTGATAGATGAAGGCATAACAAAAGTTCGTTCGAATTTTCCGTAAGCACGCTCGTGGTAAATTGTGGCATCACCATCTTGCGCACTCACTTCACGTTGGCGCTCACCTGAAATGACCAAGTTACTGCCCTGTACTTCAACTTTAATGTCTTCTTTTTTTAGGCCAGGCATATCAAAACTAACTAAGTATTGATCTTTTCCCTCATGGATATCGCAGCTTGGCTGAAAATTTACCGTACTTGCATACTTTGGCAGCAAAAAACTTTCAACAACGCGATCAAAATCGTCAAACGCATTTACCCTACGATCGGGAGATAAACTACGACGTGTCCATGACCAGTCTGTTGATAGTGGGCTTAACATTCTCATTTTGTACCTCCTATGGTTAATGGTTCTGTTAGCTTGGATCTTTTTGTATTAATCCATTCTGCGCATAACTTGAGCTCCTCAAAAAGTCTGTCAAGTTGATCAAATACTTTTTTTATCGATCCACTTTAGGGCGCTTAAGAACGACTTGATTGTTGAAAGTGTCGCGCTCTTTAGCTACGCATACACACAAACAAGCTTCAGCAGAAGTGCGTCCACATTTCACTATTGTTAAAATGAAAATCCTGTTCTGACAGAACAGGATTTTCTTTTTTGGCATCCCCTCCTAACCATGCTTCAATAAACCTTCACCTTTGGGGGTTTGTATGGCTCGTTATGTTGATGGTTATGTGATTCCGATTAAGAAGAAGAACGTAAAGAAATATAAAAAGATGGCTACCATGGGAATGAAGACGTGGATGAAGTACGGCGCCCTGGATTACTATGAGTGCATCGGCGATAAATTGGATATACCGTATGGAACTACATTTACAAAACTGTGCAAACTAAAGAAAGACGAAACTGTTGTTTTTGCTTTCATCGTTTACAAATCGAAAGCCCACAGCGTTCAAGTGAACAAAAAAGTTCATGCAGAATTAGCAAAAATGGATCCGAAAAAGTTTGAAGAGGTCTTTTCGATGACAAGATTCTCTACCGGTGGCTTTAAGGTTCTAGTCAGCAACAAAAAGTAAAGCTATCACGGGTGTCACCAGGTGACGCCCGAATTCCCGCTCCTATTCATCAGTAATGAAATACTTTCCCAGAACTTTCTCAAGTTTCTTTGCAACTTCTTTGTGCCGTTCATGAAGATAAATATACAGATTGGTCGACACATAGGGCTTCTCCGCCCGCATGTATTCGTCTTTGCTATTCCAAAATGCTGGATCCTCTACCTCCAGCCGCGGCCCGATAAACACGTCTACTCTGTCGGTCTTGAGCATTTTCAAGCATTGGGAAGTATTTGCCGCCTCTAGGACCTGCAATTTTAGCTCATTGGAAATTTGACGTCTTAATCTGTTTCCAAAAGTGATGCACGTTTTATGTCCAGCCAGAGATTTAGGCTGATCAATGTTGAACGATGCCATCTTCATTTTATATAAGTAGTATCCGAAGCGCGCCATGGGAGTTGCAACTCGAATAAGGTGTGGATAATCCTTTTCAAACCCCGCGATCCGATATGTGTCACCATCAAGCTTACCATTGGAAACCATCTGCAACGAACGAGAAAGAGGAACTTTCTGATATTCGACCGTACAGCCAATTTCTTTGAAGGGCTGTCGATAGCGGGCTAGATTTTCCAACACTGAGGAAGGCCAGCTCTCTGCGACAGCGATCTTCAACGGCTGCGAGCAGATTGCACCGTTAGACCGCACTGAAAACAAAAAGGCCATAACAAGACAGAATATCCGCATCCGATGTTTCCAATCTCAAGAATTTAACCAATGATAATCGGATCAAATAAAACTTAGAAAATAAAGCACGCGAACTGCATTTTAACAAGCACCATTGGTCTGCGTGATAATCACAATAACGCCCCTTTACGGGCTTTATAAAAGATAAAGAAGCTCCTCCTTTAATTAATAAAATTCATATATCACCGCGCATCAAGATGACTTATAAACATCATCGAAATGCCGACTTGGTAAATTTGTTTATTAAAGGATGAGCTCTATATGAAAACACTTATCGCACTTTCAATGCTTTTGCTTTCAAGCGTATCGTTCGCAACTGACTATGAGGGATCTGGCACCTTAACAGTACAACAAGACATCGTTGCCCGAACTCCAGACCACAACAACACCTACTACGTTGGAATTGATATGGGCAAACCGGACTGCACTGCAGGCTTTTACGCTGGTCGCCCGTTTACCTTGAAAAAAGGCACTCAATTGCAAGTCGACTACTACGCACGCGAAAGAGAAGCTTGGAAAGATGGCGATACTATCGGCTTTCCAACAAATGGCATCACTGCCGTTAAGATGTCTTACCAAGCAGCAGATGGTTACTACTTAATTGCCTCTGCTAGTTGCAACACTAAGGGTAAGCTATTCCCGAAATCGGGTTTGCCAACGGTAAGTGTGTTACTGGAAAAAGCCTCACCTATCTTTACCTTCGAAGAACAGTAAGCCTCAGAAACAAAAAAAGCCCTGGTCTCCCAGGGTTTTTTCATTTTCAACAGAATCAAACCACTAAACCGAATCAGCGAATAGTTCCTGATATGACTTGATGTGAGTCTCATCAATACGCTTATATAAATCCGAGCGGCTTAGATCCTGATGTTTTGAAAAGCCCATCGCACCGATGATGTGTGCCGTCGCTCCCAAGGTCTCGCGGTGGAAGTTCTTAACACGTTCGCGCTTGGTCGGTACGTGAAGGCCTTTAACCAGGTTCGGATCCTGTGTTGCCACCCCTGTTGGGCATTTATTGTTGTTACAGCGAAGCGCCTGGATACAACCCAAAGCCAACAACATCGAGCGAGCGGCATAAGTCGCATCAGCGCCGATACAAAGAAGCTTCACGATATCGAACGCTGTCGTGATTTTACCGGTCGCTAGAACTTTTACTTTGTTACGAACGCCGAATTTCTTAAGCGTATCGACCACAATCACCAAGGCATCAATACCTGGCATACCCATGTAGTTTGAAAACTCTAAGGGAGCTGCCCCCGTCCCGCCTTCTGCACCGTCGACGACGATAAAGTCAGGGAATGAGTTTTGAGCAGCCATCAAGGAAACCAATTCTTCGAATTCACGGCGATGGCCCAAGCACAGTTTAATACCCACAGGCTTGCCACCAGAAAGCTCGCGCAATTTTTCAATGAACGCCAGCATCTCGGGCGCATCATGGAATGCACTGTGGCCCGGAGGCGAAATCACGTCTTTACCCATTGGGACGTTACGGATTTTTGCGATCTCTTCAGTCACTTTCTTACCGGATAGCATCCCGCCGTGACCAGGCTTTGCACCTTGAGAAAGCTTGATCTCGATCATCTTCACTTGCGGCAAAGCTGCGTTTCTTCTGAAAAGCTCTGGATCAAAATCCCCGGCATGAGTACGGCAACCGAAGTAGCCGGTACCGATCTGCCAAATCAGATCGCCGCCCATTTCCAAGTGATAAGGTGAAATACCACCCTCGCCCGTGTTGTGGGCAAAGCCACCGTCTTTCGCGCCGCCATTAAGCGAGCGAACCGCATTCGTGGAAAGCGAACCAAAACTCATCGCAGAAATATTCAAAAGCGACAAAGAGTATGGCTGAGTACACTTCTCCCCACCCACGGTGATACGCAGATCTTTTTCACTGACATGTTTTGGATACATCGAGTGAGTCACAAACTCGTAGCCTTGTTTGTAAACGTCGTGCTGAGTCCCGAACGGAACTGTGTCTAAGACTTTCTTAGCACGCTGATAAACCACGGAGCGCTGTTCACGATTGAACGGACGACCGTCGGTGTTGGATTCAATAAAGTATTGATTGATCTCGGGACGGATCGATTCCAAAAGGTAACGGAAGTGACCAAAAACTGGAAAGTTTGATTTGATCGCGTGGCGAGTTTGACGGATGTCACGAATACCCAACGCGAAAAACGGTACGAAAAAGAAGAGAGATAACAGCCCGATCGTCCAATAGTAATAAAACAGAACATTCAACGCCAACACAGCCACAAGGGCGATGTAAAACTCTTTTCTCATTATTGAGCCTCGCTTAAAATCAAAGCTCAATATACAAAACTTTTAAGTATAAAGACAGAGGCTTTGGACTCAAGACTGATCTCTGAGATACACTAGATCCGAAGAACATTCACGATTACATCCATCCCTGCTTTTGAAAGATCCCTTTACAGTCTTTTTCAGAAATAAACTTCACAAACTCCTGCGCGAGTTCCTTCTGTTTTGTACCTTTAGACAGGGCCGTGCCCATAGACCGGTAAATGGTTAAGTCCTTTTCGGTCGGGATTATTTTGGCGCTTTCCACGTTGCGTGTGCCCCAAATATTGAAAACCAGCCAGGCCTCGATGCTGGGATCTTCTTTCCACTTTTTGTCGGCTTCACCGGTGTTCTTGGCTTCATAGACGATATTCCCGCGGAAACTATTTAAGGCCTTCGCACTTTTCATGCGTCCGACGATATCCTCCCACATCCCAATTTGCCCGGCACCGTTTACCACCATCACTTTGATTTTGCGATCAACCAGATCTTTCACGCCTTTGATTTTCAGGGGATTGCCTGGTCTAACCAAAATCGCCGACGGCCGAATGTAGTGAGTTTGAATGGTCGAACTATCCAGATTGCTGATCTTATCTTTGAAGGAATCCATCATATTTTCTGAACCCGAGTAGAATACATCGGCCTTTTCAATATCTGCCTGCCAACTATCCATCGGTCCGGCTTTGACCTGGACATCGACTTTCTTGGCGGTCGAGAACACACTGGCACACTCTTTCATTGCTGGTGCCGGCCCACCAGGCCCCAAAACTATCAAGGTACCTGTCACCTGTGCCTGAGTTGAAAAACCGGAAATAAATACTGCCGTTGTTAATAGAAACTTAAACATGTCATTTTCCCCCAAAATAATTTAAGTCAACATTCCCCAAGTCTGAAGCAAATCACTATCCCGATGCCAGCGCTCGCCAATATCGGTTCGGTAAAACATATTGGGGATCTGGATGTTTTTGATTTTGGAGTATGCCTCTTTACGAGCATCCTCCATCGTCGATCCTGCCCCGGATACCACCACTGAATATCCCGAGGTCCCCGTTAACAACCACTCCCCGTCGACGCGTTTCACTTCACAGGGATAAACGCCGTCTGACATGGGCTTTTTAAAAACCACGGGAGCGTCCTCGGAAAACTTTTTGAAGGTGCTATCGTCACTAAACGGAAACGGCGGCACCGCGACCACCACCGCAAGCTGTAAGCCCTTCTTAGTGCGCAACTGAAAATCCTGCCCTGCTGCCAGGGCGTACATGAATTCACCCCACTTCGACAGAATTCCTTCTAGCTGCAAATTCAAAGTCGGATACCCGAAGCGAGGTGTAAACTCTAATGGATACACACCGCGAGAATTCACAATACAGTTGATATCAAAGTATCCGACATAGCCCGCGATGCGAGATTCCATCTTCTGCAAGGTTTCGCGAAAAAGTTTGGTATCTTCTGCCCAGAACCCCGTGGTGCCCATCTCGCCCGTCGAGGGACCGATGTCACCATTCATTAGTTTTTTATGTTCAAAATTAATAAGCGCTGGTAGAATGAACTTCTTGCCGTTAAAGAAAGCCCCGACCGCGACTTCCACGCCAGATACAAACTTTTGAATTTGAAAGCTGCGAATCTTGCGCCCCCAGCCCTTGCGATAGCGCTCAAGGATCGTGATGACGTCTTTGCCGTCCTCTTCCTGGCCCACGTAAGATAGCACTTTATCATTCTGCGCTTTACCACTGGGCTTAACGACGTAGCGACCGGGAGTATTCTTAATAAACTGGATCGCACTGTCAAAATCCTGGAACTCCCATGACGGAATTTTAGTCAGTCCCGCAGCTTTCATTTCTTCCGAACCAAACTCCCGATCAAATTCCAGTTTGTCAGAGTACTTGGTGCCGCCAACGACCTTATGACCTTCTTTACGAAGGCGTTCGCAAATATCCCCGAAATCAGAGTCATCGAAGATGATCGCATCGGCCCAGGATTTATGTTCTTCCCAGTTATCTACTTTTTCGACAAAGCCGTCGCCGACTTCTTTTTCGGTTTTCGAAAGGACCGTGTATTTGACCTCGTGGCCTTCTTTTATGATTTGCGAAGCCAGAGCATGAAGTGAAGACCAACGGGTGACGAATAGAAATTTCATCCCCGTATTGTAAAACGATTCAGAGGAAAAATAGGCCTCGAGGTTTCTGTTTCTTAACACTTCAAGGCCGGGCTACGAACCGCTTACCAGCAATCGATAATGTTCATGTGTCTCTCGCCGACCACAAAGTGCATAAGGGGTTCCTTGCGGCTGAGCTTCTTCAGACACTTCTCGGCTTTTGGCAATTCGGATTCGCTGTAGAGACTTTCAAGCCAACGAGATCCATAGTAGACGGTTTGAGTGGTCAGGATCGGATCAGCAACAAAAACCCTGAAAACCGGCATATTCTTTACGTTAATCGCACTATCATGGGCAACATAAACCATCTCTGTCGGTTCCAAATCCATCTTTGTACCTGCAACGCGGCCTTCTATTTCCCATACACTTTTCGGCAAGTCGATTTGATGATAAATATTTGCGACCGCAGGCGGTATCAAAGTCAACTTCTCTGCAGCAGCCCAACGGCCGGAAATAGTATAATTGGAATCATCTACCTCACAAAATCTTAAGTACTCGTGAAGCACCAGTGTCTTTTTTTGAGCGACAGTGAGTTTTTTCCAGTTTTGCGAGGACAACACAATAACTTTCTTTGAAAGACTGTTGATGGCGTGGCGCTCGGTACCGTTTAGAACCAAGCGATCATTAGTGGCGATGATTTTAACATCGCGGACCGCTACATCGAGCTTGTCCGTGTTGATTTCGGAGTTAGCGAAGCCACGTAAAGTTGTCAGAAGGTATTGTCCAATAGATTTAAACTCTGCCTCGTAGGTGTTTCCGCCACCTAGATCTTGTCCGCCCTGCAGATAATTTCTAATTTTCATTCCTTTGATTTCCTGCCATCGGTCCTTTTCCAAGCGGAAGATTTCCAATGTCTTTTGCTCATCATCGTTGTCCAATACAGATTTATTAACTTGGATCGTATCCACTGACGAATCCGCATTAAGGCTATTTGCTGCCGGTGGCAGATTGTGAGCCTTAAAACTCATAGATTCATTGGAATAGGCGAAAAATGGCAGCCCCATGGCTATTAGTTGAGCAAGGAAGATGACTTTATATTTTGTCGTTTTGCGCATATTTGCTCCCGTGGCAATAGCCAGAGTAAATCGTTCTCGACCAGTCTGAATTTCACTATCTATGCCAAAGCACTGTCTCAAAATGAGACTGATCAAGAGTTGTCAGATAAAACCGTTAAGTAAACCATGAGCATTTTTGACTATACAGACTATCGTGAGTTCCTGAAGGTTTACATTGAAAACCAACCCCGCAAAGGCTGGGGCATCATCAGTAAATTCGCAGAAGAATTGGACATGAGCCAAGCCCATGTCAGTCAGGTGCTCGCCGGCCAAAAAGATTTTTCACTGGAGCAGGCTTACAAACTTTGTAAGTTTCTAAAGCTTACGGCCCTGGAGTCTGACTACCTCATCCAAATAGTGCAATTCTCAAGAGCCGGAACCACTGACCTTAAACAGTTCTTTAAAGCCAAGCTTGATTCATTGAAGATCGAGGCGCTGAAAGTCAAAAATCACATGAGTGGCTTTTTGCCCCTGACTGAAAGCGAAATGAACCTCTTCTATTCGAGCTGGCTTTACTCAGCAATTCGCATGCATTGCTCGATCGGCAAAGGTGCTACCTTTGAAAATATCGTCAACAAGTTCAATGTCGCACCTAAAGACCTCACCAGCATGCTGGCATTTATGACAGAAAAAGGCCTTCTGGAAAAAGAAGGCGTTCTCTATCGACTGGGCGCCCAACGCACTTTGGTTTCAAAAGGTTCACCGCAAAATCTGATGCATTCCAAAAACTGGCGACTGCAAAGTATCAGCCGCAGCGAGAAGGCTCGCGAAGGTGATATTTTCCTGACGTCTCCGATGTCGCTGTCAAAAGCAGACTTCGAAATCATCCGTAATGAGCTTCTGGAAGTGATCAAAAACGTTTCAAAGCGCGTGGCCGACTCCCCAGCCGAAGAAGTCGTCTGCCTGAATATTGATCTCTTTGAAGTTTAAAGCTTAATCAAAGCACAAAGGTAGTCAGTTCCCACCTCTTTAATCACTTCAGGTGCCTGGTATTTTTCGCAGACAATCCCATCTTCACCTTCGGAAAGCTTGTTCGAAGAAGTATTTGTTAGGTTCTGCAATTTATATTTTGTTACCGGACCGTATGACTTTGCAGAGTATACAGTTCTTTCGCGTGAGTCCATGGAGTCGTACATCGCCTTGGCTTCGGCACCTTTTGCAAGAATAGTCGTTGAAGGTCTGCTTGCAGCCTGAGCTGTGCCAGAGATCGCTGTGAAGGCAAATACCAATGCAAGTACCAAGTTCGTGTTAACTGTTTTCATATAAGCTCCTTGAGGGTTTGTTAAGTTCCGCTTTTCTGAAAACAAATATAGTTCGGGCAAAGGGCAATACCCATATCTAAGATGTTATAAGTTGAAGGTATTTATAACTGCGGAGATGCAAAAATATGTCACATTGGCTAAGCTTTAGACGGGCAAGTAAGAAATCCCTGGCTTATAATTGAATTCGCCGTTCTTTATCAGAACGGCGCTTTGGGGGTTTTGACTATTTGAATTTTACTTCAGAGATGACGTAGTTGTTGTCCAAGCGAACTTCCGCTGTCACGAATTTATCTTTGTAAGAGAACTCGCCGTCTTTATAGATCACGGCAACCACATTAAAAGAAATCTTATAGAAGTATTCCGACACTTTTGCCAATTTAATGTCAGTTGGTGGGTTGTTCACGTAAGTGATGTCGTAAGTGACACTGTTTTGACCATCGCGACCCGCTTGAGCTTCGCTGGAGTCTGAAATCGTGAAGATAATGCGACTCATGCCCGCGGCTCCGCCAGCGAATACCGTCAACAAATTAGCTGTCACATCATGGTTAGGAAGAACAACCGGGATGCTGCTGACAATGTTTGCTGCTGATACACGGTCATCTTCGATTTTAGAGATTTGCAGATCGCCCGAAGAAACCGGATACGTTCGGTAAGTCGTGGCTGGATCCACAGAGAAGAAAGACAGGTAGCGAGCGGAGTGCGTGTACTTGCCTGACTCTTCCAAGCCCACAAGACTTAGGATCTCGTGCAAAGCGATGCCTTCTTTAACACTTTCACTGCGGATTTCTTTCCACTTGGTGCTGTTCACTTTTACAGTTTGCTGAATACGATAGTTGATCGCCACGCATTCCTGAGTTTGGTTGCCGACAGTCACTTCCAGGGGTTCATTGACCACGATCACTTTCAGTTCAGTCAGGTATGGTGTCAGATCCATTTGCGCCAAGCGCTCCATGCCAGGAATGTTGCTTCTTTTGATATTGTTGATCGCGCGGTTGAAAGCTGATTCAAACTCGATACCAACATCGTTACCGCCATTACCTGCGTGGTCTCCGCCAATAATAATTGCGTGAGATTGAAGGCCGAAAAGAAGTGTGGCTAAAATCAATAAATGTTTCATTTTGATTATCCTTTTTTAGATAGAGGGAAAAATTGTACGTTCATTGAGTAAACCTCGCGAGCTTGGCCAGACTTGCAAAGTTTATAGATTCTTTTTTTAAATTTTGTGATTTCATTTTTAACATCTGCCATCTTACTTGGATCAAAAGCCAAAGTAAGTGACGAGACGTCACGCTCTTCTAGAGCAACCGTTTCCAGGGATGCGATGGCAAGCTCCATCTTTTCGCGGTTGTGGCGACGAAGAGCTGCAGACGGAATATCCGTTCCGGCATCCAGGGTCTTACCGGTTCTTTTATAAACCTTCTGACTTCTTTCCAGCATGCCCAACTCCATAAGTCGGGTTAAAGCTTCTTCTGCTGTTTTCTCTGAAATACCCAAGCGTTTGGAAATATCGCCAGCAGATTTGATGGAACTAACCTCAACCAGATTTAAGATTCCAAAGTGATGCCATTCAGCGATCAAGGAAAACACGTCGACATCAAGCTTTGCTCCAAAGTGTGATGTGTCTGATTCGCGCTTTTCCTGGGCAATATTAAAAGGCAGACCCAAGGCTTCCACCACGCGCACCACGTTTCTTGGCGCAAGATCCCTTTTGTTTGAAAGGAACTGCGACAAGGCTGTGGGGCTAACCCCCAAATCCCGGGCAAACGCGTTCTGCGAATACTTGGGATTCAAGCTATAGCGCTTTTTATATGTCAGTCTTAGAATGTCTTTAAGCTGCGTCATGGAGAGAGGTAATATTAGACTCCCCCCAAAAGCGCAATAGCAGATCGAAACATACCGTTTCGACTTAAAACTCGAAATGGCGGATGAGTAGAAAGTACAGGGTCTTGGGGAGGAGAGCCCGAGTACGCTACGGTACATATTTCCGTTATCGATAGCCACTCCATCGGCCTAGGCACCAAGGTGGAAATCTAAAACGGGCTTTTAGCACATCTGTAATCTGACGGTATTTTTCATAGAACTGTCACAAAATGTCTTCGTCCGACATAGTAATAAAAAAGGGCATGCTATGAATCACTTATGGATCCTCACTTTAGTTTCAATACTTTCACTCCCCTTCTCAGGCATAGCAAAGACCGTCAAATATGAACTCGTGATTAGAAATCAAACCGTGAACATGAGCGGCAAAAAGGATGTTGATTTCGCCCTCACGGTGAACGGTGGGATTCCGGCGCCGACCTTGGAGTTTACTGAGGGCGATGATGCGGAAATTACTGTGCGTAACGAATTAAAGAATGCCAATGAAGATGTCTCTTTGCATTGGCATGGAATACTGCTTCCACCTTTGGAAGATGGGGTGCCCTTTGTAAACACTCCACCCATTTATCCTGGCAAGTCCCGCACCTTCAAATTCCCCATTCGACAAAACGGGACCTATTGGTACCATTCCCATACTATGCTTCAGGAACAAAAGGGAGTTTTTGGTGCCATCGTTATTCATCCAAAAAAGGAAACTATTAAAGCGGATAAAGACGCTGTTGTAGTGATCAGTGATTGGTCTGATGAAAATGCTGACAGAATTCTGCGCAATCTAAAAAAAGACGGCGACTACTATCTTTATAAAAAAGGCACTCTTCGTTCGTACGGAGAAGCTGCAAGCCAGGACAAACTAAACAACCAGCTAAAAAACGAATGGACTCGCATGGGAGGTATGGACCTTTCCGACGTGGGATACGATGCTTTTTTAATCAATGGCAAAAGAGAATCACAACTTATCGAAGCCCATCCAAGAGAAAAAGTACGTCTTCGCATTATCAATGCTTCATCATCCAGTTATTTTCACGTCTCCCTTGGGGGTATCCCCATGAATGTTGTTTCTGCCGATGGTAATGACATTGAACCAATTCAAGCTAATGAACTATTGATGGGTATGGCCGAAACTTACGACGTTTTATTTACTGTTCCTGCGCATAAGAACTATGAATTACGTGCCACGGTTCAGGATGGTACGGGTCACGCCTCGGCCTTTATTGGAATGGGGGAAAAGGTTTTGGCTCGCGATGTACCAAAACCTGACCTTTATGCCACCATGGACCATTCCATGGCAGGAACGGATCACAGTACCGATCACAGCAAACCGATTGTGGAGCCCCCGTCACATCAAATGCATCACGGAATGACTCACGGGACGGATCACGGCGCCGGCCACACGGAATCCAAACCTGCAACTGATGTAAAGGTGACCGAATCCCTTACCGTCGATAAAATCAAGGCTCTGACACCGATCAATTCTCCAAAAGACGCCAAAATCCATAATCTTAAACTTGTCTTAGACGGAGATATGCGGCGCTATGTCTGGCATATTAATGGGAAAACGATCAGCGAAGACCGACTGCTGACGGTGAACCCCGGCGAAATAGTGCGCATCGTTTTTCAAAATGATAGCATGATGCACCACCCGATGCACTTGCATGGACACTTCTTCCGCGTCTTAAACGAAAATGGTCAGTACTCTCCGTGGAAACATACAGTTGATGTTCCTCCTATGCAAAGCCGTACAATTGAGTTTTATACAGATGAAGTGGGCCAATGGATGCTTCACTGCCATAACCTTTATCACATGGTTGCTGGTATGGCCCGGGTCATACGCTATTCCAATTTTCAACCTGAGGGTGAAATGTCTCTTTATGACAAGCACGATCACCACTTGGAAGATCCTTGGTACACTTACGGCAAGGCGGAGCTTTCATCAAATCACTTAGAGGGAAACTTTAGAGTCTCCCAAAGTTGGAATGAGTTTTCTGCCCGCGTTGAAGGTGCAAATATTGAAGGAGAAAATTTCAATTACGATTTTAAAGAGCAATGGGATTACGAAGCCGATTTATTCTATAGACGATGGTTCGATAAGTGGACCAATCTTATCTTAGGCGGCACATCGTATGGCAACGAAGCCCACGCAGTAATTGGTGTTGGCTATTTCTGGCCAATGATGATTGAAACCAACTTCATTCTTAACCACGAAGGTCAATTCCGTCTGGATCTCGAGCGCAAATTTCAGTGGACTAAGATGGTCTTTTCCGATTTAGATCTTACTTGGCGTCCTGGAGACCACAATGGCGATCACGAAGTTGAATACGAATTGTCACTTATGTATTCTCCGCGATGGTCTTGGGCTGCGGGTTTGATGTTAACCAATGACAGCTTAGGTGCCGGACTTGAATATCAGTTCTAGGTTGAGAGCATTGAGGCGCCAACTTTAAACGAAACATCCTTTCATTCAAATTGTGAAACACCCAAAACCCGCATCTATGGCTAGTTTTAGGCTTGTGATACTTAGATAAAAGACGAGACCTTCCCTCGATCTTCAACAAATTTATTATAAATCAGCAAAGTTATTTACACTGTATCCTGACAAGGAGAACAGATGCTTTTATTCATGAAAAACACTGCGAGTATTGGTCTATTGCTCACACTTACCGCTTGCGCGGGTTTACCAATAAAACAACAAGTTCAAAGCATCGTCGCTCCGACGTCAGCCACAGATCCCTTAAATATTCGCGCCCAGGCGGACTATCAATTCATCGTCGGTGAAATGTACAGCCGTGAAGGCAAAGCCACACGCGCTATCAAAGAATTCGAAAAGGTCGCAACCCTGGATACGAACTCTTCAACAGTGCACATGCGCCTGGCGGCCGAATACTTAAAAGTAGATAAGCTTCCTGAAGCAATTCGCCATGCTGAAATCGGTGTTCAAATAGATCCAAACAGCATTGATCCACATTTGGTGTTGGCGCGTCTGTATACGGCTGATAAAGCCCACGACAAAGCCATTGCTGAATACAATGCAGTACTTCGTATCAATCCCAAGAATCAAGAGGCCCCGATCCTGATCGGTGCTTTGTATTCTGATAAAAGAGATTACAAAAAGGCCGAGCAACAATACTTGTCTTTGCTTAAAAAACCAGGTTTGGAACGCCCGGAAGAGGTTCACTATTACATTGGTCTGATGTACTTGGATCAAAAGGGTTCTGAAAATCAAGTTTTAGCTGAAAAAGCTATTAAGAAGGCTCTGCAAATCAAACCTGATTATGAAGAGGCCGTGCTGACACTGGCGAATCTGTATTCCCTGCAAAACGAGCGCAGCAAAGCCTACGCTGTGATCCTGCAATTCCAAAAACAGAATGGCTTTCATGCGAAAGTTGCCGAGCAACTGGCGCAAATGTACATCGAAGACAAAAACAACGTAAAAGCCTACGAGCAATTCGATTTGATCGTGGCAAACACACTTCCATCCCAGCAGATGCTGCTAAAGATGGCCCTGATCCTGGTTGAGCAAAAGCAATACAACCAGGCTGTTGCAAAACTTAACGATATTATCAATCAATTCCCGAAAGCGGATTCAGCCCGTTACTATCTGGCAGCGGTTTATGAAGAAACTGGTGATGCGAAGAATGCAATTCGTAACTACACAATGATTCCAGCAAACAGCGAGTATTTCAGCGAGTCGATCGTGCACGCAGCCCATCTTCTAAAAGGCATGGGCAAAATCAACCAGGCCTTGAACGTCACTGAAAATGCATTGAAAGCCAATGCCGACAAACCCCAGGTCTATACGATGCATGCGTCGTTACTGGATGCAAAAGCTGACTACTTGGGCGCCGCCCGCGTGCTTGAGCAAGGCTTAACGAAGTACTCCAAGAATGTGGAAATGCTTTTCCGTCACGCTTTGGTGCTGGATCGTTTGGGTAAGAAAAACGACATGATCGCGCAAATGAAAAAGGTTCTGGAACTGGAACCCGATCACGTGCAAAGCATGAACTATCTGGCGTTCTCTTTGGCCGAGCTAAATCGCAATCTGCCAGAGGCGGAGAAGCTCGCAAGACGGGCTTCAGAACTAAATCCAAAAGACGGTTATGTTCTGGATACTTTGGGTTGGGTTTTGTTTAAACAAGGAAAGTTCGCGGACTCTATCAAAGTGCTGGAGCAAGCTCACCAGTACCAGGCTTCAGCAGCCATTATCGCGGAACACTTGGCGGATGCCTATGCGATGGGATCACAAACGGACAAAGCCAATGCGATGTACAGCAAGGCGGCCGAGCTCACCAAGGATCAAAAGCGCGCAAGCCAGCTTCGCGGTAAAATCCAAAAAATCGTCTTTAACCAGAAACAGACTGATCGCGCTCTATAAGTTAATGTAAGATAAGGCCTTCCGAAGGCCTATCCTTTTATAAACTGGAACGAAAATCGAAAACAAACCCCACTATTTTAACTAGATTCCCTTGAACCCCGGATAATTCCTGCTAGCATTTTTGATATGTGGAATGCCAAATTTAAAAAACTTGTGACCTATACGACCGTACTGTGCCTGCAACCGATGCTAAGCCCGGGCTCTTTAGCTTGGGCCAAAAGAAAGTCTCCGCCAAAAGCGTACAGCTTTATTGCGGAAGGCGGAAAAGCCTCTCAGGGCGAGTGCGATGGGGAACGTAAAATTCCACGCAAACTAAAACGTCTTAAAGAGTATTCCAAAGCGGGTTCCTACATGGGATCTGAACTGCAAACTCCAGAAATCAAAGGCAAGGCTGATGAGGAGATGTGGAAGCATTTCTTCAGAGCAAAACCTTCCTGCAATTCAGTGCTGGCAAAAACACCATCTTCCATCAAAGAAGAAACTTTGAAGGAAACGAAAACAGAACTTCCACCTGAAGAGTCTGTTGAATCAGAAAACGACAGCGAAGACGGCGAAAATGAAGGCAATGCCCCAAGCAATGGCGCAGAGACTGAAACCAGCACTGCACCAGATCCTGAATAGTTATGAAAAGCATTGCAGATCAACTTACAGAGCGTTTCTTTCGTTATTTGGCCGTTAGCTCACAAAGTGATGACAACGTGGCCGCGTTGCCAAGCACCCCAGGCCAACAAAAAATGGCGGAACTTTTAGCCGAAGAGCTGCGCGCTTTGGGTTTGCAAAATATTGTTATCGATCAAAATGCCACGGTGACGGCCGTTAAACCCGGCACTAAAAAAGGTGGACCACGCATTGGCTTCATCACCCATATTGACACAGTCGACGTGGGACTAAGCCCGCACATTCATCCGCAAATTATAAAGTTCACCGGCGAAGATGTTTGCTTAAATAAAAAAGAAAACATCTGGTTACGCACGTCTGAACATCCCGAGATTTTGCCCTACAAAGGCCAAGACATCATTTTCAGTGATGGTACAAGCGTGCTGGGTGCTGACAATAAAGCCGCGGTCGCAGTGGTCATGACTTTGCTTGCGAATTTGACTGACAAGCAACAATACGGCGACATCGTAGTGGCCTTCGTTCCTGACGAAGAAATTGGCCTTCTGGGTGCCAAAGCCATGGACCTTAAGCGCTTTGATGTGGATTTTGCCTATACCATTGATTGTTGTGAGCTGGGTGAAGTGGTTTATGAAAATTTCAATGCCGCGACAGCCGACATGACTTTCACTGGAGTGACCGCTCACCCGATGTCAGCCAAGGGTGTTTTGGTGAATCCGATTCTGATGGCGCAGGATTTTATCAGTCTTTTTAATCGCACGGAAACCCCGGAAAACACCGCAGGCCGCGAGGGTTATATCTGGTTTAATGGCATGACGGCGACTCAACAGGAAGCAAAGCTCACCGCTTCTATTCGCGATTTTGATTTGAACAGCTTTGCTGCACGCAAAAAGAAAATTGAAGAGGCCACAGCTGCCATTCGTGCCAAGTATCCAACCGCTGGGATCACCTGCAAAATCACAGACACTTATTCCAATATCAGCAGCGCTTTAGGTGAAGACCGCAGAGCCATTGATTTGATTTTTGCGGGACTTAAAGAGATCGGCGTGGAACCGAAAGTAATTCCTATGCGCGGAGGCACCGATGGCGCGGCCCTTTCCGCCAAAGGCATTCTGACTCCGAACTTTTTCACGGGCGCCTTAAACTTTCATTCCAAGTACGAATTTTTGCCAATTCATTCGTTTGTAAAGTCTTACGAACTGGCCGAAAGAATTTGCCTGCTTGCTGCAAAATAGCTCCTGGTCTGACTGATAACACAGGTCCTAGTGGCGCTCTTTTTCTTGCGATAACATTTTCGCAAATGAAAAGAGGTCACTCATGTTTGCCGCGAGATATGTGCCCGGACAAAAAGAACTGAAGCTCACTGATGTGCCCAAACCAAAACCGGGTCCCCAAGATGTCATATTAAAAGTGCGCGCGGCCGGCATTTGCCACTCGGACTTGCACGTGCTTCACGGTGAGGTGCCTTACACAGAATCTTTCACCATGGGGCACGAAGCTTGCGGCGAAGTTGTCGAACAAGGAACAGAAGTTCATGATAATTTTCAACCGGGTGATTTATACGCCGTTCATGGCCCCAATCCTTGCGGGCACTGCAACTTTTGCCGCTCGGGTCACGATAATCTGTGCAATGATCCCAGCCGAACCTTTATTGGTCTGGGACAAGACGGTGCCTATGCTGAATATTTGAAAGTTCCTGCCCGTAACATCGTCAAAGTTCCCAAGGGCATCAGTCCCGAAGTGGCTGCGGTTGCGACCGATGCAGTATTGACTCCGTATCACGCTATCAAAACCATGGGCCAAGTACAAATGGGCTCAAAGGTTCTGATCATCGGTCTTGGTGGCTTAGGGATGAATGGCATTCAGATTGCCTTGGCATTGGGGGCGAATGTCACCGCCTGTGATTTGAAAGAGCCCAATCTGAAAATGGCAAAATCTTTCGGTGTGCAGACCGTGATCAATTCACAAAATCTTTCGGTTTTGGAACCTCAATCCTTTGATGTCGTTATCGACTTCGTGGGGCTGGAAGCCACATTCAAAGACGCACAGAATTTTGTAAAACCCGGCGGCACCATTGTGCTGGTGGGCTTGGGTTCAGCGCAAGCGCCGATCACCACGGCCTCTGCCATCACCTATCAGGTGCGTGTGCAAGGCACCTTCTGGGGAACTCATATTGAAATGGAAGAATTGTACGACCTCATTGCTGCTGGCAAAATCAAACCGCAAGTGGAAACGGCTCCGTTAAAAGACGTCAACCACTGGCTGCATGAATTGGCCGAGGGAAAAATCAAATCGCGAATGGCGTTGATTCCGTAATTAGGATTTCTTTTTGGCGATATTCAGGAAGTAAGCGTTTTCGCTTTTCTTGGAGGCCCTGACTTTTTTGGCGGTTTTCTTTTTTGGAGCCGCTGCTTTTGAATCCTGCGCAGGTCCATCAATCTTTAACGGCAAACCCAAAAGAGGATTGGCTTTGGAGATTTCTCGCATCATTTGTTTTATCTGTTCTTCGAAGTCGTCCTGGTCGGCGGGAATATACAGCCAGTCTTTGTTGGCGGGATGATTTTCCAAAAACAGGTACTTTAGGAAAAAGGCGTTCTGGGCTTTTTTTAGGACGGGAAAAATAGCGCCGTTCCAAAGTTCGAACGGATAGGAAATGCCTTTGTGCTCGTAAAGGCCGCGACGCTCGACCAAAATCAAAACGAGCTTCATGTCCACATAATAAGCCATCCCCCCATGCTTGGGGTGACAGTCATATCCTGGGGGCAGAAGCTCTTCGATCCAAAGAAGATTATCAAGCACGTGTTCCATGCCTGATATTATCCCCTACATTTCAGTAGAAAGTCCAAAGAATGGTTCAACTCGGGTTTCATTATCCAACTCACGTTGAACAACACGAACACCCAACACAGTTGGTACAATACGGAAAAGCTTTGTTTCCAGATTCAACTCAGCCCCGTAACTGTTCAAAGGTGACGGATAGACTGCAGATTCAATCTCGGTCGAGTCAAAGAACAAGTTCGCATAAACGCGGTTGATGTAAATCCAGTTTGGAACGTTCCAGTCAGGATAAGCGATCGGGAAAAGATAGTTCGCAGATAGTTTTTTATAATCCGGCACATCTTTATAGCTGTAACCGCGCGAGAACGCGTAACCCAAAGCACTCAAGCCCGGCAGGAAGCGATAAGCCGTCAAAGAATCCTTTTGGTTTTGGTGGTCATAAGTAAAGCGCAGACCGTCGTGATTAAACAGGCCCGGCGTCTGAATCACACCCTTTTCAAAAGTTCTGTAACCCGAGAACGACGAATCAGAAGGTTGTTCTGCATTGTCGTAAGTGATGGTGTAGCTTGCAAGCCACGGCGCCATGATCGATCTTGGTTTTTCATCCTGACTGAAAGCCAGGGTTAACTGTCCACCGGTTTTATGGAAGTAATTGCTTCCCGCAATTTCAACTTCGTTGAACTCGTAGTCCTTGGCATCAGTATATTCCGCATTGCCAGACAAGACCGCCGTAAAGTTATAGATGCCTTTTTTCTTAATAAAAGGAAGCAGCATCGTCAGACCAACGTTGTTCTCGTTCCACTGAGAAATATCATTGGAATCGATGTCCGTAACCTTACGGTTGCGGTCTTCCGCATTCAGCAAGAAAATCGGGTAATACTTTTTAACAGCGAAACCCAATCCCGCGTAACTCTGACCTTCCTGCGCATCAGATCCAACGTTAGCTCCCAGACTTAGAGTTCTTAGGTAGTTGTCAGAACTGATCCCTAGGTTAAATCCACGATCAATTAACAAGCCCCAGTTGTTCGGAACCAGCAAACGCTTGTCGAAATCGCCATAGTCTTCTGGAGTGTATTTATCGGCATTCTTTGTGCGCAACACTTCCTGATCAGCAAAAGACTGCAAAGGGAATCCGTTGTAGTTATCTGACGGAGAATCGCCCAGATATTTGAAATCCACCAGTTGCGCGGCTTCCATTGGCTTACATGCAGACACCGCTACCGTTTGCACCACGGATCCATAAGTATCCATGTTGCTGTAGTAAAGGTTATCACCATCTGACGAAGGCGTGTAGGCACCCAGTTTGGATTCCGTACAGCGACTGACGCCAGCTTGATTCAAGCGGAAAATATCCGTGGAACCCTTGTACTGAGCTTCAAAGAAAACTGCGTTGTTCTTATCAACATACATTCCGTTTAAATTATTACGGGATGCAGGAACCAGAACTTTGTTAAGCTTTTGCCCCTTCAAATCCACAGTCACCATAGATCTGGTACCTGTTTTTGAATTCACCAGAACCACGGCATTGTCGTCGTCCAGATAATTCGCCTCGGCCACTTTACCTTCTGGCAAAGTGAAGCTTTGCAGTTTCTTGCCTGCCAAATCAAACTCGACAAGACTCCACGATTGGTCGTTGTTGAATTCAACAGCGATAATCTTGGTTCCTGCGGAATTGAATTTAGGATTATAGATGCGCAGTCCCCGTGCGATTGTGCTTTTTGATCCCGTATTCAGATCAAGAACCACCAGGTCTGTGGACCCTTTGTGCCCATAACGGGAGTCCGGAATGTATTCAGAGTAGACGGCTTTCCCGTTTCCGAAATAGATTGCCGAGTTCTCTTTGATAAACACCAGCTTTGCAATTCTTTCTGCTTTACCTTGAGATTCTTTGATTACTTCCGCATGGGTGTCCAAAGTCTTCTTCACATAGAAAACACTGTCGCCCACTTTTGTCGGATTGATTCTTTCGCGGTAGTCTTCAAACGCCAAATGCTCTGGAGCATCTTTGGCCCACTTTTTCTTCAGATCCGCCATTGTCTCGTAATAGAAAGATGCAAAGTCCTGACCCGTCACACGTTCGAAGGAAGAATAAAGTCTAAATGGATGCGGAAAGTTTGAAATATCGTAAACGACTTTTTGCCAAACATCGGCGCCATACTTTTGCGTCGCATAGGAAATCAAGGCATAGCCGTAGACATACTGATTGGGAAGTTGATTGGTGTAAGTGCCATTCAAAAATTGATCGTAAGTCGGAATCTTTTCACTTAGGACCAGGGCCTTCAAACGCGCCAAGAAACGTGGTGAACGTCCGCGACCTGCATCTGTGTACTTGGTTTCAGTCCAAACTGCATCACCTTCGAAATACCAGGAAGGCAATGAAAGAAAGATCGCCACCTGTTCGCCGGCGTCTCCCATAATATAATACAAACCTTTGACGGTTCTTTGGTTAAAGTAATCAAACTGATTTACGTGACGATATTCATGAATGGACAATGTCTGAAACCATTCCGAAGTGCCCACTGAAGGAAAATAAATATTGGAGGCGAACCACTCACTGCGACGAGGCCCCAAAGTCACATAACCATTCGCCTGGGAGTTTTCCGCGCGAATGATTAAAGAAAACTGTTTGGGCTTTTGAATCCCGTATGTTTGCCCCACCACTTTTGAGTAGTGCTCGACCAAATTCGCGACATAGACGGATTCCGCCTGAAAGATATCCGGGTAAATAACTTGAACCACATCATTTGAAATTGTTCGCCATTTTAAACCAGGTGCATCCTGCTCCAGATCGATGTTCTGTGCTTGTGCATGCAGAGCGCAACCAAGCAAAGCCATTATCAATAAACTTTTCATTTAAATTCCCTTCATCAACCTGAAGAATTTAAATGATTTGACTGGTGAAATCACGGGCACTGTCGCTTGGCACCCAGCGCCAAACAGCATTTTGTCGTATCGGTCACCCGATTACTTGGAAATCTGCTTCTTAAGATCGACCAGACTGCTTTGACTGACTTTCACTGTCCCGCGCCGTGGGCGATCCAAGTCCTGAATCAAGGCGATGACCAGGGAAAATAAAAAAGCCAAAGCCAGAATTCCAAAACGATGCGATGTTCCCGTTGAGCCATTCATGAAGCCCAAAAAGAAGACTCCAAAGACGGCTACAAAGATGATGATGAAATAAATCATTTCAGGCACCGTGTTATTTAAAACAAAGTCCCACTGCGCACTGATGTCTATCACATCGTTCAATGACGACACAAATGACGGAGACAACGGCGTTACCTTCACACCGGCAGCAGCCACAGTTTCATTCCAGATCAAACTTTGCAACCGGGCGGTTTCCTGCCCGATTCGTCTGGCTTCATTCTCGGTCGGATAGTCATCCATAAGCTTTAAGCGAATATCGACATATTCCCTTAGATAGCTTTTAACGTTCTGCGCGTGCGGAGCTGGTAGAAAATCAGTTCTTAAATACGTGGTCCCGATCGCGTTAGCTTCCGAAAGCACCAGCTTCTGACGGTCCTCAAAGCGGGACACGGACATTGAAAAAGTGAACCCTAAAAGTAAAGCCAAAAGCCCCAGAATCGACGTCGGAAGGACTGCGTAGTTGGCATCTGGTTTTCCAAACTTTTGGCCGAACTTGGTACCGATAAATACCGCCACCAGCAACAAGACGACCATGATGACAATAGAGATCCACAGGCGTGTTTCGTACATTAGCAACCCCGATGTTCGTGACTACAGAATATCGGGGTTTATGTGTGGTGACGTGGTCTAAGTAGACTTACTGATAAAAATCAGAATATTTGTTTTAGCTGATTTTGGAATGCTGGCAATTGAAAGAAGCCACAATGGCCACCAAAGGGCAAAATCATTGCGCGCGCGCCAAATTGCTTTTGCATCCACGCAATATCGGCAGGTTTTGAAAACAAGTCATCCACTGTCGTCACCAGATAAAGTGATTCATTGGTACGAATCGAATCTGCAAAACGGAAAATGCTGGATTCAAAATTAAGCTGCTCGACCGTATAATCGTTGCCATGGCCACGCTTTAGATTCGGCAACAAAAACACATTCATGTACTGGGAAAAGGAATACTTTGCGATCTCCGCATTGCGTGCGTTGCGCTTGTACTTGGTCGCTGGAATTTTCAAGATCCCTGCATCATGCACCTGCTGAGTCGAAAAAATAATCCCGCCCAAGCTGTCATGAAACTCGTTACCGATAAGGTAGGACATTTCCAGGTCAGTGAATCTTTCCTGTTTAAAGATCTTGTCCATTTGCATAGGGTCACGCAGGCTGATTTTACCACTGGTAACCGCACTCGTCACACGTTGCACCTTGAAGGACACATTCTGTCTTTCCTTGGCCGTCATCTGCTTCTTCACATCAGCCAGAGCATCCAATCTTTCCACCGCATACAAAAGATTTGCCGGAGGATTAATAATCAGAACCTTCTTAAAACCGAAAGCCTTCACCTGCTGATCAATCTCGCTGATGAAAAGACTTTGCAGTCCGCCCAGGGAATAGCCCACCAGGGAATAGCCTTGCGGCTGAATGCCATAATCATTGTGCAAAGATTTTGCGACTTTCTTAAAGGCGCCATAAATGTCAGCCGCATCCCGAGGGGTATAACCCGGAAGGCCACTCTTACTTCCGGCTACAGCAAAGCGCCAAGAGAATGGATTATCCACAGTCACTACATGGTAGCCCATTTTAAACAGTTGCTCGGCCAGCAATAGCACGCCCGCTGATTCAGATGTACCACCGGTTCCTGGAATTAGGAAAACCAATGGCGCCTTTTTATTAACGCGCAAACGAAAGCTGTAATTAAAATCCACCGCTCGCTCCATCAAAGGAACAGACTTGCGTGATGGAAGCAAAGTTACCGTAGCACGCTTAAAAGCGCTGCTGCTTTCAGCTGTCACCAAAGTGGACGTGATTGTTGCAGCAAATGGATTCTTTAAAAAATCAGGAATTTGACCGGCAAAAACATTGAATGAAACCAGAGTCACTAAAACGAACGAAACAAAAGACATAAATTTTCCTAACAGAGCACAGGGCCGTCACTGTAATAAGAAAGTTTATTTAAATAGGCAAGGGTTTGATAGTTAGGTATTTAAAGTAGCGCGAAGTTATGGTTTCAATTTGGCACTAAGGAAGCAGTGTCTCGTGAAACTCTTTATATGAAATATCACCTTTACCGTCTTTATTAACGCGGTCGAACTCACTATCCAGTCTGTTATAGAGCTCATCGATGGTGATATAGCCATCACTATTGACGTCTGCACCTGCGCAAATCCTGTCAGCCAGAATCGCCGGGCACAGTTTCTTGCCGGGCAGCTTTCCAGTATCCCCCGCATCAATCTGACTGTAGCGATTTTGAAAATACATTTTAAATTCATTTCGGGAGATTGATTTGGAGTCATCCAAATCCGCAGTCTTGATTGAGTTAATTATGTAACGGGTCGATGGTCCCTTGGAACTGCACCCCACCATTAGCACCACAATCACGATCACAGATGCAAACCCCACGTTATCTCCTTTTAAGTTCCATTCCCATTTACAGTGAGGCTTTTGTCACGCGATTTTGCTGAACCCAGCCCGAGATGCTGGGAACACCAGACCATTTTTCAAGGGTAAGTATTAAACTTTTTCCAAGAACCAGCCGATAGGACAGGTACATTGCTCTCATTGCACGTTTTATCAGGAGTTGATGTATCAAAAAGAGACGAACCAACGACATCATTGTCGTGCTTATACTTATATGCGCTGTCGGCTTCCTTTTCTTCATGAAAGATATGGTCGCCAAAGATCAATGTGAAGAACGTCGCGGATGCTGGGACGAAGTTGAAAACGTCTGTCGAAAAGACGAACCCAACGCTCAATACCTCTGCTCCCGCAAGGCTGCCGAATAAGTCCTTCAGTGATAATGGCCGCCGCTCCAGGATGGTGGATCGCTGGCTGGGAATGAATCATCATCTTCCGCATCCACATCATATTCATGTTGATTTGGTAAATTGCTGATGGCAGGTGTTGATCGGCTTTCAAGCAACTTTCGCACAATAACAGCGGTCGCAAATGCGGCTGCTGAAATCAAAACCAAATTTCTGATTCTCATGAATTCCTCCTTCCAAAAAAGATGAAGTCATCACTCCAATTATAATGGAGTCATAAGTTGTTTGATACGTATCAGTACAACATACAAACACATATGTTATTCATGTTTTTAATCCAATTTGTGATTTGGGGTCACTTATCAAGATATTTTGACGATTCACTCTGGATGTTCCCCAGATTAAAACCGATCAGTTACTCATGAACGTTTTGAATCCGGCACTTTCTTTAAGAAACCAGATAATGAGATTACTCAGATATCTTGGCGTTCTAACGTATACCCTGCTGGCTTCTTGCAGTATCGAGCTCAATATCTGGCAGGACTCCACTTCTGTCTTGTCGGGTAAAGTGCATATGCCGGGTATTACTTCCTCAGCCACATGTCTGGCTGGCGACAAGGTCGTATATCTGCATAAACTGAATCTCAACGGCACTGTTGATGAAACTCCTTTGGCCTCAGTACCACTCGATGCATCCTACGAATTCAGCTTTCCAAAAATATCACCTGCAACTGTCGCAGAAAAATACATTCTTAAATCTGAAGCTTGCGGAAGAAAACTAAGTCGTCCTGTAACCGGATTGGGTCAGCAGGACATCACCTATGTTTCAAGTCTTGTGGGACTAATTCCCTATGTTCAACTTCCAGGAATCAGAACTCTGCAAAACTTTAGCAATAAGCAAATCGAAGACTTAATATCCACAGTGGCTGCCGCGCCGTGGGCCAGCTCATCTGAATCCATCTCTGAAGTTTACGACAGTTTGGTCGCTGCCGGCGGATCTGCCCAACGCAATCAACTGGTGTCAGATTTAAATCTGAATAGCATCACTGATTTAGTGTCCCAAGTGCCGCCCTATATAGACACTCTGACTGCGCCAACCACTTACAATGAAATGAGCGCCGCTACACACACCGTCGTTGCCGCCCACTGGTATGGCAGCTACAACCCGGCCTACGAATGGACTCTTAATGGAGTTTCAGTGGGCAGTGCTGCATCTTATTCTTTTACTCCTGGCAAGAACACCCAAGGCATCAACGATTTACTATTAAGAGTGGGCACTGATGACGGGGGTGGCTTAATTGTTACTACCGACGCCGTACTGGAGCACCAACTTACTTTCAGTATCTTAAACACCTTTCCACCTTTGGCTCCGGCCATCACACTTTCCTCCCCGTCTGTTACTAATTCACTGGCAGCGGTTCTTAGCGTGAATACGGGAGCCAGCCTGATTAACTGTGATACGTTTTCTTTATTTGCAGTTTCGGAAAGTGCAACTTCTGTCGCAGTTAGCGCCAGTGCCTTTTCAGAAACTTGCATCACAGACCCCGCACAAACTGCGAACTACAATCTGTCCCCTGGCGATGGCAGCAAGACTATTTATGTTTGGGCGAAAGACGCTGCCGGTAACATTTCGACGCTGGCGACTTCAGTCACCTTAACTTTGGATACAACCGCGCCGACAGTTAGCTTATCTGGTGTACCGAGTGTGATCTCGGGTGGCACAGCGATGAGTCTTACGTTTTCAGCAACGGATGCAACCTCTGGAGTAGCGGTCGTTAAACTTCAGTACTCCAGTGATAACGTCACTTTCACTGATGTAGCGACTTTGACAGCGGCAAGCTCTCCTTATAATGGATACACGCCGACGGCTTCGGGATATTTAAGACTTTATGCCGCAGATAACGCCGGAAATCCGAATACAACCACGGCAGTGGCGTTCACTTATGATAACAGTCCGCCTGCGGCACCAGTCGTGACTTTGACAACAGCTGCGATCACCAATAATCCGGTTGTTGGGTTGTCAGTGGCAAATTGTACTGACACTGCGATGGTTCTGATTACAGAAACTGTCGGTGCGCCCTCGGCTGCCAGTACCTCATGGGTCGCTTGCGCCACTCCCTTGGTTTACAACCACACCATTACTGGTGAAAGTACCCATACGATTTATGTCTGGGCCAAGGATTCCGCAGGGAATATTTCTTTAACTGCGGGCTCAACCTCGGTCATTTTGGATGTCACCCCACCAACACTTGCTTGGACTGCGCCCACTACAGATTTACGGGTTAACACAACCGCGACGGTCACTTGGCGAGTGACTGATATTCACACCTCTACTTCACAGAATACAGTTCTGGAATGGAGCGAAGACGCAGGTGTCAATTGGTCAACGCTTTCAACTCAAGCGATGCCCGCAACGAGCGCATCAAACTTTGCTTTTAATTATTCCTGGTCAACACCGACTTCCCTTAAAACTGCAAGGCTTCGTGCGACCACAACCGATTCGGCCGGAAATCAGGCATCAATCATCAAAAATCTGATCATCGAATCCGAACGACCTGTCATTGATGCTTTCACGCTGGCCGATGGCGCGACCATTGTGGGTATTTCATCCGTGAATGCGACTTTGGCGGTGACCGCTTCTACGTCTGTGACTTCATGGATGCGATTTTCTGAAACAGATTTTGATGTCAATACCGACAACGGTACTGGCTGGGTTCCGTTTTCTGCATCGGGTATGAGTTACGTATTAAGTTCAGCCCCGGGCAATCACACGGTTTATGCGCAGGTAAAAAATAATGCCGGCATCATGTCCTTGACGAAACCCTACACCGTGCGCCTGGAGCTGGGCACACCACCTATCATCAGAGTCACTTCTCCGTCGGGCTCTGGAACATACTTGCCAACTCAAGTGATGCCGATCACGTGGAACTGTGCCAGCTCCGATGTTGGAATCAATCTGGCCAGTGCGCCGATTTCGAGCATTCAATATACGATCGACGATGGTATCAGCTATTTCAAGATCACTGACAGCACAGAAACTTCACTGGCTGCTTCGGGGACTTACAACTGGACAATTCCTGCGACGACTCCCCAGGGACAAGCGATTTCTGCCAACACGCCGATTCGTGTTCTGGTTGCCTGCAAAACCGAGGGTGGCGTGATCACCACGGCACTTTCGGCAATTCAAAATTCGAGCTGGCAGATTTTGGTCGGTGACCCGGGTAATCTGGAGTATGGTGTGCACATCAGTGCAGCTGATATTTCCAGCTCCAATGGTGTTTTTGCCGATGGCAATTCTAACTTGTATTACGGTTCCCGTCTGCGCCACGCCATCATGAAAATGGACCGTCAAAGCGGTATCGTCAGCGAGTGGTTGGGCAGTATGAGTATGGAAGGTTGCCCAACTGCTGTTTTGGCACAATTCACCGTTCCGCGAATCATCGATATCACGGATGGAGAGATGACGATTGTTTCTGCTCCGTGCAGTACTATCACTCGCGTCAAAATCAGCGACAAGAGCATCATTTGGAATCGCACTGTTGCACAACTTAACGGTGACGAGCGCACGCAGAATTCAAATCCCGTTTATGATGCATATATAAAATCAGGATACTATTACTTCCCGTCTTATCACACCGGAATGGTGCGCGTGAAAGCTTACTACGAAGTTGATCTGAACAATACTTCGAGTGTTCCGAAACTTGTGATTGGCTCCCAGTCAGACTGCACCAGCGCTGCCCCGTCCATTGGCGACGTTGGTGATGCTATCGGTCTGACTTGTCAGCAGGACTACAACGGTTGGATCGCGGTGATGCCTGATCGTAGTAAGGCCTATATCTATCATCGTACGGGTGTGACGACGACCAATCGCTTCAGTATGAACTATAACTCTGGCACCGATAAATGGGTCGTGGCTACGACTACAGCCAGTGTCAGCAATCCTTGCTCGCGCGTGATGTATGTTGGAAACGATACAAGCAAGTATTTCTGTATGCAAAACGTGCGCAGCGGTAATCGCGTGGCCTACGTGGATACAACGACAGGAAACTATGGTGGTACCTATGTAGACCTGGCTTCTTACGTCATCACAGACTTTCAAGCGACACTGGGTTCTTCCAACAACTCGGTTTACGTTGTTTCCCGCGACACCAATGAACTTTTCGAAGTTAAATTCAACACTACGTGGAGTGCCAACAAGATTGGTGGCTCGCCGTTCCTGACTTACGGAAATGGCACAGATCCTACATTGGTGGCTTTCACATCCATTGCTGGACTCGCCTACGATTCCACCAATAAGTATCTTTATACTCGCGGTGTGCGCCATTTACGTCGCATGAAAGTCGACACTACAACAACGCCAGGCACTCCGTTCATTTCCCGCATTGATACCGCTTATCCAAGTTCGATCAGTGGCTTACTAAACACTTACGGAGCCTTGATCCTGAACAACACTGGCAGCAGGATTCTTATGAATACCGGTTCCACTTCTGGTTATAAATGGGAGGGTGTGAATCTATCCCCTGCTTTGTGGCCGGATGGCAATAACTCGAATCTGAGCAGTCTGTTTGATATGCACACCGGCACCAGTGGCACCGTACCGACTTTGGGTACGACATTCAATCGCAATGCAAACTTGATCTGGGATTGGGGTTCAA